>NZ_MUOA01000116.1:0-114346 GCF_002001065.1 Pseudomonas sp. A25(2017) | reverse complement strand
CGGGTGGGACATCGGCCTGAGCAGCGAAAGTGCAGACGTACAGACGCGGCTGTCGAGTCGATCCGGCCGTCTCGAAGAGGCGCTGACCCAAAGCCTGGGCCAGCCGGTGAGCGTGCGCGTAGCGCGGGAAGAAGAGGTTAGCGCGACATGACCGTCCATGCATTGGCGCTGCCGACTGTGGGCAGCGAGGACGCCAGCGCCCGGCGACTATTAGGCATTGGCGTCCGGTTGCCCTTCGAGGTGGCGGGCGAGACGGGCCTGCTGGAACTGACTCCGGGCGGCGCTGCGGCTGGGAGCACACCGTGTGTGCTGGCATGTGCCCATGGCGTCTTTACCCTGGACGACCCCGGCGCGGTGCTCAGCCTGTTCGGTGAATGCCCGGTGGTCCTGCCTGCCGAACCCGGACCGGATGACGCGTGGTTCTGGTCACTGTTCCAGCAAACCCTGAGCGAGCCCCTGCACCAGGCATTCGGTTTTATCAAACCAGCGGTCGGACCCGCGGTGCAGGGCATTGCTTGCCGGCTCGACGTGAGGGTGGGCGCGGCCCGCGTCACGAGTCATCTGGAAATGACCGGTGCGACCCTGCTGGGGCTGCTTCGCGCTACGCCTTGGCAGCGGCGAACCGCGCCAGGGATCGCGGGCTTTGCGCTGCATGTTCCGTTGGAACTGGGACACCTGGCGCTGGCCGCCGGGCAGTTGGCGAGGTTGCGCCCCGGTGATGTGTTGGTGCCGCAAACCGCTCTGTTCGATTCATCCGGCCAAGGGCTGATTCGCCTGGGCCGGCATTGTTTGCAGGTGCGGGTACACAGTTGTGCCGCGCCGTTGCGCCTGACCTTGCTCGCTCTGGAGGAGACCGTTATGAGCACCACCGCCGACACCGACATCCTGACGCCGGACTGGGACGATAGCACCGGCTACGAACCTGACGCCCAAGCCGCCGAGGCGGCCGAGCACCCGGAGTCGGCCTATGCCGCCGCTGAAGCCGAGGAGGTGCCGATGACGGAGCCGGTCGCTGCCGATCTCCCCGAGCGCTTCGACGACCTGCCGCTGACGCTGACGATACGCTGCGGTCATTTGAGCCTGACCTTGGGCGAGCTGCGCAATCTGGCGCCCGGCGCGGTGCTGCAAGTGCAAGGCGTGACACCGGGGACAGCGGCGCTGTTCTATGGCGAACGGGCCCTGGCCCATGGCGAGCTGGTCGAGGTCGATGGCCGGTTGGGCCTGCAAATCGCTCACGTGGATGTGGCTGGATGAGCTTCCAGGGGGTCGACCCCTTTCTGCTGGCGCTGTTCATCGGCGGGATTTCCTTGGTCCCCTTGCTGCTGATCATCTGCAGCGCCTTTCTCAAGATAACCATCGTGTTGACCATCACCCGTAACGCCATCGGCGTGCAGCAGGTGCCACCCAATATGGCGCTGTATGCCATTGCCCTGGCCGCGACGCTGTTCATCATGGCGCCGGTGGGCCACAACATCGCCGAAGAGCTGAAGGAGCGGCCGCTGGACTTCAGCAACACCGAGGCGTTGCAAGGTTCTGCGCTGAACGCGATAAAACCGTTGCAGGCCTTCATGTCGCGCAATACCAACCCGGACATCCTCGCCCACTTGCTGGAAAACACCCAGCGGATGTGGCCCAAGGAACGCGCCGAGCAGGCCAGTCGCGACGACCTGATGCTGCTCATCCCGGCCTTCATGCTGTCGGAGCTCGAGGCCGGTTTCCAGATGGGATTTTTGATTTATATCCCGTTCATTGTCATCGACCTGATCGTGTCCAACCTGCTGCTGGCACTCGGCATGCAGATGGTCGCGCCCATGACCATTTCGTTGCCGCTCAAGCTGCTGATTTTTGTCCTCGTGCAGGGCTGGACGCAATTGCTCGACAGCCTCTTCTATTCCTATCTTTGAGGATGTGCGATGGACGCGCTGACGTTGTTTAAGGAAGGCATGTTGCTGGTGGTCCTGCTCTCCGCGCCGCCTTTGATCGTGGCGGTGATCGTCGGTGTGCTGACCTCCCTGGTGCAGGCCTTGATGCAGATCCAGGACCAGACCTTGCCCTTCGGCATCAAGTTGGTGGCGGTCGGGCTGACCTTGCTGGTCACGGGCCGCTGGATCGGCGTGGAATTGCTGGGACTGCTGCGTCGGGCATTCGAAATGATGGCCAACACCTGATGACGGCCCAGGCTTTTGTCCCGTATTTCGACTTGCTGCTGTCGATCGCGCTTGGCATGGCGCGCATTTACCCGGTCGCCTACCTGGTCCCGGTGTTTTGCTTCCAGCACCTGCGAGGCTTGCCGCGCCATGCCGTGGTGTTTGCCCTGGGCATGTTGCCGGCGCCCGGTATTCGCCAGGCGCTGATTGATGCCCAGGTCAATTGGCTGTCGCTGGCCGGGTTGATGTTCAAGGAGCTGGTGCTGGGCTTCTTGCTCGGGGTGCTGCTGGCGATGCCGTTCTGGTTGTACGAATCGGTGGGCGCCTTGCTGGACAACCAGCGCGGTGCGCTCATCGGTGGCCAGTTGAACCCGGCGCTCGGCAGCGACACCACGCCCCTGGGCCTCTTGTTCAAGGAGATGACGATCTTGCTGCTGGTCACCACTCTGGGCATTGGCACGTTGACCCAAGTGATCTGGGACAGCTACCTGGTGTGGTCGCCCACCGTTTGGTTTCCATTGCCTGGCGCGGATGGCTTCGGCGTGTTTCTCGGGCTGCTCGGCGAAATGTTCATGCACATGATGCTCTACGCGGCGCCCTTTATCGGCTTGCTGTTGCTGGTGGAGTTCAGCCTGGCGCTGCTCAGCCTGTACAGCCCGCAATTGCAGGTGTTCGTCCTCGCCATGCCGGCCAAGAGTCTGATCGGCCTGGGCTTCCTGCTGTTCTACCTGCCCACGCTGTGGGACGCGATGACCGGCCGTCTTGGTCGCTATGGCGAAATCCGGCATCTGCTGCACCTGTTGTTGCCGTCACCCTGAAGGAGGGCTTCGGGCATGAGCGAAGACAGTGGAGAAAAGACCAAACGGGCGACGCCGAAGAAGATTCGCGACGCGCGCAACAAGGGCCAGGTCGGCCAAAGCCAGGACTTGAGCAGCCTGCTGGTGCTTGCGGCGATCACCGAAGTGGCATTGACCCAGGCCGACGACAGCATGCAGGCCTTGGGAGACATGGTGACATTCCCGCTGCGTCGGCTGGATGTCGACTTCGTGCGGGCCTTTGAGGAAACCTTGGCCCATGCCGGTGGCGTGCTGCTCAATTTCACCTTGATGACCGTTGGGCTGGCGATCGTCACTCGCTTGGTGGCCGGCTGGATACAGTTCGGTTTCCTGTTCGCCCCCGAGGCCCTGCAGCCGGACCCGAACCGCCTGAACCCGATGAACCAGGCCAAGCAGATGTTCTCCGGCCAGGCGCTGATCAACCTGTTCATGGGGCTGGTCAAGGCCGTGTTTATCGGCACCGTGATCTATCTGGTGACCCTGCCGGCACTCGGCTCGTTGATCAATCTGGTCAACGGCGACCTGCACAGCTATTGGCGCGGCTTGGCCAGCCTGTTTCGGCACATCATGCACATTTGCCTGGGTGTACTGCTGGTGCTGGCGATTCTCGACTTCGGCCTGCAGAAATATTTCTTCGCCAAGCGCCTGCGCATGAGCGAGGAGGAGGTGCGCAAGGAGTTCAAGGAAATGGAAGGCGACCCCCATGTAAAAATGCATCGCCGCAGCCTGGCCCGGCAATTGGTCGACCAGCCTGTCAGCAAAGAGACCAAACCGGTGGAAGACGCCGACATGTTGGTGGTCAACCCTACCCACTTTGCCGTCGCGCTGTCGTATCGCCCCGAGGAAACGCCGCTGCCGCAGTTGATCGTCAAAGGCGTCGATGCCGAGGCCCGGGCGCTGATCGAGCGGGCGAAGGCGGCGCGGGTTCCGGTCATCCAGTGCATCTGGCTGGCGCGCACGATCTACCGTGAAGACGTCGGTGGTTATATCCCCCGGGAGACGCTCCAGGCGGTTGCGCATATTTATCGGGTGTTGCGCGAACTGGATGACGAGGCCAAGGGCGAGGTGATCGAGATTCCGGAATTGAACCAGCGTTGAGGTCGATGGAACCGATGCACACGCGGCTGCCACTCAGGGAGTGAGCCAGGCTCGTCCGGAGGATCCCGGCCTGCCGACAGTGCCCACCACACAGACATCGACTCGTGGAGGATTCCCATGCCCGAACCCAGACCCCTGACGAGCCCCTTGAGGGGCACAGGTGCCCTGCACGGCACCGACAGCTTGTCGCCATCGCGCTCACCCTCGCTGAGCCAACGACCCCGTGAGGCGCAGCAGCGCCAAGGCACCCAAAGCCTGCATGACCGGGGACGCTCCTCGTCGACGCCACCGGCGGTGCATCAGCGTGGCCGCGCCCGAACGCGGGACGCCAACCACGCGGCGACGTCGAATGACACGCAACCGCTGGATGACGCACAAACGTCCAGCCCCACTTCGGAATCTCGCACTCCGGACTCTTTCATGAGCGAGATGGAAACCCGTCAAAAGCAGTTGATGGAAAAGCAGTTCAACATACAAATGGGCATGGAAGAGCGCCAGAGCACTATGATGCTGATCAAAAGCTCCGCCGACATGGCCAAGTTGATGAGCGATACGGTGACGGAGGTCACCAAGGGCTTCATGGACAGCGCGAGGAAAGTCATGCAGGAGGGTGGCGAGGCGATGAAGCTTCGATAAAGCGATGAGCCTGCATCAACCTGTGTAGGAGCTGTGTAGGAGCTGTCGAGTGCAACGAGGCTGCGATCTTTCCCCAGCCACTTGAATCTCAAGCGAAAGATCAAAAGATCAAAAGATCGCAGGCTTCGCCAGCTCCTACAGAGTCCCGCAGTAGTAATTCCAGGCCGCGGGTGCCTATCCCAATCGGGTCCGGCTTGCGTTGAGCGAGGTCGGACGAGGGCTGCCCGGCGTTGCGGGCACCGCCAAGCGCGCTCGAACGTCGCCGACCTGGGCGATGAAACCGACGATCCAATGGCAGAACCGCACCTCATCGAGCATCGACAACGGACAATGGGCACACAGGCGAACGCTGCCCTTATCGTCCAGCGCCAACCAGCTGCCGCCGAGCAGATCCAGTCGAAAGTTGAGTTCCAGCAAGCGCTTGTGCAAGCCGGGCGCGTGGGCAGGCACATCGATCGAGCTATGGAGGATGGCGACATCGCCGTGATCGGGCAGCTCGATGATCACGGCTTCGCGGTTGCTCGCGTCATACAGCGCGCACACGCCACCTTCCAACTGCAAGTGCGCATGCAAATGTTCCGCGAGGGCCGAGATCAAGCGCTGGGCAAGCGGTGCGACGGTCATGGAAAACCTCCCTCGATACAAAAGAGTTCATGAGTCATTGTGGCGAGGGGATTTATCCCCGTTGGGCTGCGTAGCAGCCCTGAAATCCGCCACCGTGTTGTATCAGGTTGATGTGATCAGTTCTTTGGGGCTGCTACGCAGCCCAACGGGGATAAATCCCCTCGCCACAGGTTCACCATGTTCCCGGTCCAAACAGTTCGTTGTGTTTCGCTCAATACGTGGCCGAGTAATCGTCGAGGTCTTCCAGGCCCAGCAGCGATAGCTGACGGGACTGGATTTCATCGAGCAGTTCAGTGGATAGCGGCGCGTCGGGCAGCGCCTGCCAGACCACGAGTGCTCGCTGCGGATCGAGAAATACGAACAGCTGCGCGTAGTCGGTCGGCTGGGCGAAACGCCGTTCGAGGGCATGCTGGATCTGGTTTGCGCGCAGCGCCTGGCTTTGTATTTGTAAGGCGAGCCCCACGCTGTGAGGCTCGCGTCGCAGACAGAACTCAATGCCTGGGGCTATTTCCCAATACGTCGCGATGCCGGCGATGATGTTCTTCTGGAAGGCCTGGCGAGTGCTTACGCTGTGTACTGAAAAAGACATAGCGTTCAGTTCTCCAATGGGACGACCGTATGGTCCAGTGGGTGTTCGGGGGAGCCAAGGCCGCCGCGCATGCCGGGTGACCACCAGATCACCAGCCGACCGTTGTCCGGTTCGGCGCGGCTGCAGGCATCGCCCTGGCAGCCCGAGCGGTTCGCGCAGCCGGCGAACACCGGCAGGCTCAGCAATAAAACGAGCAGCAGTGGCGTACGACTCATGGCAGGGTCCTCGCGCTGGTTTGCAGAAGAGAAGGGCGCTCGCCGCCTGGCGTGCGCGTGGGTTGTTTCATGACCACGAACACTTCCGTTTCCTCACCGGGCTCAAGCCACACCTTCGGCCAGGCGGAGGTGGCCAGGGCCCAGCGGCTGCCGCAGCTCGCTTCGTCGAAGCGCAACCTCTGCTGGCCATCGTTGCGTACCACGCCCACGGCGATGCCGTAATCGGGGCCGGCGAACCATTGGGCCCGGGCAGCGTCCAGCGATAGCCCGGGTTGCAACGCGCACAATGTGTCGGGCGAATAAGGAATCGACGCGGCTTGCTTGAACGTGGCCGGAATGTTGCCGTCGGCGAGTTGGGCGAGCACGTCGCTGACCTCGACACGACCGACGGGGCGGGTGCCGTTGCGACGCTCTTCCAGGCGGGCCATGGCGCTGTCGACCTGTTCGCGGTCAAGGGCGGAGATGTAGCGGGCCGGGTCGACCTGGTCACCGATCAGGCGAGGCGTCAGGATGAAGACCCGTTCGCGGCGACTGGTCTCGCGCGTGGTCGAGGAAAACAGCAGCGGCCCGATCAGCGGGATGCGACCCAGCCACGGCACCCGTTCGAGGTTATCGCCGGTCTCTTCGGTATGAAAACCGCCTACCACCAACGACCGGCTTTCCCCCACGACGGCCTGAGTGCTGACCACGCCACGGCGCACGCTGGGCGTCTGCTGGCCGACCTCTGAGGGTTCGATGCGGCCGTCTTCAATGTCCAGGGACATCTGGATCTGATTGCGACCCCCGGTCTCGATGGCATGGGGCACGACCTGCAAGCTGGTGCCTGCCGTGATGGGCTCGATGGTGGCTACGCGCTCGCCGATGGCCGAGATGTACTCGGTCCGGCTGAAGTCGATGACCGCCGGCTGGTTCTCCAGGGTCAGTACCGATGGGTTCGCCACCACCGAGGCCAGGCCTCGGCCCTCCAGGGCCCGCAGTTGTGCGGAAAAATCACCGTAGTCCTGAATGAACACCGTCGAGCTGGCGCCGGGGCGAATCATCGACGCACCACCGATCAGATCGCCGCTCTCGACGTTCCAGTTCGAGGCCAGCTCGGCCAGTTGCGTGCGGTCGATGTCGAGGATGATCGCATCGATTTCCACCAGCTTGCGCGGTACGTCCACATCGCGAATCAGCGGCGTGTAGATTTCCCGCCGCTTGGGCGCGTCGTAGATGAGCACCGCGTTGTTGCGCACATCGGCTTCGACGCGGATCTTGCCCCGGCCGCCTGCACCGCTGTTCGCGCCGGACGGTACACGGCTGGTATTCGGTCGACCCATGCCGTTGAGTGCCAACTGCTCGATGTTACCCATGGTCATGGATTGCTGGTTCTGCATGTTCTGGAACGATGCCTGGGGCGAGGCCGTTTGCATGCCCCCGGACACGGCGCTGCGGCTCTCCAGCAAACCTTTCAGGATGCTGGCGACCCCGGGAATGACCAGTGTTTCGCCGCGGTACTTGACGTTGCGGTCGGCGGCGGTGGCATAGCGCAGCGGGAAACTGATCACCTCCTGCTTCTCTTCGGGGGTCTTGCGCACTTCGGCAAATTGCGCCACCAGGCGCACGTAGCGCTCCGGGCCGGAGACCAGGACCACGCCTTCGTCGGGTAACTCGCCCCAGCCGAAACGCGGATCCAGCAGGCCGATGTCGGTCAAGGCCTGCTTCATGTCCGGCACGGCATCGGCGGACACTTCCAGGCGCGTGGAGTCCTGGTTCTGCAAGGGGCTGACGTACAAGGTGTTGCCGTACATGAACCACTGGAAGCGATTTTCCAGACCAAGCCTGTCGAGGAACGCCTGGGGACTTTCGGCGCGCATCCGCCCGTCGACGGTGCCTTTCACCGTGCCGTCGATCACCAGCTGCACCGCAAAGGTATTGGCAAAGTCGCCGAGTACCTTGGCCAGCGGTGTGCTCTGGGCGTCGTAGGCGTAAGGCGTATTCTTCCAGTCGGTCGGTATGGCCGCCTCTGCCGGCATGCCAGCGCCAAGCGCGCCGGCCAATGCCAGTGCGACCAGCGAAGGTTTCGCCCAGCGGCGTTCGATCAACTGGCGAAGGTGTACCTTGCCTGCGGTCATCAAGCGGTACGGTGTGAGCCACCTGTTAGGCATGACGGATTCCTGTTCCGAGCAAGTGAGCGTGCGAGAGGCGTCGCGCCACGGGCGCGGCAACGGCACGTTGGTTTTTATTGAGAATGGATTGCCAGGTGTCACGCTGGTTGAGCAGTGCTTCGAGCACCTCGATCAAGTCGTCGATGTGCCCGTCCAGCGGCACTTGCGCCAGCAGCCACAACCGCCCGTCTTGTGGCGAACGGGCCAGCGCACCGGGAAATCGCGAGAGGCTTGGGTGCGCCAGCCGAAGCAGGTCTTCCAGGGCCACCTCATGGGTCACCGGAACCGTCAGCTCGACCGATGCCAGCAGGCCTTCGTCGAGCTTGCTGAACGTTGCTTCGCCGTCGTCGATGACAACGGTGAAGTGCTCCGGACCATCGACGTCGGCGTTCCAGCGGGTGAGCTGTGTGCGCAGCTCATGGCATTGCATCGATGATCGCCTTGGCGAGGTTGTGATGGGCGGTGGTCTGTTGAGTGGCGGCGTTCACCGCGACGGACATGCCGTTCATGCTGGTCACGAAGGAGTGCATGTCGTCGAGCGACTGACTTTCTGCCGCGTTCATCGCAGCGTTGTTGACGTTGTCGGTCGCGCGTTGGAAGTAGGTGTCGAGGCGGCGCTGGACGGCATCGGTGGAAGACATGGGCGGTTCCTCTGGGCTGGGTATATTCACGATGTGAGTGGTGGTTATGCCGTTGGCGGTTCCGCGTAAATGAGGAAAAAAATGGGCGTCGGGATGTGGGGCGCGTTTCTCCTGTGGGAGCGAGCCTGCTCGCGATGGCGGCCTGACAGCCGGCCAGGATGTTGTTGACCGGGTACATATCCATTGCTGCGGTAACGGCTACTTAGGGTTCCGCTCTTACAGCGGCTTACTTTTGGAAGAGCGCCAAAAGTAAGCAAAAGCGCTTTGCCCCACCACTTGGCACCTCGCTTAGGCTCGGTGTGCCCTCACTCCGGCATTGCTCCGTGGGCCGCCGCGAAGGGCCATCCATGGCCCAGCGCGGCTAACCCGGCATCCATGCCGGGTTGCCCACTCCACAATGCCTGCGTTCGGCCATCGTGGTTAACGGGGCGCCCGAGATCAACGTCCACCGCGAGGCGGCCTAGTAGCCGACCTGGCTCTCCCGGTCGTACACCCATCAGATCTGTTTGAGCAGGACCTGTGGGAGCAAAGCTTGCTCGCGAGGCGGCCTAGTAGCCGACCTGGCTCTCCCGGTCGTACACCCATCAGATCTGTTTGAGCAGGACCTGTGGGAGCAAAGCTTGCTCGCGAGGCGGCCTAGTAGCCGACCTGGCTCTCCCGGTCCTACACCCATCAGATCTGTTTGAGCAGGACCTGTGGGAGCAAAGCTTGCTCGCGAGGCGGCCTAGTAGCCGACCTGGCTCTCCCGGTCCTACACCCATCAGATCTGTTTGAGCAGGACCTGTGGGAGCAAAGCTTGCTCGCGAGGCGGCCTAGTAGCCGACCTGGCTCTCCCGGTCGTACACCCATCAGATATGTTTGAGCAGGACCTGTGGGAGCAAAGCTTGCTCGCGAGGCGGCCTGACAGCCGACCTAGTTCTTCTGGTCGTACTTCGATCCATTTGTGGGAGCGGGCTTGCTCGCGAAAGCGGTGGGTCAGCTTGCGGTGATGTGTTGTGGTTCGGGCAGGCGTAGGGCTTCGACGGCGGTGGGCCAGTCGAGCAGGTATGTGCCGCCTGGCGTTTCCAGCTTCAGTTGATGTCGCTCCATGTCGGCATCGGCCACCGGCGTCCAGGGGCGTCGGCTGTCGGTGCCCAGGCTCTGGGTCAGGTTTGCCAGGTCTTCAGGATGACAGTGAAGGGTGGCGCTGACCGGGTCGTCCTGGCGCGACGCCAGTTGGCGGACGAGTGCATCGATGCGTGCCTGCTCCGGGACCTCGTTCAACAGCGTCCCCAGGGCCTCGTTGACCACGTGTGCAGCACTCGTCTCGATGCGCTCCCACATGGCTTGACGCTGGGTTTCCCACGCGGCGAGCAAGGTTTCGGCCTTTTCCCAAAATTGTGCTTGAGCCTCGAGCACGGTCGCGTCCGCCTCTGCGCTGGCGCGTTCAAGCAATTGTGCAGCTTGCACCTGGGCCTGTTCGAGGATGACCTGTGCGCGGGCACAATCAACCAGGGTTTCGCGCGCGATGTAGGGCTGCGACAGGCCTTGGCCATCGGGGCGCAGTTCAAGCGAACGCCGAGCGAGCATCGTGTCTCTCCGTTTGGATAGGGGCCGAGGGTGCCAGGCTTTGCTCAGCCTTCCAGCAGGCGGACTGCCAAAGCGTGTTCAGCTTGGCGGCTGGCGGTTGAGGGGCGGGTGCTGATTCGATGGCGATGATTCTGTCGCGTGGGAACGCCAGGCGCGCCCGTTCCCAAGCCCGTTCGCCCAACCAGGAGTGCAGCAGCGCGAGTGGGTCCTGGTCTTGTTCGAGCCAGTGCCCTGGGCGCAGGGCTTTGGCGGTGCGCTCGCACCAGGCCCGGTCCTGCGCCGAGAGTGCCTGTGTTGCCGTTAACGGCGCGCAAGTACTCGCCACCAATTCGCAGGCAAGGGCCAAGGTCCGGGGCGTGCCGCAGAACAGCGATTGCAGCGTCGGGCTGGGTTGGGGTGGCGTGCACGGCGTCATCCCGAAGCTGCGGGCAAGCGCGGCATGCTGCCCCCGGGCGAGGGTGTCGATCTGTGGCGCAGTCAGCAGGCAAAGCGCCGACGAATACCAGCCCCGGTCTGCTTCGCGCCACGCGAGGCTCCACCAGCGAACCCATGCAATCTCCGCCGTCATGCGGCGGTCCCGTTACTGTCGGGTTTGGTCCCTGGGTTTTTCACGGCGAACAGCCCAGGTGTCGCGCTGCTTTGGGGGGCGGTCGGCGCCCCGGCTGGCTTGGCGAGCGAGTGGTCGAGAAAACGTGGCAGCACCAACACGCCCTGACGCCATAGTCGGTAGAGGCCATACAAGACGCCCATCAGGATGGCGAGCAAGGTGATGCTTGCCGTCACGGTCACCGCTCGCCAATAGCCGATGTCATCGGCCTGCATGAGGAACGGTCCGAAATACGCCATCTTGCGCCGTTCCTGATACGGCGCGGCGGGAACGAAGACCACCGATAACTTGGTCGGGTTCTGGGTGGCATCGGCCATGCCGGGAATCCCACTGGCGACCAGATTGCGCACGCGCGGGGTAATGCTGTCGGGGTCCAGGGCATTGGTGTGCTTGATAAACACCGAGGCCGATGCGGGCTGGACCGGCTCTCCCGGGGCCACCCGTTCCGGCAGGACCACATGGACCCGGGCGAGCACCACGCCATCTATTTGTGACAGCGTCGATTCGAGCTCCTGGGACAGCGCATAGATGTAGCGGGCACGCTCTTCCATCGGCGTGGAAATGACCCCTTCCTTGCGGAAGATCTCCCCCAGGCTGGAACGTGAGCGACGCGGCAGGCCAGCGGCTTCGAGTACCTGGACGGCGCTGTTCATGTCGGCAGGCTCGACCAGCACGGTCAGCCCCTCTTTGTCGACTTGCTTGCTCGCCTCCACGTTCTTGTTCGCCAGCTCGGCGATCACTTCGTTGGCATCCTGCTCGGAAAGATGGCTGTGCAACGCCGTCCGTTCGTCGCAACCGGTGAGCAGCAGGCACAGCAACAGTGTTGAGAACGCGCGCATGGACATGACCGGCCTTCCCTTTACTGAAGATTGGTGAGCTTCTCGATGGCCTGGGAGCCTTTGCTGACCACTTTCGCGGTCATCAGGCTTTCCAGGTGGAAGGATGACAGTGAGCGGTTCGACTGCAACATGTCCTGCGGGTCGGCGGTGCGGATGGCCTTGAGCATGTCCCGGTTGGCGCGGTCGTCCAGGCGCTGCAGTTCACCGGAGCGGCTCGACAGCGAGTCAATGATGCGTGCCGCGACGTTGTTTTCGCTGTCCGGGGCGGGGGCTTTTTCGCGCATTTGTGCGTTGAACCAACTGACATCACTGGTCTCGGCGCTCGCTTGTGGCCTGGCGCTCGTTTTGGCGGACGTGGAGGCGAGGTTGCTGGGGTCGATGGCATGTATGTCCACGGAATGTCTCCTGTTTCAAAGGTTGGTTTGAAAACTCAAAGGTCGGGTGCCTTCAGGCGCACATCAGCCTCAAGACGTTGCGAGCGCTACCGGTGACGCTCAGGTGAAACTCGATTTCCTCCCGGTTGCGCCGGGCACGCTGGCGCAGCGGGGGCTGCTGGCCGGCCAGGCGGGCGAGGGCGAAGTCCAGCTCTTCCAGGGCAAGCTGGAACAACCGGGTTTCGCGAGCATCCAGCGCTGTGCCGCGGGCAATGCGTTCGGTCCATGTCCAGCGTTCTGCGTCGAGGGTCGCCGGTGGGGGATAGCGCGCCGGGTGCTGGTCCATGAAGGCGGCGATCTCGAACAACAGGTCCTGGTCGTCTGGTTCATACCGCGCCTGCCCGTCGCCTTCGTCGATGTCCAGCAGCGTCAGCAGTTTCCTGCGGCCCAGGACCGCGATGATCTTGAGCAGCAGCGACAGGCTCGCGTCATGACGACTGCGCCGCGTGGCGTGGTCACCCTCCATCTCCCAGGCGCCGAACAGCGCGCCACAGAAGGGGTTGTTGGCGCTGCCGAAATCGCTTTGGCTGTCGACATCGTTGTCACCGATGGGCTGCCGACGATGGGCGAACATCTGCGCCAGATCGTTGAACAGGTCTTCGTTGGAATAGGCGTCATCGATATCGACGTCGAGATTGGAGCCGGTGCCGCTGTTGATCTCTTCCAGGATGTCTTCCAGTACCAGGCGCAAAGGGTCTTCGGTCTCTGCGGCAAATCTGTCCTGGGGGCTCGGCCAGCCAGACTGGGACTGTCCGCCCGTCGAACCCTTTTCGTTGCCCCACTGGACGAGCGACTCCCTCAACCGGTCGCCGGCTCCATGCAGCGCCAAGTGCAGGCCTGGTGGAGTCGGTGCAGGACGCAGCGTGGGCTCGTCATGGGACAGGTCTCTGAGAGCTCGAAGGCTGTCTGGCAAGTCGATGTGCATTGGGCCTCCTCGCATCGCGCTTGAGGTTACCCCGCCGGAGCGGGGCTGCAGCGAGAGGTCAGAATCGTATGTTTTTCGAGGCTTCCCCCATGGCGGTAATGGCTTTGGTTGCGGTGTCCATCGACCCTGCCGCGATTGCGTTCATGGTGTCGGCGACCAGTTTTTTCTGGTCGAATTGGGATTTCATGGTTGTCATCGCAGCCGAGGTCGCGTCCATCTGCTGCATGGCAGCCGTGGAAGCGGCGAGAGAAGCTCCACCAAAACTCATAGTCGTATCTCCGGGTTGTGGAATGGCGAGACGATCGTGAACGTCTCGATGGTTAAGTGGCGACCGTTGTGTAAACGGTTCCACCAATCCCACTCAACTCGTCGATATTTGCAGGCACTTCATCCGGTAATACAGCGTGCGCCGGGCGATACCCAGTTCGGCGATGACCTTGTCGATGCAGTGATGGTGGCGGCGCATGCAGTCCTCGATGAGGATTTTTTCGAACTGCTGCAGGTGTTCTTTCAACTTGAGCGTCGAGCTGTTGTGTTCCAGTTGCTCGGCGCGGGGCAGTGCCGGCAAGCCGAGCACGTATCGCTTGGCGGCGGACTGCAGTTCGCGGATGTTGCCAGGCCAGGCGTAGCCGAGCAGTTGGCGCAACAGTGCTGGCGACGGCGCGACGTAGGGCCGGTCGAGTGCCTGGGCCTCCCGGCGCACCAGCGACTGGAACAGCGGCACGATGCGCTCCTTGCGGCTGCGCAGTGGGGGCAGCTTGAGGCTGATGATGTTCAGGCGAAAATAAAGGTCCCTGCGAAACTCGCCACGTTCGACCATTTCTCCCAGCGGGCACTGGGCGGAGGCGATCACCCGCATGTTCACCGGGATGTTCTGGGTCGAGCCCAGGCGCTGGACCGTCCTGGATTCCAGGACCCGCAGCAGTTTGGCTTGCAGAGTCAACGGCATGCTGTCGATTTCGTCCAGGTACAGCGTGCCGTTATGCGCGGCTTCGACGAACCCCGCGCGATTTTGGCTGGCCCCGGTAAACGCGCCGGTGTTGGCCCCGAAAAGCTGGCTCTCGGCGAGGCTTTCGGGAATGGCTGCGCAGTTGATGGCAACGAACTTGCCGGAGCAGCCGGACATGCGATGGATCTTTTCTGCCAGCGTGTCTTTACCGGTACCCGTCTCGCCGCGCAGCAACACGTCGATCATCAGCGGAGCGACGCTTTGGACGAACGCCTCGAGGTTGAGGGCATCTTCTTTATAGGGATTGGAAAGTGCAGCGCATAGCAGCTTTTGCATCACTGACGATTCCATTTCTTGTTTGGTTAGAAGGGTCGACAAGTTGAACGATGAAAAGGCGTGTGACACTTCCTCTAGTTAGCGCCGCCGCGCGACTGCACGGGTAATGAACATTTTGCTGGTCACGAGGTTTAGAGAAGAGATTAAAAAAAAGTTCATGCTGGCACCGCCGCTGTTAATCGATTCAGCTAAACGGTCAGCCGGGCTCAAATGCCCTGCACAAGCCGTCTGGCATGGGGCGCAGGCCGAAAAGGATCGGTAATGGCGTCGTTTGGAAAAATTGGATCCGACAAACGGTTCAGCCCAGGCCCTTACTTTGAGCAAGAACTCTAAAAGCAAACACTCGGCATAACTTAGCGGCATCAGCCTAGAGGCGGTTGGCAATACGTGTTGTAGTTAATTCGTCAGTTTGAAACCGACCATGGGCAATAACAGCCCACCGCTAATGTGTGAGTCGCATCAACTTCCCGGCCGGCACTCAATGCCTCGAGAATCGGCTCGATGAAGCTGTTGCTCGAGTTGCAGGTCAGGCCTTCGCTGTAGGGGCCGAAGTACGCCAGTTTGCCGCTGCGATCCCAGATCGCCACGGCCGGGCTGGCGGGAATCTGGCTCGAGCCGGGGAGCGTCGGGAGGCTTTTCAAGTGGCTCAACGTGGCCGGCAGCCGACCTTGGCTGCCGGCTTTTTGTACCGCATAAAACTCGACGCCTTGCGGCACATATTTATCGACCAGCTCGGCAAGGTGTTGTTGGTTGCCGACGTTGCACGGGCACGCCGGGTCCCAGAAATGCACCAGGCGAATGGCGCCGGGGCCGGCCAGATCGGCAGGCAGGCGCAGCGGGTCGCCGGAAAACACCACGGTGTGTTGGCTGAAAGCCCGCAGGAAACGGCCTTGGAACCAGTCATAGGCCATCCACAATACGACGGCGCATCCGAGGGCGAGCAGGCTGGCGAGCAAGGTCGTGCGGTGGGACGGGCGCATGGAGTCGATCCTCTGAGGCCGCGTAGCTTGCCATGCCTGCCGCGACAGATGAATATCGCAGGCCTACAAAGTCTGTTTCGCGCGATGCGCCTATGCCTGGAAATCTTGATGCCTGCCACTTTCGACCCCGATCTCCTGCGTGCCAGCCTGCAACCGCTGGCCCAGTGGCAAGCCCTGTCCGAGCAAGCCCAGGCCTACCAGCGGTTCTATGGCCTGGACTTTCCCCAGCGCAGCGTGCGCAAGGGATTGGGGCGTTTCGAGGTGGGTGGGTATGAGTTGGTCAGCCAGGTCTGGTGGCCGGAAAAAGCCGTGGCGACCTTGTTTGTGTTCCACGGCTACTACGATCACATGGGGCTGTACCGGCACTTGATCGAATGGGCCCTGGAGCAGAAATTCGCGGTGATCGCCTGTGACCTGCCGGGCCATGGCCTGTCCAGTGGCGAACGCGCCAGCATCGAGGATTTCGCCGAATACCAGGCCGCGCTGCAAGGCCTGTTGGCCGAGGCCGGGACGCTGGACCTGCCGCAACCCTGGCATCTGTGTGGGCAAAGCACCGGCGGGGCGATCGTCGTCGATCACGTGCTCAACCAGGGCGCGCAGAGCCCGGCCCAGGGGCAGGTCATCCTGCTGTCACCGTTGGTGCGGCCGCGGGCCTGGGGCTGGTCGCGCTTGAGTTATTACCTGCTCAAGCCCTTCGTGACCGGTATTGCCCGGCGTTTCAGCGAGAACTCTACCGACCCGCAATTCCTGTCATTCCTGCAAGCCGATCCGTTGCAACCGCTGCGCCTGCCCACCGCGTGGGTGGGCGCGCTGGGGCAATGGATCAAGCGTATCGAAGCCGCCCCGAGCAGCCCGCGCCAGCCATTGATCGTGCAGGGACAGGCGGACATGACGGTGGATTGGGCGCACAATCTGCAAGTGCTGCGCAGCAAGTTCGACCGGCCGCAGGTGTTGATGTTGCCTGAAGGGCGGCATCACCTGGCGAACGAGGCGCTGGCGATGCGGCAGGAGATGTTTGGGTTCTTGACCAAGCGGATGAGCAGGATCCGGCGGTGACTGGGCTATTGCTATCGCGAGCAGGCTCGCTCCCACACTGGATCTTAATCGATCACAAAACCTGAGTTCATCCAAATACCCTGTGGGAGCGAGCCTGCTCGCGATAGCGGTCTCAAGGACACTGAAGAGCTACTGCCCGAGATTCTGCCCCACCGCCAACCCCGCCCGAATCGCCGCCAGGGCCGCTTGATAATAAGCCTGGCCCTCGGTCGATTCGGCGAAGGTGGCGAATTCTTCCAGCTCGGTATCCGTGAGGTCACGGTAGACGTACAACAGCGTGTTGTTCAGGTCCGCGCCGATCTGTTCCATTAACCGTTGGCGTTGTCCATTCAACATGCCCTGGGCCTGGCCGGCCCCCAAGAGCCCCGGGATCATCGAACTCAGGCTGTCGGCCGCCACGCCAGCGATCGCCAGGCTGACCTCGGCGCCGGCCTCGCGGGCGGGCAGGGCCTGGGCCAGGTGGCCGATGATCAACAGGCGGTTGTCGCTGGCTGGCATCTTCGGCAGGCCCTTGGCGTTTTTCGCCAATTGATCACGCCGGGTCGCCAGCAACTCAGCTGCCACGACTTTGCGGCCCAAAGGCGATTGGAAGAAGCTCAGGGCCGGCTGAGGGTCACGCAGATTCTTGCGCATTTGCGCCTCGGCCCGCTGGTCCATGGCCCGGGGGGCGAAACGTTGATTGCTGTTGTTCACCAGCGCCTGGAACACCGCCGGCGGCAGGCTGCTCTGATAGCGCTGCTGGGCGGCGCTCAAGGCATCACTGAAATGCGCGCGCTGTTCCGGCCAGCCGGCGACCTTGTACAACTGGTCGTAGCTGTCTGCCCAGGCGGGCAAAACGCAGAACATCAACAGTGAGAAAAGCAAACGGCGCATAGGGACTCCTGTCAGCAGCCGACTATTCTCCGTGGGGTGTGGGGTCTTGTCGAGAATTCGTATCAAGTTCGTACGGCGGTGCAATTTGACGCAGCGAATCGACACAGCGAACCCGCTGCGTGGCGCTGTCGGTTTTGCAGGCACAGGCATACTATGCGCGCCATGCAAATACCTTCTGATCACCCGCTGCTGTTACGTATCGTCGACGACTTGGCCGAGCGCGGCTGGTCGCAGCAGAACCTCTTCCTGCCGGAGGCGCTGACCCGCGCCTTGGCGGCCGAATGCCGCCAGCGCGCCGCCGAGGGCGAACTGGCCCCGGCAGCGGTCGGGCGCGGGCCGTTCTCGGAGATCCGCGAAGGGATCCGGGGTGATCACATCCAGTGGATCGAAGCCGGCCAGGCGCAAGCCTGCGACCATTACCTGGGGCTGATGGACAGCCTGCGCGAAGCGATGAATCGCGGGTTGTTCCTGGGCCTGGAAGACTTCGAAAGTCACTTTGCCCTCTACCCACCCGGCGCGTTTTACCTCAAGCACGTCGACCGCTTCCGCGATGACGACCGCCGCATGGTGTCGGCGGTGCTCTACCTTAATGACGACTGGTTGCCGGAACACGGCGGCCAGTTGCGCATGTACCTGGACGAAAACCTGGAGCAGGACGTGGTGCCCATTGGCGGTTGCCTGGTGGTGTTCCTGTCGGGGGACATCCCCCACGAAGTACTGCCGGCCACGCGAGATCGCCTGTCCTTGACCGGTTGGTTCCGCCGTCGCGGCAACGAGTTGTTCTGACGATGGAAAAGATCCTGGTCAGTCGCTGCCTGCTCGGGCATCGCGTGCGTTACGACGGCGGTGCCAGCGGGCCGTTCGATCAACTTCAGCAGTGGCTCGACGAAGGCCGGATCGTGCCGCTGTGCCCGGAAGTCGCCGGCGGCTTGCCTACGCCTCGGGCGGCGGCGGAGATTCCTGGCGGGCAGGGCGGGCAAGTGCTCGACGGCCAGGCAGCGGTCATCACCACCGATGGCGAAGAGGTGAGTGCGCAGTTCCTGTCAGGCGCCTATCAAGCGCTGGAACGGGTGCGTGAACACGGCATCCGCATCGCCGTGCTCAAGGCCAACAGCCCGTCGTGCGGCAACCTGTTGACCTATGACGGAACGTTCAGCGGTGTGAAGGTCAGCGGCGAAGGCGTGACGGCGGCGTTGCTCAAGCGCCATGGCGTGAAGGTGTTCAGTGAGCTGGAGTTGCCTGAAGCGGCGGCGGCCCTCAAGGCCTTGAACAGCGAGTAACCTTGAGCCGCGCAGTTCTCAGCGGCAAGGAACTCTCTGTGGGAGCAAGGCTTGCCCGCGATACAGGCGCCTCGGTCTCTGAAGGACCGCATCGATTTCATCGCGGGCAAGCCTTGCTCCCACAAAGTCTCTTGTTGCAGGGGTTATAGCTGCTCAGCCAACTGCTCAATCAGCTCCTGGCGTTCTGCCTGGCTCAATCGCGGTTGAGTATTCAGGGATGACCATTGCGGGTGCGCCCGCGCCTTGTTCAAGGCTTCGGGCAGCTTGCCCTCGCGCCAGGTCTTGTCCTGGGGCGTGGCGATGCGGATGCTGTCCAGCGCCGCATGGCCGCGCTGGTTGAGGGCTTGCAGCAGTTGGCGTTGGCGCAGGGCCAACAGGCGCAGCACGCTGTCGTCCACCGTCAACTCCCGTTGCCCCTTGAGCTTGCCCATCAGCCGGCTGCCGTAGCTGCGGGCGGTTTGCAGGGTGCCACCGACAATGGCCCCGGCCAGGGCGGCGGCGCCAAGGGTCAGGCCGCCCACCAGCAAATCCACGCCGGCCCCGGCCGCTGCGCCCGCCGCGATCCCGCCGCCGACGCGTACGCCCAGTTGCTTGAGGGTCTCGGGGTTGAACAGGTCATCGCCCCAACGCCCGTCGAGCAGCGGTAGATCGCTGGCGGCGGCGTCCTGGGGACGGAACGCGTAGAGCTTGAGCAGGGCCTCGACGCAGCGCTGCTCGCGCTGACGCACCGCGCTGCGCAGTTCACTGATGGCCTCGCGTTCCAGTTCGGTGTCGCTGGCGACGCTGCGTCGGCAGGCGGCGCAGTCGATCAGCAGTTCGGCGATCAAGCGCGCCGCGCTCTGCTGGCGGGCCAGGCGTTGGGCCTGTTGATCGGCGACCAGCCGTTCCAGTTGCCCACGGGCGCTTTCCAGCAACAGCGCGAGGCTCTCATACAGACGTCGCTCGCCGTCCTCGGGCGGAGCCACGCTGTCAAAACGTACCAGGGCGTGCAGCCCCAATCGCGCCAGGGCTTCGCGCCAGTCGGGTTCGCGATGGTGGGCGCTGCTGACGAAATTCAACACTGGCAGCAGCGGCTTGCCACAACTGGCGAGGACTTCCAATTCATCGCGGTATTTGGCCAGCACCGGCTCCCGGGCATCGATCACATACAGCCCGGCGTCGCTGGCGAGCAGTTGCCGCAGCACTTTGGCTTCTTGTTCGAAGCGTTGCCGCGCCTCGCTGCCCTCAAGGAAACGGGCCAGGCGCGCCGGGCCGTCCAGGCGTTCGCCCGGACGCTCCAGGCGCTCGAGGTAATCGAGCAGGGCGATGGCGTCCTCCAGGCCCGGCGTGTCGTACAGCTCCAGCAGCGCTTCGCCATCCACCGACAGGCGCGCACCCTCGACATGCCGGGTGGTGCTCGGGCGATGGGACACTTCGCCGAAGCCGACGTCGCGGGTCAAGGTACGCAGCAGCGAGGTCTTGCCGACATTGGTGTGGCCGACCACCGCCAGCTTCAGCGGCTTGATGGGTTCAGTCATGGCCGGTCTCCAGCCAGTTCAAGGGCATGCAGTCGGCGAAGGGCAACTGCAACTGTTGCAGCGCGGTGTGCCAGTCGCCCAGGCGCTCGGCGTCCAGCGCTTCGCCGGGCGGCGCCTGCAACAGCCAGATGCGGGTGGCACTGGCGCTGCGGGCCAGTTCGGCGATCAGTGCCAGGCTGCCGCGGTCCGGTGAACGGCGTGGGTCGCAGGCAATCGCCAGGCGTGCCGGCGGAAAGCGCGACAGTTGTTCGAGGAGTTTGTGGCGCGACTCGCGGCTGTCGAGGATGCCGGCGCTTTTCACGGTTTCGGGCAGCTTGGGCGGCCAGGGTCGATCGTCCAGTTCGATTGCCACCAGCAGCGCACCGTCGCTGTCCATTGCACTGACAGTATTTTCGATGGGATGCAATTGCGCGGGGGCGGCGTCGTTGACGCCCAGTCGCTCGCTGCTGGGCATCAGCCGTTCACGCAATTGGGCGTAGCCCGGCAGGTTCAAGTCCAGGCGCAGGGAGGCGCGGCCGCGCCGCCAGCGCCACAGGCACAGCAGCGCCAGGCCCAGGCGCGGCAACAGGCCATAGACCAGCAGCACGCCGACCAGCCAGGTGGCCCAGGCCTGGCGGGCGCTTTCGATGTTCAGCGCGGCGTCGCCACTGGCGCGGATCATGTCCACCGTTGGCACGCTGAAGCCCAGCAGCGCCGGCAGCGCGCCGAGGGCCTGGGTCATGGCGACGAAGGTCTCGCCGCCCAGGAGGGTGGTTTCCCAGACGAAGCCATAGCGCCGGGTCGCCATCAGCAGCAGGACGATGACCAGCGCACTGAGCATCGCCAGCAGCCACAGACCATTGACCAACACGCCGAGGGCCCAGCGATTGAGTTTGTGCCGTTGCAGCAACAGCAGCAGGGCCGGTGCCAGTTGGGCGGCCTTGGCGTCGCGGGCGAGTTTTTCGCTGAGCCACAGCCACAGGCGTCCCAGCGTGGCACCTTGCTCGCCAGCGAACATCAGGCCCAGGGCCCAGCCGATGAGCAGGATCAGGTTCAGCCCCAACAGACTGCCCAAGGCCCAGAAGACATTGACCGGCGTTTGCCCGTCGCCGAGTGCGGCAAAGCCCAGGCCGGCGCCGCTGATGATAGCGAGCAACGCCAATGCGACCAGCGCCAGGCGCGCCCCTTGCAGCCAATGGTGCAGGGCCTCGGTGAGGCCATCGCGTTCGGCCAGCCAGCGGGCGCGGTGGCGGATGCGCGTGGCCAAGTCGCCGCCGGCCCCACGGGCCAGGCGATTGGCTTCCTGGTCCTCGAGCGGGCCGGCGTGTTCTTCACGCAGGCGTATTGTCTCGGTCAACCAGAGGTTCTGCAGTACTGTCACGAGTGCTTCCGTTGCTCGAATGAGGGTTGAGCATAACCGCTGTGATGCCTGTCGGGGTACGCCGAGCCTCTGGTATCCTCGCGGCCATGAACAAAACTCTCCCCTTAAGCCTGATCGCAGCCCTCGGTGAAAACCGTGTGATCGGCGTCGACAACAGCATGCCCTGGCACCTGCCGGGGGATTTCAAATACTTCAAGGCCACCACCCTGGGCAAGCCGATCATCATGGGGCGCAAGACCTGGGATTCCCTCGGTCGACCGCTGCCGGGACGCCTGAACATCGTGGTCAGTCGCCAGTCGGGCCTGGTGCTGGAGGGCGCAGAAGTGTTTTCCACCCTGGAGGCTGCGGTGGTGCGGGCCGAGGCGTGGGCACTGGAGCAGGGCGTCGACGAGTTGATGTTGATCGGCGGCGCCCAACTGTACGCCCAGGCCCTGGGGCAGGCGGATCGACTGTACCTGACCCGCGTGGCGCTGAGCCCTGAGGGTGACGCGTGGTTTCCTGAGTTCGATTCGAGCCAGTGGACGCTGGTTTCGAACCAGCCGAACCCGGCTGAAGGGGACAAGCCGGCCTACAGCTTTGAGGTGTGGGAGAAGCTGTAAGCCCTGTGGGAGCAATGCCTGTGGGAGCAAGGCTTGCCCGCGATCCGGGCGCCTCGATCCATGGAATACCGCGTCGCTTTCATCGCGGGCAAGCCTTGCTCCCACAAGCTTTGCTCCCACAGGTATCAGGGCAATCAAGCGTGCACCAGCTCCCCATGCTCCTGCGCATCGAGCAACGCCTTGTCAGTCTGCTGCATCACCTGGCTGGTAATCGCCCCGGCGGTGATCGAGCCGCTGACGTTCAACGCCGTACGGCCCATGTCGATCAGCGGTTCGACGGAAATCAGCAAGGCGACCAGCGAGACCGGCAAGCCCATGGCCGGCAGCACGATCAGCGCGGCGAACGTCGCACCGCCACCGACCCCGGCCACCCCGGCCGAACTCAACGTCACGATCGCCACCAGCGTCGCGATCCACACCGGATCCAGCGGGTTGATGCCCACCGTCGGCGCGACCATCACCGCCAGCATGGCCGGATAAAGGCCGGCACAACCGTTCTGGCCGATGGTGGCGCCGAACGAGGCGCTGAAGCTGGCAATCGCCCGTGGAATGCCGAGGCGGCTGGTCTGGGCTTCGATGCTCAATGGGATGGTGGCCGCGCTGGAGCGGCTGGTGAAGGCGAAGGTCAGCACCGGCCAGATCTTGCGGAAAAAGCGCAACGGGTTGATCCCGGCAGCGGACACCAGCAGGCCATGGACCACGAACATCAGGCCCAGCCCCAGGTACGACACCACGACAAAACTGCCGAGCTTGATGATGTCCTGCAGGTTGGAACCGGCCACCACCTTGGTCATCAGCGCCAGTACACCGTACGGCGTCAGCTTCATCACCAGGCGCACCAGGCGCGTCACCCAGCTTTGCAGGGTGTCGATGGCGTTGATCACTTTCTGGCCTTTCTCCACGTCGTCCTTGAGCAACTGCAACGCCGCGACCCCGAGGAACGCGGCGAAAATCACCACGCTGATGATCGAGGTCGGCTTGGCCCGGGCCAGGTCGGCAAAGGGGTTCTGTGGGATGAACGAAAGCAGTAATTGCGGGATGTTCAGGTCGGCGACCTTGCCGGCGTAGTCGTTCTGGATCACTTGCAGGCGCGCCAGTTCCTGGGTGCCGGCCACCAGGCCTTCGGCGGTGAGGCCGAACAGGTTGGTCAGGCCAATGCCGATCAGCGCGGCGATGGCAGTGGTGAACAGCAGCGTGCCGATGGTCAGGAAGCTGATCTTGCCCAGGGACGAGGCGTTATGCAGGCGGGCCACGGCGCTGAGGATCGAGGCAAAGACCAGCGGGATCACGATCATTTGCAGTAACTGCACGTAGCCGTTGCCCACCAGGTCGAACCAGCCGATCGAGGCCTTGAGCACCGGGTTGCCGGCGCCATAAATCGTGTGCAGGGCGAGACCGAACACCACGCCCAGTACCAATGCCAGCAGCACTTTCTTGGCCAGGCTCCAGGTGCGGTGACGGGTTTGTGCCAGGCCGAACAGCAAGGCGAGGAACACCAGAAGATTGAGGAACAGCGGCAGATTCATCAAAAGAGACTCCGATAAGACGTGCCAGTCGCCCGAAGCCGCGACTGTGAGTCGGGAAGCCTAACAGCCTGATAACTAATGAATTAATACTAAAAACGCATGTAGATTGTCGTTTATGGAATATGGCAGCGGCGTTTACGGATATGTCGCTGGCGCTATCAAGACGCAAGCGGTCGCGGGTAGGCGAGGACTGTCACAAGCATTTGTTAGCGTCGAGTTCTTTTGAACCCGGGAGAAATGCCGATGAAACTCGCACCTCGTTTTCTCGCTGTCGCCTTGAGTCTTGGTCTCGCTGGCCAGGCACTCGCCACCGATCTCAAACACTGGCCGGCAGAACAAGCCAAGGCCCTGGAGACGATGATCGCGGCCAACGCCAACAAGGGTAACTACGCGGTGTTCGACATGGACAACACCAGTTACCGCTACGATCTGGAAGAGTCGTTGCTGCCGTTCATGGAGAACAAGGGCCTCATCACCCGGGAAACCCTGGACCCATCCTTGAAGCTGATGCCGTTCAAGGACACCGCCGACCACAAGGAAAGCCTGTTCAGCTACTACTACCGCCTGTGCGAAGTGGATGACATGGTCTGCTACCCATGGGTGGCCCAGGTGTTCTCCGGCTTTACCCTCAAGGAGCTCAAGGGCTATGTCGACGAGCTGATGGCGTCCGGCAAGCCAGTGCCGACCACGTATTACGACGGCGACAAGGTGGTCCAGTACAACGTCAACCCACCGAAAGTCTTCACCGGCCAGGCTGAGCTGTACAACAAGCTGATGGAAAACGGCATTGAGGTCTATGTCATGACCGCCGCTTCCGAAGAGCTGGTGCGCATGGTCGCTTCCGATCCGAAGTACGGCTACAACCTCAAGCCGCAGAACGTGATCGGCGTGACCACGCTGCTCAAGGACCGCAAGACCGGCGAACTGACCACCGCGCGCAAGCAGATCACCAACGGCAAATATGACGAGAAGGCCAACCTCGGCCTGGAGTACACGCCTTACCTGTGGACCCCGGCGACCTGGATGGCCGGCAAGCACGCGGCGATCCTGACGTACATCGACGAATGGAAAAAACCGGTGTTGGTGGCGGGTGACACGCCGACCAGTGACGGCTACATGCTGTTCCACGATGTGGACGTGGCCAAGGGCGGTATCCACCTGTGGGTCAACCGCAAGGACAAGTACATGACCCAGATTAACGGCATGATGGCCAAGCACGCCGCGGCCCAGGCCAAGGAAGGACTGCCGGTGACGGCGGACAAGAACTGGGTGATCGTCAAGCCTGAAGACATCCAGTAAGCCGGTAATGATCGTTCCCACGCTCTGCGTGGGAATGCATACCGTGACGCTCCGCGTCACTGGACGCAGAGCGTCCCTTGCGGCATCCCCACGCAGAGCGTGGGAACGATCAGCCCCGCACTTGGCGGGGCTTTTTTATGGGCGGTTGCAGCGCTTACAAGCCGTCAAGCATCGCCTTGTTCCGCACCGCGCCCTTGTCGGCGCTGGTGGCGAGCAGGGCGTAGGCCTTGAGGGCCGTGGTGACTTTGCGTGGACGTACTTCCACCGGTTTCCAGCCCTTGTTGTCCTGTTCGACGCGGCGCCCGGCCAGTTCTTCGTCGCTGACCAACAGGTTGATCGAGCGGTTCGGAATGTCGATCAGGACCTTGTCGCCATCGCGCACCAGGCCGATGGCGCCGCCCGCCGCAGCCTCCGGCGAAGCGTGGCCGATGGACAGGCCCGAGGTACCGCCGGAGAACCGGCCATCGGTCAGCAGGGCGCAGGCTTTGCCCAGGCCCTTGGACTTCAGGTAGGAGGTTGGGTAGAGCATTTCCTGCATGCCCGGGCCGCCTTTCGGACCTTCGTAGCGAATGATCACGATGTCGCCGGCCTTCACTTCGTCAGCGAGGATGCCGCGCACGGCGCTGTCCTGGCTTTCGAAAATCTTCGCGTTGCCTTCGAACACATGGATCGACTCATCGACGCCGGCGGTTTTCACCACGCAGCCATCCAGGGCGATGTTGCCGTACAGCACGGCCAGGCCGCCCTCTTGGGAGTACGCGTGCTCGACGCTGCGGATGCAGCCGTTTTCACGGTCGTCGTCCAGGGTTTCCCAACGGGTCGACTGGCTGAACGCGGTTTGCGTCGGGATGCCCGCCGGGCCGGCCTTGAAGAAGTGATGCACGGCCTCGTCGGTGGTCTGGGTGATGTCCCACTTGGCGATGCCTTCGGCCATGGTCTTGCTGTGCACGGTCGGCAGGTCGGTGTGCAACAGGCCGCCACGGGCCAGGGAACCGAGGATGCTGAAGATCCCGCCGGCACGGTGCACGTCTTCCATGTGGTACTTCTGGATGTTCGGCGCGACCTTGCACAGTTGCGGCACGTGACGGGACAGGCGGTCGATGTCGCGCAGGTCGAAATCGATCTCGGCTTCCTGGGCAGCGGCCAGCAAGTGCAGGATGGTGTTGGTGGAACCGCCCATGGCGATGTCCAGGGTCATGGCGTTTTCGAACGCCTTGAAGTTGGCGATGTTGCGTGGCAACACCGACTCGTCGTTCTCACCGTAGTAGCGCTTGCACAGCTCGACGATGGTCCGGCCGGCCTGCAGGAACAGCTGTTCGCGATCGCTGTGGGTGGCCAGGGTCGAACCGTTGCCCGGCAGGGCCAGGCCCAGGGCTTCGGTCAGGCAGTTCATCGAGTTGGCGGTGAACATGCCGGAGCACGAACCGCAGGTCGGGCAGGCGCTGCGCTCGTACTCGGCGACCTTCTCGTCAGAGGCGCTGGAGTCGGCGGCGATGACCATGGCGTCGACCAGGTCGAGGCCGTGGCTGGCGAGCTTGGTCTTGCCGGCTTCCATCGGGCCGCCGGAGACGAAGATCACCGGGATGTTCAGGCGCAGGGCGGCCATGAGCATGCCCGGGGTGATCTTGTCGCAGTTGGAGATGCACACGATGGCGTCGGCGCAATGGGCGTTGACCATGTACTCGACGGAGTCGGCGATGATCTCGCGGCTCGGCAGCGAATAGAGCATGCCGTCGTGGCCCATGGCGATGCCGTCGTCCACGGCGATGGTGTTGAATTCCTTGGCAACGCCGCCAGCGCGCTCGATTTCCCGGGCAACCAGCTGACCGAGGTCCTTGAGGTGGACGTGGCCCGGTACGAACTGGGTGAAGGAGTTGGCAATGGCGATGATCGGCTTCTTGAAGTCGTCATCCTTCATCCCCGTGGCGCGCCACAAGGCACGGGCGCCGGCCATGTTGCGGCCATGGGTGGATGTTTTCGAGCGGTAATCAGGCATGGAGCACTCCGGGCGGCTAATCAGGTACTTATCAGGTATCAATGGGGAAGTGAGCTTCTGTCGACGTCTGGAGCACCCGGGTTTGGCCGTGTGTCCGCAAGTGGCTGATGACTTTGCAGGATCACTGCGCGCCTCAGCATGAGCTCATAAACCCGCCGGGGATGAATGGCGATGAATGACGCGATTCTACACCGCTGGAGCCAGGATGAAATGACGCAAAGCGCCGATCGGGCGCCAATGTCGTGCGCGGGATGACGACTGGCAGGGTTCAGTCGGCCAGCAACCCCTTGTAGCGATGCCGGACCAGGGCATTGATTGCCAGCCCCAGCAGGCTGAGCAGGACCAGGCAGAGGGCCAGGGTGAGCTGCAAGTCCAGCGGGGTGAGGCTGATCGCGGCGCTGGTCAGCCCGCCGAGGATGAAGATCAACACGCTACCGGCCGAGGCCGATGTGCCGGCCCGCTCGGGAAATCTGTTCATGGCTTGGGTGTGGGCGGCTGCGCGGGCGATGGTCGTTCCGGCGGTGCACACGATCATGGGCAGCAACAGGGTGGTGACTGACAAGCCCAGGTGGCTGGAGAGCCCCAGCATCAGGACTCCCGCCGAGAGGATCAGGACCAGGCCGGTGATGATTTGCGTCTGCGAGTCGATGCGATTGCTCAGCACGGACGCCACCGCGCCCCCGCCAATATAGGCCAGCCCATAGCCCAGCAGCGCCAGTGAAAAAGCCTCGGAGGAGAGGTGCAACTGGTCGATCAGGACCAACGGTGAAATGACAATGAACGAAAAGTGGCAGGAAAAAGCCAGCGCCGAGGTTAGCCAATAGGCCATGAAGCTGAAGTCCGCGCAGACCGTTCGATAGGCTGCGATGAAATTCAGGCGCCTGGGATGGCTACCTGCCGTGGAGCGTTCAAGTAAAAGACAGGCGCTTGCGAATACACCCATGGCCAGGGCAATGAACACCAGGAAGCTGCCACGCCAGCCCATCCAGCTTTGCAGCCCGGTGCCGGCCAGGGGTGAAACGGAAATGAAAATCCCCCCGCAGGTGACCAGGAAAAGCCGCAGTCGCTGCTGTTCCCGGCCAGTGAACAGGTCTTGGATCAGCGCCTGGGACAGCACGAAACAACCGCACCCCAAGGCCTGGACGACACGGAAGAAGAGAAAGGTCCAGTAGCTGTCGGCGAACACGCAACCTGTTGCTCCGATGGCTGCAACGGTGATCCCGATCAGCAGTAGATTTTTTCGCCCCATGACGTCGGAAAGCGGACCGATCAGCAGTTGCGAAAGGGCGATACCCACTGCGAACAGGCTGACAGACAGGGCGATATCGGAGGATGGGCTCTGAAAATGCTCGGACAGTGCAGGGAACGAGGGCAGCACCACATCGATTGGAAAGACGCCGAGCAATGTCAGCATCAGCAACAAGCCGACGGTGGCCGGTTTGCGGGTAGCCAGGCGGTTTTGCGGATCAGTCATGAGGCGTTCCAGGGCGTCCCTGAGGGGTCGCTTTCAATCCTAATGCGTCATGTCCGCCCGTCACGGGGAGATTGAGTAGGACGGCTCTGGTAATTGCGTGGGGGTTCTCCTACAGACTTATTCAGACGCGCAAAAAAAATCGCAGCCAAGGCCGCGATCAGCATGCAATTGGAGTGTGCGGGGCGCAGCGCTACGGCACTGGCCCCGCCCGGCCTCAGCTGTTGGGCAACAACCGGCAGGTGATGCTCTTGATGTAGCGGGTTTCGGCGATGGCCGGGTGTACCGGATGGTCTGGCCCCTGGCCGCCGCGTTCGAGCAGTTGAATGTTGCGGTCCAGGTGACGGGCGCTGGTCAGCAGGATGTTTTGCAGATCGTCTTCGGGCAGGTGCATCGAGCACGACGCGCTGACCAGGATGCCGTCCTTGCTGAGCAGGCGCATGGCTTGCTCGTTGAGGCGGCGATAGGCGCCTTCACCGTTTTTCAGGTCTTTCTTGCGCTTGATGAAAGCGGGCGGGTCGGCCACGATCACGTCGAAACGTTCTTCGCTGGCCTTGAGCTCCTTCAGGGCTTCGAACACGTCGCCTTCGATGCAGGTCAGCTTCTCGGCGAAGCCGTTCAGCGCGGCGTTGCGCTCGACACCGTCGAGGGCGAAGGCCGAGGCATCGACGCAGAACACTTCACTGGCGCCGAACGCGGCGGCTTGCACGCCCCAGCCGCCGATGTAGCTGAACAGGTCCAGTACACGCTTGCCCTTGGCGTACGGGGCCAGGCGTGCGCGGTTCATGCGGTGGTCGTAGAACCAGCCGGTTTTCTGGCCTTCCATGACCGGCGCTTCGAACTTCACACCGTTCTCTTCCAGGGCGACCCATTCCGGCACCAGGCCGAACACGGTCTCGACGTAGCGGTTCAGGCCTTCGGCGTCACGGGCCGCGGAGTCGTTCTTGAACAGGATGCCGCTGGGCTTGAGCACCTGGGTCAGGGCGGCGATCACGTCGTCCTTGTGGGCTTCCATGGTGGCCGAGGCGATCTGCACCACCAGGATGTCGCCGAAACGGTCGACCACCAGGCCTGGCAACAGGTCGGAGTCACCGTAGACCAGGCGATAGAACGGCTTGTCGAACAGCCGCTCGCGCAGGGACAACGCCACGTTGAGGCGATGCACCAGCAGGGATTTGTCCAGCGGCAGCTTCACGTCGCGGGACAGCAGCCGGGCGCAGATCAGGTTGTTGGGGCTCATCGCAACGATGCCCAGCGGCTTGCCGCCGGCGGCTTCGAGGATGGCCTGGTCGCCGGCCTTGAAGCCGTGCAGCGGGGTGGCGGCTACATCGATTTCGTTACTGTAGACCCACAGGTGGCCGGCGCGCAGGCGACGGTCGGCGTTGGCTTTGAGGCGCAGGCTAGGCAGGGACATGACGTCGCTCCGGAAAAAAGAGCGGGAGTATACCGTGTTGCAAGGGTTGACGGGCTTGAAGGACGATCGGTGGCCCGGCGGTGTATCGGATCCATCTTTAAGGGTTAGAATCCCCGCCTGACCTGGAGTGTGTACGCATGTCCAAAGAACTTTCCGCTGAACAGATCCAACAGTCCCTGCAAGGCATCAGTGTGCCGCCCCAGCCGCAGATCATGGTGGATCTGCAGATGGAGCAGTACATGCCCGATCCGGACCTGGAGACCATCGCCAAGTTGATCTCCCAAGACCCGGGCCTCTCGGGGGCCCTGCTCAAGATCGTCAATTCGCCGTATTACGGCCTGCGCAACAAGATCACCTCGATCCAGCGCGCGGTGAACCTGCTGGGCAGCCGTTCGATCATCAACCTGATCAATGCGCTGTCGATCAAGGGCGAGTTGCACGACGACGCTATCGTCACCTTGAACCGCTTCTGGGATACCGCCCAGGACGTGGCGATGACCTGCCTGACCCTGGCCAAGCGCGTCGGCCTGGAGAACGGTGACGAAGCCTATGCGCTGGGGTTGTTCCACGATTGCGGCGTGCCGTTGATGCTCAAGCAGTTCCCCAGCTACATGGGCGTGCTGGAAGAGGCCTACGCCAATGCCAGCGCCGAGTGCCGGGTAGTGGACACCGAGAACCGTGAGTTCAACACCAACCATGCGGTGGTCGGTTACTACACTTCCAAATCCTGGCGCCTGCCGGATCACGTCAGCCAGGCCATCGCCAACCACCACAATGCCCTGGCGATCTTCAGCGACGAGTCTTCACGCAACAACAGCCCGTTGAAGAACCTGCTGGCGATCCTGAAAATGTCCGAGAACATCTGTGCGTCCCACCGGGTGCTCGGCAATCAGGCCGAAGACCACGAGTGGGATTGCGTCGGGAGCCTTGTGCTCGATTACATCGGGTTGTCGGAATACGACTTCCAGACCCAGAAACAGGAAATTCGCGACCTCGCCACTCGTTGAGTGCGGGGCTTCGCCTGACTCGAGAGCCTCATGCCAGAACTGCCGGAAGTCGAAACCACCCGTCGCGGAATCGCGCCCCATCTTGAAGGCCAGCGGGTCAGCCGCGTGGTGGTCCGCGACCGCCGCCTGCGCTGGCCGATCCCGGAAGATCTCGACGTGCGGCTGTCGGGCCAGCGCATCGTGCAGGTAGAGCGGCGGGCCAAGTACCTGTTGATCAATGCCGAGGTCGGCACGTTGATCAGCCACCTGGGCATGTCCGGGAACCTGCGCTTGGTGGAAGTCGGCATGCCGGCCGCCAAGCACGAGCACGTGGACATCGAGCTGGAGTCCGGCCTGGCCTTGCGCTACACCGACCCGCGCCGCTTTGGCGCGATGCTCTGGAGCCTCGACCCGTTCAATCACGAGCTGTTGATTCGCCTGGGTCCCGAGCCGTTGACCGACCTGTTCGATGGCGAACGGTTGTTCCAGCTCTCGCGGGGGCGGTCCATGGCGGTCAAGCCGTTCATCATGGATAACGCGGTGGTGGTGGGCGTGGGCAATATCTACGCGACCGAGGCCCTGTTCGCCGCCGGCATCGACCCGCGCCGGGCCGCCGGGGGCATTTCCCGGGCGCGTTACCTGAAGCTGGCGATCGAGATCAAGCGCATCCTCGCCCATGCCATCGAGCGCGGTGGCACCACGCTGCGGGACTTTATCGGCGGGGATGGCCAACCCGGCTATTTCCAGCAGGAACTGTTCGTCTACGGCCGGGGCGGGGAGTTGTGCAAGGTGTGTGGTACGGGGCTGCGGGAAATCCGCCTCGGCCAGCGCGCCAGCGTCTGGTGTCCACGCTGTCAGAGCTGATTTGTCCTACGGTCTATAGTCAGTATTTAGCCGAAGGATCGCCCATGAAACTGCTTCGACCTGTCGTTCTAGCGCTGCTGCTGAGTGTCGGTTTGCCTGCCCTGGCAAGCGACGGCAGCGGCGACCCGCGCTACACCATCCAGAACCCGCCGGCCTTCGCCATGATCGGCGACCTGCTGATTGCCCGTCCACTGCTGCTCGCCGCCACAGTGATTGGCGCCGGGGCATTCGTGGTGTCGTTGCCCTTTACCGCGCTGGGCGGCGGGGTCGGTGATGCGGGGAAGGCGTTGGTGGTGGACCCGGCGAAGGCCACGTTTGTGCGGTGCCTGGGGTGTATTGGGGAGGGGTTTGAGCGGCAGGAGTGAGGCGTCAAGGCATGTACATTTGTGGTGTGGCTGATGGCCCTATCGCGAGCAGGCTCGCTCCCACAAGAAATTTGCTCAGGACACAGATTATGTGAACTCAGTAGATTCCCTGTGGGAGCGAGCCTGCTCGCGATAGGCCGGTACAGACGCTACAAAACCACCTGGCTCATGCCTTGCCAGTAATCTTGCGATATTTCGCCATCAACTGTTCTTCAGTTTCCGGATGGGCCTCGTCCAGCGGAATGCAATCCACCGGGCAAACCTGCTGGCACTGGGGTTCGTCGTAATGGCCGACGCACTGGGTGCACAAGTTCGGGTCGATGACGTAGATTTCCTCGCCTTGGGAAATGGCCTCGTTCGGGCATTCAGGTTCGCAGACGTCGCAATTGATGCAGTCGTCGGTGATGATCAGGGACATGCAGGCTCCTGCCGGGGCGTTGGGCCCGGGCATATGAAAACGTATGGGCGCAATTGTGCCGCATTGGCGAGCGCAGTGCACGCGGGCGCGATGGACTGCGCCGCGCTGCGAGGTGGCTCGCAGCGCCAGCCGGTTATTTCTTGAAGCGTAGGGTCAGCGCATCGGCCACGGCCGGGTGGACGAACTTGGTGATATCTCCGCCCAACGCCGCGATTTCCCGGACCAGCGTCGAGGAAATGAAGGAATAGCGCTCCGACGGCGTCAGGAACAGGCTCTCGACGTCCGGTGCCAGTTGGCGGTTCATGTTGGCCAGTTGGAATTCGTACTCGAAGTCCGAGACCGCCCGCAGGCCACGCAGGAACACATTGGCGTTCTTTTCCTTGGCAAAGTGTGCCAAAAGCGTCGAGAAACCGACCACTTCCACGTTGGGCAGGTGCTTGGTGACCTCGCGGGCCAGTTCTACACGTTGTTCCAGCGGGAACAGCGGGTTTTTCTTCGGGCTGGCGGCGACGGCAATGATCACATGGTCGAACAGGCGCGCGGCGCGTTCGACCAGATCGCCATGGCCCTTGGTAATAGGGTCGAAGGTACCTGGGTACAACACTCGGTTCATCGCGTCGTCCTGGCGGGAGTCCGTTGGGGAGTCGGATGGTATCGCAGCCTTCTCGGTCGGCCAAGTCGGCTGTTGCGTAAGAAAGCACTATAGACGCTGCGAATAATCCGGCTATTCATGGATTTTTCAGGCGTTCGGCCAGGGCCGTCGCCAATTGCGCGGTCAGTCCGTACACCGATAACTGCGGGTTGGCGCCGATGCTGGTGGGGAACAGCGAGCCGTCATGGATCGACAGGTTGCCCAGTTGATGATGGCGGCCAAGGCTGTCGGTGACGGCGGTTTTCGGGTCTTCACCCATGGCGCAACCGCCCATTACGTGGGCGCTGCCCAGGCGTGTGCGGTACAAAGCCAGGTCGAGTCCGTCGATCAGTGTGCGGGCTTCGGCCAGGGTCGTTACGTAGCGGGCATCGCTGTGCAAAGGCATGACTGCCTTGGCGCCACCGGCAAACTGGATCTCGGCCATGCTGTGGAAGGCCCGGCGCAAGCCATCCCAGGCATACGGCGTAACGGGATAATCGAGCACGGGCGTGCCGTCGCTGCGCAACTCGACGCTGCCGCCGGGGCTGTCCGGATGAAAACCGTCGCGCAACAGCGCCAGCATGGCGTGGGTATGGGGCAGTCGGGACATGTGCAAAGCGTTCTCGGGGCCGAACCCGCCCAATAGCGTGGCGGCCAGGGCCGGGTGCAAGGGCGGGACTTCAAGCTTGTAGGACATTTTGCCGGTGGTGCCGTCCTGCCATTGGAAATGATCCGAATAAATCGATTGCGGTGCGCCGTAGAACGGGTTGATGACCTCGTCGAATTGCCCGGCGGACATGTTTACCAAGTGCAGGAAGGTGCGCTTGCCCACACGTTCATGCGGGTCTGGCGCATCGGAGCGCAGCAGCAACCCGGGACTATTGATGCCGCCGCCCGCCAGCACGTAATGCCGCGCCTTGACGGTGATGCGCCGCCCGGTCGGCGCCACGCAACGTTCATCCATGGCTTGGCACTCGAGGGCGATGACGGCATCGTTTTTGATCGTCAGACGCTCGGCCCGCGCCAGGTAAAGCAGCGCGCCGCCCTTGTCCAGCGTGGCCGGGATGGTGGTAACCAGCATCGATTGCTTGGCGTTGGTCGGACAGCCCATGCCGCAATAGCCCAGGTTCCAGCAGCCGCGTACGTTGCGCGGGATGACGTGCCAGGCGTAGCCCAATTGTTCACAGCCTTTGCGGATTACGTCGTTGTTGGCATTGGGCGGAACCAGCCACGGTGCCACGCCCAGGCGTTGTTCCATCTGCGCAAACCAGGGCACCATTTCAGCGCGGCCGTGGCCTTTTACGTTGTGCTCGGCGGCCCAGTGGTCGAGGGTCTGATCGGGCGTGCGGAAGCTGGAGGTCCAATTGATCAGCGTCGTGCCACCGACGGCCCGGCCCTGGAGAATGGTGATGGCGCCGTCCTTGCTCATGCGCCCGAGGCCTTCCTGATACAGGCTGCTGTAGGCCTGGTCTTCGAGCAGCGTGAAGTCATGACTGGTCTTGAGCGGACCTTCCTCGATCAGCAACACGCGGTAGCCGGCGGCGCTGAGAATTTCCGCCGTGGTGCCGCCGCCAGCACCGCTGCCAACGATGGCCACGTCCGCTTCCAGGGTCAGGTCCTGGGACAACTGCGCGCCGTTGTAGGTGGTCCAGCCACGGGCCAGGCCTTCGCGGAAGGGATCGGGTACGGGCATGTTCAGGGCTCTCTTATTGTTATGGATGGACGATGAAGAACCCTGTGGGAGCGGGCTTGCTCGCGAAGGCGGCTGTACATTCAACATTTATGCAAGCTGACACACCGCCTTCGCGAGCAAGCCCGCTCCCACAGGAGTTGGGCCTGGCTTTCAAATCTTGGGCGGTCCTGGATATCCACAATGCGCCCAGGCCTCGGGTCGGCTGTACCAGGCCATCATCACCAATTGCAGCAATGAGCAATGGCCTTGTCGCAACAGGTCCAGCGAGCTGTTTTCCCACCGTCCGAGGAACAGGCGGATGTCATCGGCGCTGGCGTTTTCCCACGGGCCCCAGACCCCGGTCAGCGGCCCGCGGGTAATGCCCAGCGTGAGCACGTCGAACAGCTGGCGCGTGAGCTTGAGCATGGCGGGGGACAGGTGGGCCAGGCTGCTGTCCAGGCTTCGCAGGGTTGCGTCAGTGGCGGCGGGGATCTGTCCGACGGCCACTGCGCCGTCCAGCATCACGGGAATGACGCTGCGTAAAAATGGCAGGTCGCTGTCGCGCAGGGCCGCCAGGCCGTTGGCCGGTTGGCTTGGCGAGCAACCGCTCAGGCTGGCGCCCAGGCCGACGGTGGCCAGGAAGGCGCTGGCGCCGAGGCTGAACTTCAACAGGCCGCGCCGTGACAACGCGGGTGTATCGGTGAGGCTTGGGTTCATTATTGTTATTACCCGGGAAGAGACGCGTCAGCGGACAAACAGCTTCTGGATCAGTTTCTGCAAAGGCTTGCCGTAAGGGGGATAAATCAGCTTCGCGACGTTGAATCGCTGTTTGGTCAGCACGCCCTTGGCCTTGCTGAAGGTCAGGAAACCCTCGTGCCCGTGGTAATGCCCCATTCCCGAGGGGCCGATGCCGCCGAACGGCAAGTCGTCCTGGGCGACATGCAGCAGCGTGTCGTTCAAGCAGACGCCGCCGGAATGGGTTTCGTGGAGCACGCGATTCTGTTCGGCCTTGTTGTAGCCAAAGTAGTAGAGCGCCAGCGGGCGGGGTCGCTGATTGATGTAGGCAAACGCCTGGTCCAGATTGTCATAGGGCACGATGGGCAGCAGCGGGCCGAAAATCTCGTCCTGCATCACGGTCATCTCATCGCTGACGTTGAGCAGCAGGCTGTGGGCCATGCGACGGCCCTGGCCTTGCTCGAACAACTCGATCAGCAACGCGCCTTTGCTGGTGGCGTCGCTGATGTAGCCGTTGAGCCGCGCCAGTTGTCGTTCGTTGATGACGGCGGTGTAGTCCGGGTTGTCCGCCAGGGTCGGATAAAACCCGCGAACCGCCTCGCGATACGCCTCGACGAACTCGCCGACGCGGTTCTGCGGCACCAGCACGTAGTCCGGGGCGACACAGGTTTGCCCGGCATTCAGGGTCTTGCCGAAGGCAATGCGTTCGGCGGCGTCCTTGATCGGTACATCGACCGACACGATGGCCGGTGATTTCCCACCCAGCTCAAGGGTGACCGGCGTCAGGTTTTCGGCAGCGGCACGCATGACATGCTTGCCGATGCTGGTGGCGCCGGTGAACAACAGGTGATCGAAGGGCAGCTTGGAAAACGCCATGCCGATTTCCGCCTCGCCAAGCACCACGCAGACGAGGTCCTGGGGGAAGACCCGGGCCAGCAATTGCTTGAGCAGCAAGCCGGTTGCCGGTGTCGATTCGCTGAGCTTGAGCATCACCCGGTTGCCCGCCGCCAAAGCCCCGACCAGCGGCCCGATGGCCAGGAACAGCGGGTAGTTCCACGGCACGATGACGCCGACCACGCCCAGCGGTTGATAGATCACTTTGGCCGATGCCGGTTGAAAGGCCATGCCCACTTTGCGCCGGGAGGGTTTCATCCAACCCTGGAGATGCCGGCTGGCGTAATGGATACCGTGCAGGCTCGGCATCAACTCGGCCAGCAGTGTTTCGTCGGCGCTGCGGTGGCTGAAGTCCTGGCTGATGGCGTCGATCAAGGCTTGGCGTTCGTTGCTCAATACCTCGCGCAGTGCCTTGAGCCATTGTTGGCGCTGTTCGGCCGGTGGCATCGGATGGGCCGCGTAGGCCTGGCGTTGGGCATCGAAGAGCGACCGCAGCTCGTCCAGTTGTTGTTGCGACTCGTGCAGGTAGGCAACGTCGGCAGGCATCGTCGGGCACCGGATATTATTAGAGTGGGTGTTTTCTAGAGCTTATACTCTATAAAGTCAATGGCATCCGTAACGGCGATGGGTTTTTCCTGTGACCGATAGGTCGTAAGATGCCGATCAATGCCTTCGTCGAATTAAAGCCCAAACCATGGCCCCACGAATGAAAACCAGCGAGCGCATCGTGCAAAACAGCCTCGAGCTGTTCAACCAGCAAGGCGAGCGCAGCGTCAGCACCAACCACATTGCCGCCCACATGGACATGTCCCCGGGCAACCTCTATTACCACTTCCCCAACAAGCAGGCGATCATCGCCGTGTTGTTCAGTGAGTACGAGAACCTGGTGGACAGTTTCTTGCGCCCGCCCCAGGGTCGTGCGGCCACGGTGGAGGACAAACGCTTCTATTTGCAGGAGCTGCTGGCGGCCATGTGGCGCTACCGTTTCCTGCACCGGGACCTGGAGCATCTGCTCGACAGCGACCCGGACCTTGCGGCGCGCTATCGACGGTTTTCCCAGCGCAGCCTGATCCACGGTACCGCTATTTATGAAGGCTTCGTTGCCGCCGGCATCCTGAAGATGGACCGGGTGCAGATCGAGTCCCTGACCCTCAATGCCTGGATCATTCTCACGTCCTGGGTGCGGTTCCTTTGCACCACGCGGGAAAACTTCAGCCACCTGAGCGAGCAGGCCATCAAGCGAGGCGTGTATCAGGTACTGGTGTTGGAGGCCGGTTTCGTGACCGATCAGGCCCGCGAAGAGGTGGATGCACTGTTCAAAGAGTATTACGTCCCCCTGGCCCAGACCCTGGAGGAAGGGCAGTAGGACCGACCCCCGACTTAGCCACAGGAGTTCACCATGCCCATTGCGCAACTCATCAGCCCTCACGCCCTCGAAGAGCGGCGATCACAACCCGGGCTGGTCATTCTCGATTGCCGTTTTGCCCTGGAAGACCCGGATTATGGCCAGCGCAGTTATGCCGAGGGCCACATCGCCGGTGCATCGTTCGCGGACCTTGAACGCGACCTGAGTGGGCTGGTGACCAAAGGCGTGACCGGGCGTCATCCGCTGCCGGAGCCCGAGGCGTTGATCGAGCGCCTCAAGGCCTGGGGGATCGATAACGACAGCGATGTCGTGCTGTACGACGACGGTCCCGGCGCCTATGCCGCGCGGGCCTGGTGGTTGCTGGCCTGGCTGGGCAAGCGCGAGGACGTGTATATCCTCGACGGTGGGCTCAAGGCCTGGCATGCCGCTGGCTTGCCCTTGAGCCTGGATCCGCCGCAGAACACTCGCGGGACCTTCAGCGGGGCGCCGGATGCGAGCGTGGTGCTCAGTGCTCAAGCGCTGCAACAACGCCTTGGCCAATCGGACATGACCCTGCTGGATGCCCGGGCGTTGCCGCGATTCAAAGGGGAAGTCGAGCCCATCGACCCGATAGCCGGGCATATCCCAGGCGCACAGTGCGCGGCGTTCACTGAAAACCTTGGCGCCGATGGGCGCTTCCTGCCGGTCGACCAGCTCAAGCAGCGCTTCGCCGAAAAACTGGGCGAGCGCTCGCCCACCGACCTGGTGGCCTATTGCGGCTCCGGCGTGACGGCGTGTCATAACCTGTTTGCCTTGTGCCTGGCAGGGTATCCGCTGGGGCGGCTGTACGCTGGCTCGTGGAGTGAGTGGATCAATGATCCCCAGCGGGGCGTGGCAACGGGCGAATAACAAACACCCGGAACCAATGTGGGAGCGGGCTTGCTCGCGAAGACGGTGTGTCAGTCAACTTCAATGTCGCTGACCCACCGCTTTCGCGAGCAAGCCCGCTCCCACAGGGGATGTGTGTTGGTCATGAACCATCATGCTCAGCCGTGGCCCAGGCTGGCCAGCCAATCGGGAATCCGCCGCTCCAGGTAGTACCCCGGGCGCCGCAGGGTTCCGTCGACAAACCCCACATGCCCGCCCCGGGCGTGCAGTTCAATCCGGGTCGAAGCGGATAATTCGCGCGGTTCGGGCAGGCTGTGAGGAAACACAAAGGGATCGTCGGCGGCCTGGATGACCAGGGTCGGCGTGCTGATGCCCGCCATGAAATAACGGCTGGAGGCGCGGCGGTAGTAATCCGCGGCATCGGAGAACCCGTGCAGCGGCGCCGTCACCCGGCCGTCAAAGTCCCAGAAGGTGCGCATGTTTTCCAAAGGGCCAAGCGCCGCCAGGGTCGCCAGGCCCTCGTGGCGTCCGTCGTGCTGGAACTGGCGTTGCTTGTTGCGCACATAGGCCACGAGCTGGCGCATGAAATGCGCCTGGTAGAACCTGGAAAATCCCTGGCCGATGCGATCGGCGCACTGGTCGAGGCGAAACGGCACCGAGACCGCCACCGCCCCTTGCAACTGGCTGTCGCGGCCGGCTTCCCCCAAGTGTTTGAGCAACACATTGCCGCCCAGCGAATAACCCACCGCAAACAACGGCGCCAAGGGCCGTCGGGCGCGCAAGTGGGTGATGGCGGCGGCCAGGTCTTCGCTGACGCCCGAGTGGTAGCTGCGGGGCAACAGGTTCGGCTCACCCGAGCAGCCACGCCAGTTCAAGGCCGCACTGGCCCAGCCCTGGCGACCGAGAGCCTGTTGCAGGCCGGCCACGTAAGGCGAGTTGGAAGAGCCGGTCAGCCCGTGAAGCACCAGCACCAGTGGTGCCTCGGCGCTGTGGGGGCCGTGCCAGTCAAGGTCGAGGAAATCACCGTCTTCCAGCCACAAACGCTCGCGTTGGCGCTCGATGTGGGTGGTCTGGCGCCACAACGGGCCCCATAGCGTTTGCAAATGCGGGTTGCCAAGGCCCGGGGCAGGGACGAAACGTTCGGATGCGGCGGACATCATTATTATTCTCGATGCACTGGTCAGCCGTTCAGCCAATGTCCTTTGCCGAACGCTGCCACAACGCGTAATACACCCGTCCGGATTTCTGCTCGCGATGCAAGCGCCAATTGCCCGGCAAGCCCAGAGTGGACGGGGCGGTCTCGCTTTCAGTGTAGACCCAGGAATCCTCGGCCAACCACTGACGGTCCTCAAGTAGCGCGCAGACCGTCGGCAACAGGTTCTGGTTGAAAGGCGGGTCGAGGAACACCAGGTCGAAAGGCGTCGCCGGTTGGCTGTCCAGGTAGCGCAGGGCGTCGGCGGTCTGCACCTGGCCGACGGTGCAGCGCAGCGTGCCCAGGTGTTCTTTCAGGCTGGAGACCGCCAGGTTGCTGGCGTCCAGCGCCTGGCCCATGGCGGCGCCACGGGACAGGGCCTCGAGAAACAGCGCGCCGCTGCCGGCGAACGGGTCGAGCACCCGGGCACCTGCCACATAGGGTGCGAGCCAGTTGAACAGGGTTTCGCGCACGCGGTCGGGAGTGGGGCGCAGGCCCGGGGCATCCGGGAAGCTCAGGCGCCGGCTGCGCCATTCGCCGCCGATGATGCGCAACTGGTTCACACCGTTGTGCACGGGTTTCTTGCTGGAATTCGATGGACGGGCCATTAGTGCTCCGGAACCCCGAGCGGCTGCTCGGCAGGTTTGTCAGTGGGGGGCGGCAACGGCTTTTGCGGCACGCTCGGGCCGGCGGTGACGATGACCATTTTGTCGGTGCTCAGGTGTTTGTTCAGCGCGGCCTTGACCTGCTCGACCGTCAGTTCCTGGGACTGGCGCATGAAATCTTCCAGGTAGCTCAGCGGCAAGTCATAGAACCCCATGGCACCGAGCTGGCCGACGATGTCGGCATTGCTGGCGGTGGACAGCGGGAAACTGCCGGCCAACTCACGCTTGGCGTCGTCGAGTTCTTTCTGGGTGGGACCGTTCTTGAGGTAGTCGGCGAACACGTCCTGCACCAGTTTCAAGGTGCCTTCGCTCATTTCCGCACGGGTCTGCAGGTTGATCATGAAGGGGCCGCGGGATTGCATCGCCGTGAAGCCGGAGTACACGCCGTAGGTCAGGCCGCGTTTTTCCCGGACCTCGGTCATCAGTCGCGTGCCGAAGCCACCACCGCCGAGGATCTGGTTGCCCAGGGACACGGCGGCATAGTCCGGATCGTCGCGATCGATGCCCAGTTGCGCGAGCATCAGGTTGGTCTGTTTGGACGGGAATTCGATGTGGCCGATGCTCGCCTTGGGCTCCACCGGTGGCGGGGTTTTCGCCAGGGCCGGGCCTTTGGGCAGCGCGGCGGATACCTGGTTGGCAACCGCTTCGGCTTCGGCGCGGGACAAATCCCCCACCAGCGCGATCACGGCGTTGCCGGCGGCGTAGGCCTTGGCGTGGAAAGCCCGGGCCTGGGCCAGGGTGATTGGTGGAATGCTGTCGGCGGTGCCGTCGCTGGAATGGGCATAAGGATGCTCGCCGTACAGGCGCTTCATCAGTTCCAGGCCCGCCAGTTTGCCTGGGTTCTGTTTCTGGTATTCGAAACCGGCGAGCATCTGGTTCTTGATCCGGGCGAAGGAGTCGGCGGGGAAGGTCGGTTTGCCGACGACTTCGGCGTACAGCTTCAATGCCGGCTCACGCTTGTCGGCTGCGCTGAGGCTGCGCAGGGACGCCACGGCCATGTCCCGATAGGCACCGTTGCCGAAGTCCGCGCCGAGGCTTTCGAACCCTTGGGCAATGGCGCTGACGTCCTTGCCGGCCACGCCTTCGTTGAGCATGGCGTTGGTCAGCAGGGCGAGGCCGGGGGCATTGCCGTCCTGGCTGCTGCCGGCAGCGAAGGTCAGGCGCAGGTCGAACATCGGCAATTCCCGGGCTTCGACGAACAGCACCTTGGCGCCGTCAGCGGTTGTCCAGGTTTGCACGTCGAGTTGGCGCCGGCTGGGCGCCTTGTCATTCAGTTCGGTCAACGATTGCAGCTTGTTGCCGGACTTGGCGTTATCCAATGCCTGGCTGGCGGTGACGTCGGTGGTCGGCGACAGATAGAACGCCAGGGAGCCGGCCAGGGCGATCAGCGCCAGGCCGATCAGCACCGGGCGCCGTGATTTGCGCTCACTCATGAGCTTTCTCCTCGGGCAGGACATGCGCAACGCTCAGGCGCGAGCGGGTGAAATACAGCTGGGCTGCCTTCTGGATATCTTGCGGGGTCACGCTTTGCAGTTCGGCGAGTTCGGTGTCCATCAGCTTCCAGGACAAACCGACGGTCTCCAACTGGCCAATGGCGGTGGCCTGGCTGGTGATCGAGTCGCGCTCATACACCAGGCCGGCAATGACCTGGGCGCGCACGCGTTCCAGTTCGTCGGCGGTCGGGGCGGTGGTTTTCAACTGCTCAAGCAAGCGCCACAAGCCGGCCTCGGCCTGGGCGAGGGTTTTGTTTTTCTGCGTGTTGGGTGTCGCCGACAAGGTGAACAGCGTGTCGCCGCGGGTGAAGGCGTCGTAGCTCGACGAACCGCCGGACACCAGCTCTTCGCCGCGTTCCAGCTGGGTTGGGATCCGGCCGCTGTAGCCGCCGTCCAGCAGGGCCGAGATCAGCCGCAGCGCGTTGACTGAGCCCTTGTCCGTCGCGGTGGCGATGCTCGGCACATTGAAGGCCAGCATCACGCTGGGCAGTTGGGTCTGCACATGCAGGGTGATCTGGCGCTCGCCGGGTTCGGCCAGCTCCAGGGGGATTTTCGCCACCGGCACCGCGCGCCGGGCAATCGGGCCGAAATAGCGCTGGGCCAGGGACTTGACCTCGTCCGGCGTCACGTCGCCGACCACCACCAGGGTCGCGTTGTTCGGGGTGTACCAGGATTCGTACCAGTGCCGCAGCTCCTCGACGGTCATCCGGTCCAGGTCGGCCATCCAGCCGATGGTCGGCGTGTGGTAGCCGCTGGCCGGGTAAGCCATGGCCTTGAAGCGCTCGTAGGCCTTGGACATGGGCTTGTCGTCGGTGCGCATGCGGCGCTCTTCCTTGATCACCTCGATCTCGCGGCTGAACTCCTCCGGTGGCAGGCGCAGGCTGGCCATGCGGTCGGCTTCCAGTTCGAAGGCCACGCCCAGGCGGTCGCGGGCCAGGACCTGGTAATAGGCGGTGAAGTCATCGCTGGTGAAGGCGTTCTCTTCGGCACCGAGGTCGCGCAGGATCAGCGACGCTTCGCCGGGACCGACTTTTTCACTGCCCTTGAACATCATGTGCTCAAGGGCGTGGGACAAACCGGTCTGGCCTGGCGTTTCGTAGCTGGAGCCAACCTTGTACCAGACCTGGGAGACCACCACCGGCGCACGATGGTCTTCGCGCACGACGACCTTCAGGCCGTTGTCGAGGGTAAATTCGTGGGTGGGTTGTGGGTCGGCAGCCAAGGCTGAAAAGGGCAGACAAACTGTGCTGAGCAGCAGGCCTGCGGCGCGGCGGGCAAGAGCATTCATTCGTGTTTAAACCTGTTGGGTTGCCTGCTTGGCCTTAGCCTCAGCAGGCGAGGAGGTGCTAGGATACTGATCCGTTTTACTGGCGGCCACGCCTATCGGGCCTTTTATCGGCCCGGGGTTGTCTGGGTTCCCCGGAGAAACATCGGGTTTGCTCGTTGATCCCGGCGTTTTCGCCGATGATGCCGTACCAGTCCTTCGAAAAAATCGACTTTGGGGTGTCCTCGGGACGCCTCGACAAAATGTTGCGCGTGAACAAGCTGGATGAAACGCAGTCTGTTCAGCATTGAATATTTATCACCGAGGCGCCCTTGTGGCGCGTCGCTACCGTGAGATAGCCGTCCTCCATGTTTGGTTCCAACGACGACAAGAAGACCCCAGCTGCGGCTGGCGAGAAAAAAGGCCTGTTCGGATGGCTGCGCAAGAAGCCGCAGGAAACCGTCGTCGAACAGCCACAACCGCTGCCTGAGCCCGCCGCCGAGGCCGTGGCCGAAGCAACTGCGCCCATCGTCCTGCCGATTGCCGAGCCGGTGCTGCAGCCGGTCGAGGCTGAGACCGTTGTAGAGCCGGTGGCCGAGCAGCCGCTGACCCCGCCCGTCGAGCAAACCCCCTGGCTGACCTTGCCGGTGGCGGAAGAGCCGGTCGCGCTGGTCGAGGAAGCGGCGCCCCATATCACCCCGCCGATTCCCGCGCCGACGCAGGTTGTCGAGGCGCCAGTCGTCGACGCTGTCATTGAGCCGCCGGTCGTCGTTGCGCCCGTGGTTGCGCAAGTCGCGCCCGAACCGGCACCTGCCCTGTTGGAAACCATTGCCCCCGTCGAGCCCGTCCGTAGCGCCGAGGAAAACAAGGTCGGTTTCTTCGCCCGCCTCAAGCAAGGCCTGTCCAAGACCAGCGCCAGCATCGGCGAAGGCATGGCCAGCCTGTTCCTGGGCAAGAAAGTCATCGACGACGAATTGCTGGAAGACATCGAGACCCGCCTGCTGACCGCCGACGTCGGTGTCGAGGCCACCTCGGTGATTATCCAGAGCCTGACCCAGAAGGTCGCGCGCAAGCAGCTGACCGACGCCGATGCACTGTACAAATCCCTGCAAGGCGAGCTGACCAGCCTGCTCAAGCCGGTGGAAAAACCGCTGGTGATCGCCTCGCAGAACAAGCCGTTCGTGATCCTGGTCGTCGGCGTCAACGGTGCAGGCAAGACCACCACCATCGGCAAGCTGGCCAAGAAGCTGCAGCTCGAAGGCAAGAAAGTCATGCTGGCGGCGGGCGACACCTTTCGCGCCGCCGCGGTCGAACAGCTGCAAGTGTGGGGCGAGCGTAACAAGATCCCAGTGATCGCCCAGCACACCGGCGCCGACTCCGCTTCGGTGATCTTCGACGCCGTGCAGGCCGCCAAGGCCCGTGGCATCGATGTGTTGATCGCCGACACGGCCGGTCGCCTGCACACCAAAGACAACCTGATGGAAGAATTGAAGAAGGTGCGCCGGGTGATCGGCAAGCTCGACGCCGACGCACCCCACGAAGTGCTGCTGGTGCTGGACGCCGGTACCGGCCAAAACGCCATCAACCAGGCCAAGCAATTCAACCAGACTGTCGAACTGACCGGGCTGGCCCTGACCAAGCTCGACGGCACCGCCAAGGGCGGGGTGATTTTCGCCCTGGCCAAGCAGTTCGGCCTGCCCATCCGCTATATCGGCGTGGGTGAAGGCATCGACGACTTGCGCGCCTTTGAAGCCGAGCCCTTTGTCCAGGCACTGTTTGCCGAACGGGAGCATGCATGATTCGTTTCGAACAGGTCGGTAAACGCTATCCGAACGGTCACGTCGGCTTGCATGAGCTGAGCTTTCGGGTCCGTCGGGGCGAGTTTCTGTTTGTCACCGGCCATTCCGGCGCCGGTAAAAGTACCTTGCTGCGCCTGCTGCTGGCGATGGAGCGGCCCTCCACCGGCAAACTGCTGCTGGCCGGCCAGGACCTGAGCACCATCAGCAATGCCCAGATTCCCTACCTGCGACGGCAGATCGGCGTGGTGTTCCAGAATCACCAATTGCTGTTCGACCGCACGGTGTTCAACAACGTGGCGTTGCCGTTGCAGATCCTGGGCCTGTCCAAGGCCGAGATCATCAAGCGCGTGGACTCGGCCCTGGAGCGTGTGGCCCTGTCGGACAAGACCGACCTGTACCCGGGCGACCTGTCCACCGGTCAGCAACAGCGCGTCGGCATCGCCCGTGCCATCGTCCATCGCCCGGCCTTGCTGCTGGCGGACGAACCCACCGGTAACCTCGACCCGCGCCTGGCGGCGGAGATCATGGGCGTATTCGAAGACATCAACCGCCTGGGCACCAGCGTGCTGATTGCCAGTCACGACCTGGCGTTGATCGCGCGCATGCGTCACCGCATGCTCACGTTGCAGCGCGGACGCCTGATTGGTGACGGGGAGGCTGGCGTATGAGTGCTACTCGCAGCCCGAAAGTGGCCGAACGCGTGGCCCCGAAGGCCTCCGATCCGCAGCCGCAAAAGAAAAAACGCGACGATGACGACGGCCCGGACTTCGCCACGCTGCTGCGCGCCTGGATCGAAAGCCATCGCGCCAGCCTGCTGGACAGCCTGCGGCGCCTGGGCAAGCAACCCATCGGCAGCTTCTTTACCTGCATGGTGATGGCGGTTGCCTTGAGCCTGCCCATGGGGCTGTCATTATTGCTGAATAATGTGGAGCGCCTGGGCGGTTCCTGGCAGCGCGCGGCGCAGATTTCCCTGTACCTGCAGATGGACGCGAGCCCCGGCGAAGGCCAGGCGTTGCGCGAGCAGATCAAGGCCATGCCGGGCGTGGCCGATGCCGAATACATCGGGCGCGAGCAGGCGCTTGAGGAGTTCCAGCAGCAGTCCGGCTTGGGCGAAGCCCTCAAGGAACTGCCGGAGAACCCGCTGCCGGGCGTGGTGCTGGTGACGCCAAACGAAGTCGACAAGCCGACCCTTGAAGCATTAAGACAAAGACTTTCCGAGTTGCCGAAGGTACAACAGGCGCAACTTGATCTAGTCTGGGTCGAGCGTCTTGCGGCGATCCTCAAGCTCGGCGACCGGTTTGTCTTCGGCCTGACGGTGCTGCTGGTTTCTGCATTACTTTTGGTGATAGGCAATACCATTCGTCTTCATATTGAAAACCGCCGCACCGAGATAGAAGTGATTAAACTCGTCGGCGGTACGGACAGCTATGTACGCAGGCCCTTCCTTTATATGGGCGCGCTGTATGGCTTCGGTGCCGGGATTCTGTCCTGGGGTGTATTGGCGTTCGGCCTGGACTGGCTGAACGATGCGGTAACAGGGTTGGCCGGTTTGTACGGCAGTGATTTCTCGCTGGCCGGTGTGCCAGCCGCCGACGGTCTGTCGCTCTTGCTTGGCGCGGTGCTGTTGGGTTATATCGGTGCATGGATTGCGGTCGCACGCCACTTGCGTGAGCTTGCGCCAAAATAAGTGTTTTTTTGCGTGTATTGACCTTTCAATTTTTGTGGGAACTTGTCCTAGGGTTCCCGGTCAATTTTCGCAGTGCTGAACTGCACGAGTTATGTGAGTCGGAGGTTTTTTCGTATGACCACTTCTTTGCAACCTGCTTATGCTCTGGTCCCGGGTGCGAACCTGGAGGCCTATGTGCACACGGTCAACAGCATTCCCTTGCTGACCCCCGAGCAGGAGCGTGAACTGGCCGAGAGTCTCTATTATGAGCAGGATCTTGAGGCGGCTCGGCAGATGGTGCTCGCCCACCTGCGTTTTGTCGTACATATCGCCCGCAGCTATTCCGGCTACGGGCTGGCCCAGGCCGACCTGATCCAGGAAGGCAACGTCGGCCTGATGAAGGCGGTCAAGCGTTTCAACCCGGAAATGGGCGTGCGCCTGGTGTCGTTTGCGGTGCACTGGATCAAGGCGGAAATCCACGAGTTCATCCTGCGCAACTGGCGCATCGTGAAAGTCGCGACCACCAAGGCCCAGCGCAAGCTGTTCTTCAACCTGCGCAGCCAGAAGAAGCGTCTGGCCTGGCTGAACAACGAAGAAGTCCATCGTGTCGCCGAAAGCCTGGGCGTAGAGCCGCGGGAAGTGCGCGAGATGGAAAGCCGCCTGACCGGCCATGACATGGCCTTCGACCCGGCCGCCGAAGCGGACGACGACAGCGCTTTCCAATCGCCGGCCAACTACCTGGAAGACCACCGGTACGACCCGGCGCGTCAACTGGAAGACGCCGACTGGAGCGACAACTCCAACACCAACCTGCACGAAGCCCTGGAAGTGCTGGACGAGCGCAGCCGCGACATCCTCTACCAGCGCTGGCTGGCCGAGGAAAAAGCCACGCTGCACGACCTGGCGCAGAAGTACAACGTGTCGGCCGAGCGGATTCGCCAGCTTGAGAAGAGCGCGATGAACAAGCTCAAGGTGTCGATTGCTGCCTGACTGCGATAGCGGCCATAAAAAACGCCCCGATCAGTGATGATCGGGGCGTTTTTGTTTGTGCGATGCAATCCCCTGCTGTGATCGTTCCCACGCTCTGCGTGGAAACGCATCCTGTGACGCTCCGCGTCACGCTTTGGGACGCGGAGCGTCCCGTGCTGCATTTCCACGCAGAGCGTGGGAACGATCATGCAGGGAGAGGCTTCAGCGTCCGGCTACTGCGCCCAAGGCGCTCGCCGCGAATTATTGAGTTCCAGCAAATAACTGTCGCCCCCCAACTGGCTCATCTGCTGGCGAATCCAGCCCGCCCGCCGTAGCACATAGGGGCTGGGCCGGCTGGCGCTCCATTTCCGCGGGTTGGGCAGTACCGCCGCCAACAGGCTGGCCTGTTGCCGGGACAAGGCGTCGGCGCTGATACGAAAATGATGCCGTGCTGCGGCTTCGGCCCCGAACACGCCGTCATCCCACTCGACGCTGTTGAGGTACACCTCGAGGATCCGCTGCTTGGGCCAGAGCACTTCGATCAGTGCGGTGAACCAAGCCTCCAGCCCCTTGCGCAGCCAGCTGCGGCCCGACCACAGGAACAGGTTCTTGGACACTTGCTGGCTGAGGGTGCTGGCGCCGCGAATCGAACCGCCACGCCCATTGTGGGCGAACGCGGCCTGGATCGCGCCGATGTCGAAGCCCCAGTGCTCGGGAAATTTCTGATCTTCGCCAGCGATCACTGCGACTTTCAGGCTGTCGGAGATCTGGTCCCAAGGCTGCCAGGTGCGTTGCAGGTCGATGGGTTCGCCGCCGAACCAGGATTCAACCTTGCGCTCGATCATCAGCGCCGTGAACGGCGGCGGCACCACGCGAAACAACAGCACGAGCACAACGCTGCCAACGGCGAACCAGAGCAGGGCTTTAAGGAATCGTCGAAATAATAAACGCAGCATAGAGATGGCTTGGCCGAACCCGTCGAGCGGGCCATTATACAGACCCTGTCCCCCGAGTCTGACTGGAGTTCTCATGCTGCGTAGCTTTCTGATGCTGGCTGCTTTTTTCGGCTTCACGGGCGTGGCACTGGGGGCGTTTGCCGCCCATGGCCTGAAAGGCCGCCTGAGCGCCGACTACCTGGCGATTTTCCACACCGGCGTCACCTACCAACTGGTGCACACCCTGGCGTTGCTGGGTGTTGCGCTGCTGGCCACGCACATTCCCGGTCGCATCGTCACCTGGGCCGGGGTTTCATTTGTGGTTGGCATCCTGTTGTTCTCCGGCAGCCTGTACCTGCTGACCCTCACGGGCATCAGCAAGCTGGGCATCATCACCCCGGTGGGCGGCGTGGCGTTCCTGATCGGTTGGGTGTGCCTGGGGCTTGCCGCCTGGCGGCTGGGCTGACCGGGCGGTCCATTTCATGACGAATGGCTTGGGTCACCCAGACTGATCGGGCTAGAATGCCAGCCCCTAAAAATGATGGCGGCATCCGGCATGCGCATTCAGTTGAACGGCGACCCCCTTGAATTGCCCGACGGTGAAACCGTTGCGGCCCTGCTGACCCGTCTGGAACTCACCGGACGCCGCGTCGCGGTGGAGCTCAATCTGGATATCGTCCCGCGCAGCCAGCACGCCGAAACCACGTTGAACGATGGCGACAGCATCGAAGTGGTCCACGCCATCGGCGGCGGCTAGTCGCCTCGGTTTCGCAGCATTTCGCAAGAACCTCACCCCAACAGAGGATTTCCCATGAGCATCGTTCGTAGCGACAAGCCCTTCGTCCTGGCCGGTCGTACCTACCAGTCGCGTTTGCTGGTAGGTACCGGCAAATATCGCGACATGGAAGAAACCCGTCTGGCCATCGAGGCCTCGGGCGCCGAAATCGTGACCGTCGCCGTGCGCCGGACCAACATCGGCCAGAACCCGGGCGAACCGAACCTGCTGGATATCCTGCCGCCGGACCGCTACACCATCCTGCCGAACACCGCCGGTTGCTTCGACGCTATCGAGGCCGTGCGCACCTGCCGCCTGGCCCGTGAGCTGCTCGACGGCCACAACCTGGTGAAGCTGGAAGTGCTGGCGGACCAGAAAACCCTGTTCCCCAACGTGATCGAAACCCTCAAGGCCGCTGAAACCCTGGTCAAGGAAGGCTTCGACGTGATGGTCTACACCAGCGATGACCCGATCATCGCCCGTCAATTGGCGGAAATCGGCTGCATCGCGGTCATGCCGCTGGCCGGCCTGATTGGCACCGGCCTGGGGATCTGCAACCCGTACAACCTGCAGATCATCCTGGAAGAAGCCAAGATCCCGGTGTTGGTGGATGCCGGTGTCGGTACCGCTTCCGACGCCACTATCGCCATGGAACTGGGTTGCGAAGCGGTGCTGATGAACTCGGCCATCGCCCACGCCCAGCAGCCGATCCTGATGGCCGAAGCCATGAAGCACGCCATCGTCGCCGGTCGCCTGGCGTACCTGGCTGGCCGCATGCCGAAAAAACTTTACGCCAGCGCCTCCTCGCCGCTGGATGGTCTGATCAAGTAAGAGCCATTGATGACTGAATCGAACGACACGCCGGTCCTGCCGGAAGAAGGCGAAGAGCGCCAGCACCGCCGCATCAAGAGTTTCGTGATGCGCGCCGGGCGCATGACTGAAGGCCAGCAGCGCGGCCTGGAGCAGGGCGCGCCGCTGTTTGTCCTGCCACTTGCCGATGCCCCGGTGGATTTTGACCAGGTCTTCGGCCGCTCGGCCCCGCGCTCGCTGGAAATTGGCTTCGGCATGGGCCACTCGTTGCTGGAAATGGCTGCCGCTTCGCCGGAACAGGATTTCATTGGTGTGGAAGTCCACCGTCCCGGCGTCGGTGCGCTGCTCAACGGCGTGCTGACCCAAGGGCTGACCAACCTGCGGGTCTACGATTGCGACGCCATCGAAGTGCTCAACCGCTGCGTGGCCGACAACAGCCTCGACCGGCTGATGCTGTTCTTCCCGGACCCTTGGCACAAAAGCCGCCACCACAAGCGCCGTATCGTCCAGGCGTCGTTCGCTGAACTGGTGCGCAGCAAGTTGAAGGTCGGCGGTGTGCTGCACATGGCCACCGACTGGGAACCCTACGCCGAATACATGCTGGAAGTGATGAACGTCGCCCCGGGCTATCGCAACCTGGCCGAAGACGGCAAGTGCGTACCGCGCCCGGCTGAACGGCCGATCACCAAGTTCGAGCGCCGTGGCGAACGGCTTGGGCATGGGGTTTGGGATTTGAAGTTCGAGAAGCTGGCTTAAACACCAGAAATCCCTGCTGAAAGGGGATCCCCTGTGGGAGCGAGCTTCTGTGGGAGCAAGACCTTGTGGGAGCAAAGCTTGCTCGCGACAGCAACACCTCGGTACCACTTGAACCCGAGTTGCCTGCATCGCGAGCAAGCTTTGCTCCCACAGAAGCTCGCTCCCACCGTTGTTTTAGGTGACCGGATCAGCGTCGATCCGCGACTACACCTATCAACACCAGCACCACCAACAACACCGGCGCCAGGCTGTAGTTGTTGAACTGGCTCAAGCCCCTGACGATCCACGGCGTGGCGTAAATCAGTGCCGCACCGCTGCCGATCATGCACAGCAGGGCGATCAGCGGGACGCGCAAGGCGCCGGCGATGCTGCCCAGGCGTTGTTCGACCCAGCCCTTGATATCGGCACCAAACAGCACCAGCAGGCAGCCTACCAATGCCAGGGAGATTTCCGACAGGTTGCTGCGGCTCCAGCGGGACACGGTGGCCAGCAGGTCGAGTACCAGATCCATTCGATTTCCTTGTGTTGATCAGCTCAGAAATGTCTGCAGCAAGTCGTTGAGAAACAGCTGTCCGCGCTCGGTGGCCGCCAGACGTGTCGATTCGACCTGCAACAGCCCGCTTTGTTCGGCCTCGCGCCGGCCTTCGGCCAGGCTTTGCAAGGACAGCCCGGTGCGCTCCGGGTACAGCCGCGCTTCCACGCCTGCGGTCAGGCGCAGGGCGTTCATCAGGAACTCGAACGGCAGCTCTTCATTGGCCAGGGTTTTCTCGCCAGCCTGGAAGCTTTTGGCCGGGTTGAGGTAGTCCTTGGGCAGGCGGGTCTTCCAGGTGCGCACGATGCGCCCGTCCGGATGGCTGAGCTTGCCGTGGGCGCCGGCACCGATGCCGATGAAGTCGCCGAAGCTCCAGTAATTGAGGTTATGCCGCGCCGCCCGACCGGGTTGGGCGTAGGCTGAAACCTCGTATTGGGCGTAGCCGTGTTCGGCCAGCAAGGCTTGCCCGGCTTCCTGAATGTCCCACAGCGTGTCGTCTTCGGGCAATGTCGGCGGCTGGTTCCAGAACACCGTGTTCGGCTCCAGCGTCAGCTGGTACCAGGACAAATGGGTCGGCTTCAAGGCGATGGCCTGGCGCAGGTCGCTCAAAGCGTCTTCCAGGGACTGGTCGGGCAGCCCATGCATCAGGTCCAGGTTGAAATTGTCGAAACCGGCCTGACGGGCCATGCCAGCGGCGCGCACCGCCTCGTCGCCGTTGTGGATCCGGCCCAGGGCTTCGAGCTTGGCCTGCTGGAAACTCTGGATACCGATGGACAGGCGATTGATGCCCAAGGCCCGGTAAGCGACGAACTTTTCTTGCTCGAAGGTGCCGGGGTTGGCTTCCAGGGTGATTTCAATGTCCTGGGCGAACGGTATCCGCGCTTCCACGCCCTTGAGCAATCGGCCCAGGGCTTGGGCGCTGAACAGGCTCGGGGTGCCGCCGCCGAAAAAGATCGAACTCAACGGGCGACCATAAACCGCGTGCAAGTCCTGGTCGAGGTCGGCCAGCAAGGCGTCGACGTATTCCTCTTCCGGCAACTGTGGGCTGGCGGTGTGGGAGTTGAAGTCGCAATACGGGCATTTGCGCACGCACCACGGGATGTGGACGTACAACGCCAGGGGCGGCAGCACCGGCAGCGGTGCCCGAGGCGTTTGTACACCGCCATGAATCAGCGGTGCGGGAGCGTCGTCGATCATTGCAGGCCCAGGCGTTGACGCAGCAGGGCCATGGCGCGGGCGCGGTGGCTCAGTTGGTTCTTTTCCACCGGCCCCAGCTCGGCGCTGGAGCAATTGCGCTCCGGCACCCAGAACAACGGGTCATAGCCAAAACCGTGCTCGCCGCTGGCTTCGGTGAGAATGCGCCCGTGCCACAGGCCTTCGCAGAGGATCGGCAGCGGATCATCGGCATGGCGGACCAGGGCCAGCACACACACGAACTGCGCGCCGCGCTCGGCTTCGGGCACGTCCTTGAGGGCGTCGAGCAGCTTGGCGTTGTTCGCCGCGTCACCTTTGCCGTCAGCGTAACGGGCCGAGTAAATGCCCGGCGCACCGCCGAGGAAGTCCACGGCCAGCCCGGAATCGTCGGCCAGCGCCGGCAGGCCTGAGATGCGCGCGGCATTGCGGGCCTTGAGGATGGCGTTCTCGACAAACGACAGGCCGGTCTCTTCCGGCTCCACCTGGCTGAACTCGCCAATCGAGTGCAACTGCACCGACCCGCCGAGCATGGCTTGCAGTTCCTTGAGTTTGCCGGCGTTGTGGCTGGCCAGTACGAGTTGGGTGAAATTGATCATTGGCCCGGGAACAGTTCCTGGTTGAAGTTGATGGTGTTGATCTTGTCGCCGGTCTGCACCTTGATCTCGAAGGTGCGGGTTTCCTGCTGGGGCACCGGATACTGGGCGATGTAGTAGATCGCGCCTTGCTCGGTCACCTGCTTGAATTGCAGCGGGACGCTCTGGCTGGTGAGGTCTTTCACCGTGCCGCTGACCTGGGCCATCAAGGGCTTGCCATCCTTGAGCACCGAGACGTTGATCACACCTTGTTGCTTGCTGCGAATCAGCTCGGCGCCCTTGGCGATGTCCGGTGTCAGGAAGGTGGAGTTGAAGGTGTTGTAGTGCACGGTGATATCACCGAACACTTCCTTGCGCTCGCCCTTGATCGCGTCGGCGGCCATGGCGCCAACGCTCAGGCAAGCGGTGATGAGAAACAACGCTAGACGGTTCATGTCGTGCTCCTGGTGAGGTCGGGGGCTCACACCGCGACCTGATGATCGGTAAGGCCTGGGCTGCTGACCCGATAGATGCCTATCTCACCTAACAGATTAGGCCATAGCTTGCTGGCCCACCCGTGGCGGTGTTGCTGGTCGACGGCCAGGCGATCGATGACCTTGGCTTCGCGTTCGCGGCACAGCGCTTCGAAATCCTCGAAGGTGCAGAAGTGGATGTTCGGCGTGTTGTACCAGGTGTAGGGCAGGAAATCCGAGACCGGCATGCGGCCCTTGCTCGCCAGGTACCAGCGGCAACGCCAGTGGCCGAAGTTGGGGAAGGTGATGATGCACTGGCGACCGACCCGCAGCATTTCGTCGAGGATCTTGTCCGGGTAGTGCACCGCTTGCAGGGCCTGGGTCATGACCACGACGTCGAAGCTGTTGCTGGCGAAGTTGCCCAGGCCCTTGTCCAAGTCCTGCTCGATGACGTTGATGCCCTTGGCGACGCACTCGGCGATGTTGTCCGGGTCGTTTTCCAGGCCGTAGCCGCTGACTTGCTTGTTGTCTCGCAGCCAGGTCAGCAGTTCGCCGTTGCCGCAGCCCAGGTCGAGCACGCGGCTGCCGGCGGGGATCCATTCCTGGATGATGTCCAGATCGGCTCTCATGGCGTCCTCACAGCGTTATACGGTTCATGTAGTTGCCGAACGCCTGCAGGTAACGCGGGATCGGGATCAAAAAGGCGTCGTGGCCCTGGGGCGCGTCGATTTCCAGGTAGCAGACGTCCTTGCGCGCGGCCATCAGCGCGTCCACCAGCTCCCGCGAGCGCGCCGGGGAGAAGCGCCAGTCGGTGGTGAACGACATCACGCAGAACTTGGCGGTGGCGTTGGCGAAGGTTTTCGCCAGGTTATCGTCGAAGTTCGCTGCCGGATCGAAGTAGTCCAGTGCCTTGGTCATCAACAGGTACGTGTTGGCGTCAAAGCGCCCGGAGAACTCTTCACCCTGATAACGCAGGTAGCTCTCGACCTGGAACTCGACGCTGTGGAAGTCGTAGTTGAGCTTTTCGCTCTTGAGGCCACGGCCGAATTTCTCGCCCATGGAGTCGTCGGACAGGTAGGTGATGTGCCCGACCATCCGCGCCAGCATCAGCCCGCGCTTGGGGATCACGCCGTGCTCCTGGAACGAGCCGCCGTGGAATTCCGGGTCGGTGAGGATCGCCTGGCGTGCCACTTCGTTGAAGGCGATGTTCTGCGCCGACAGCTTGGGCGCCGAGGCGATTGCCAGGCAGTGGCGCACGCGGTCCGGGTAGGTGATGGTCCATTGCAGGGCCTGCATGCCCCCCAGGCTGCCACCGATCACGGCGGCCCACTGGCCGACCCCGAGGCGATCGGCCAGGCGTGCCTGGCTGTGAACCCAGTCTTCCACGGTCAGCACCGGGAAATCGGCGCCGAAAGGTTTGCCGGTGTCCGGGTTGAGGCTGCTGGGGCCAGTGGAGCCGTTGCAGCCGCCCAGGTTGTTCAGGCTGACCACGAAGAACTTGCTGGTGTCGATGGGCTTGCCCGGGCCGATGCAGCTATCCCACCAACCGGGCTTGCGGTCGTCGACGCTGTGGTAGCCGGCGGCGTGGTGATGCCCCGACAAGGCGTGGCAAATCAGCACGGCATTGCTCGCCGTGGCATTGAGGGTGCCGTAGGTTTCGTAGATCAGGTCATAGGCTGGCAACGAACGGCCGCAGGCCAGGGCCAGGGGCTCGCTGAAATGCGCCGTTTGCGGCGTCACCAGACCAACGGAATCGGGGGGAAAGGCAGCTGGCATCGACCCTGCTCGCGTTGAAATGAGGCGTAAGTCTAAAGACCGCTGGGGTAGGCGGCAAGCAAAGGGCGGCGCTGATTCTTCGGTGGACGTAAACCCTGTGGGAGCAAGGCTTGCCCGCGATGGGGACGATGCGGTCTTTTGGGGACCGAGGTGCCTGTTTCGCGAGCAAGCTTTGCTCCCACAGAGAGAGGTGCTGACTGATCAGACCGGTATCGGGTCAGATCAGCAACCGCAGGATTTCCGGCATCATGGTCATCGCCGCCAGGTTATTGATCACCAGCATGTCGATCAGCTTGAGCACCATGAACGCCAGGATCGGCGAAATATCCAGGCCGCCAAGGTTCGGCAGGATGCGGCGGAACGGCGCCAGGGCCGGCTCGCAGATCTGGTTCACCAGCTCGGCGCCCGGGTTATGGCTGCCCGGCGCAACCCACGACAGGATCACGCTGATGATCATGGCGAAGAAGAAAATCTTCAGGAACAGCGCGGTCACGCCAATGAGCGACCAGATCAGCAGTTGCAGCGGGTTGCCGGTGGTGCCGTAGGTCAGCAGCAGGGTCAGGGCCATCAGCGCCAGTTGCACGAGGATCGCCAGGACCAGCGATGACATGTCCAGGCCGAACAGGCTCGGGATGATCCGGCGCAGGGGCTTGAGCAGCGGCTGGGTGGCCTTGACGATGAACTGGCACAGTGGGTTGTAGAAGTTGGCGCGCACCAGTTGCAGCACGAAGCGCAGCAGCACGATCAGCAGGTACAGGCTGCCGAGGGTTTGCAGCACGTAGACCGCTGCAGTGTTCAATCCAATCATGAATAACTCCTTATTGGCCCAGTTGTTCGGCCATTTCGGCCGAGCGGTGCGCGGCGGCGCCGAGTGCTTTTTCCACCAGGGCTTCGAAGCCCCCGGCCTGGAACGATTTGATGGCCGCTTCAGTGGTGCCGGCCGGCGAGGTGACGCGACGACGCAGCTCGGCCGCATCGACGTCGCTGGACACCGCCATGTGCGCGGCACCGAGGGCGGTCTGCAAGGTCAGCCTGGCGGCGGTTTCCCGGGGCAGGCCGAGTTTCTCGCCGGCGGCGGTCATGGCTTCGATCAGCAGGAAGAAGTACGCCGGGCCCGAGCCGGAGACGGCGGTAACGGCGTCCAGTTGCTGTTCGGTGTCCAGCCACAGTGCCAGGCCGACAGCCGACAGCAGTTCCTCGGCCTGCTGGCGTTGTGCGGCGGACACTTGGGAAATGGCGAACAGGCCGCTGACGCCCTGGCGCAGCAGTGCCGGGGTATTGGGCATGCAGCGTACGATCGGCTGCTCGCCGAGCCAGTTGTTCATGCTGGCGCACGTGATGCCGGCGGCAATCGACACCACCAGTTGATGAGGCTTGAGGCTTGGGCGCAGGGCTTCGCAGACGGTTTTCATCGCCTGCGGCTTGACCGCCAGCACGATGACGTCCGCGCCGTCGATGGCCTGGGCGTTGTCGGCGAAGGTTTCGATGCCGTGTTCGCTGCTCACCCGGGTGCGGGTCTCTTCACCCGGATCGCTGGCGCGGATCAAAGAAGCGTCCAGACCCTTGGCCCGCAGGCCGCCGATCAGGCTGGCGGCCATGTTGCCGGCGCCGATGAAGGCAATACGCGTGTTGCTCATGACAGGTCCTTATAAAAAGATGAGTCGGCCATGTTTCAGGATTGACCGTAGTCGCGGGCGCCAAACAGGGCCGTACCGATGCGTACCCAAGTGGCGCCTTGGGCGATGGCTGACTCAAGGTCGTGGCTCATGCCCATGGAAAGGGTGTCCAACGGTAGTGCGAGGCTGGCTTGCAAGCGTTGGACAGCGGCAAAGGCAGCATCCTGGGCGGCGCGGTCTTCGGTGGGTTCGGGAATCGCCATCAACCCGCGCAGTTTCAGGCGGGGCAGGGCGCTGATGGCGCTGGCCAGGGCGGGCAGGTCCGCCGGGGTGCAGCCGGATTTGCTGGCTTCACCGCTGACGTTGACCTGGATGCAGATGTTCAGCGGTGGCAAGTCGGCCGGACGCTGCTCGGACAGACGCTGTGCAATTTTCAAGCGATCCACGGAATGCACCCAGTCGAAGTGTTCGGCGATAGCGCGCGTCTTGTTCGATTGAATGGGGCCGATGAAGTGCCAGATCAAGGGCAGGTCGGTCAGTTCGAGCTGTTTGCCCAAGGCTTCTTGCAGGTAGTTCTCGCCGAAGTCCCGCAGGCCGGCGGCATAGGCTTCGCGCAAGGCCTGGACGGGTTTGGTCTTGCTCACGGCCAGCAGTTTGACACTGTGTTCGGCACGCTGGGCGGCCTGCTCCGCAGCACGGATGCGCGAACTAACCTGAGCGATGTTGTCTGCTATCGTGGACATAAAGAAGCGCCAGCGGTGAGGTTCGCGGCATTCTACTGGAATTGAGGAGCGCTATGGATATCACTGAGTTACTGGCGTTCAGCGCCAAGCAGGGCGCGTCGGACCTGCACCTGTCCGCCGGGCTGCCACCGATGATCCGTGTCGATGGCGATGTCAGGCGCATCAACCTGCCAGCGCTGGACCACAAGCAGGTTCATGAACTGATCTACGACATCATGAACGACCGGCAACGAGTAGATTACGAAAAGTTTCTGGAGACCGATTTTTCCTTCGATGTGCCGGGCGTCGCACGGTTCCGGGTCAACGCCTTCAACCAGAATCGCGGTGCGGGGGCGGTGTTTCGGACCATTCCGTCGAAAGTCCTGACCATGGAAGACCTGGGGATGGGCGAGGTGTTTCGCAAAGTGACCGAATCGCCGCGCGGGCTGGTGTTGGTGACCGGGCCGACCGGTTCAGGCAAGTCCACCACCCTGGCGGCCATGATCGATTACTTGAACAGCCACAAGCACCATCACATCCTCACCATCGAAGACCCTATCGAATTCGTTCACGAACCGCGCAAATGCCTGATCAACCAGCGTGAGGTGCACCGCGACACCCAGGGTTTCTCCACGGCCCTGCGTTCGGCCCTGCGGGAAGACCCGGACGTGATCCTGGTGGGCGAGATGCGCGACCTGGAAACCATCCGCCTGGCGCTGACCGCCGCGGAAACCGGGCACCTGGTGTTCGGCACCCTGCACACCACGTCGGCGGCCAAGACCATTGACCGGGTGGTGGACGTGTTCCCCGGTGACGAGAAGTCCATGGTTCGCTCGATGTTGTCGGAATCGTTGCAGGCGGTCATTTCCCAGACCCTGGTCAAGAAAATCGGCGGCGGCCGGATCGCGGCGCATGAAATCATGCTGGGCACCTCGGCTATTCGGAACCTGATCCGCGAAGACAAGGTGGCGCAGATGTACTCGGCGATCCAGACCGGCGGTTCGCTGGGGATGCAGACGCTGGACATGTGCCTGAAGGACTTGGTGAGCAAGGGGCTGATCAGCCGCGAACATGCGCGGGAGCGGGCGCGTACGCCGGATAACTTCTAGAGGGGGCGGGGAGGTTGGTGCAAGCCTTGTGGCGAGGGGATTTATCCCCGCTGGGCTGCGAAGCAGCCCCAAAATGGCTAGCTCGAAATAGAGGTGTGGGCCTCTGCATTGTTGGGGGGGGGCGCTTCGCGCCCCAGCGGGGATAAATCCCCTCGCCACAGAGGCCGGTGATCAGCGCTGAACCACGCGCATCGCGCCCGGCTCTTTCGGCAGCACGCGCTTGGCGACCACGTAGTGACTGTTCCAGTACGGTTTGTTCAGGGTGTCGATGCTCACCGACTTGCCACGGCGCGGGGCGTGGATGAAGCGGTCGTTGCCCAGGTAGATGGCCACGTGGTTGACCCGGCGGCTCTTGAGCTTGAAGAAGATCAGGTCACCGGGCTTGAGGTCCTTGCGCTCGACTTTCTCGCCATGACCGGCGGCCATGGCGTTGGAGGTGCGCGGCAGATCGAAGGTGGCGTCGTTGAAGGCGTATTTCACCAACCCGCTGCAATCGAACCCTTTACTTGGGCTACTGCCGCCCCAACGATAAGGTGTGCCAAGTACATTCACGGCGCGACTCAACACGTTGCTGCTCGCTTTGGTCGCCATCGGCGGGACCAGCTTGCTGTTGGCTGTGCTCACGCGCTGGACGCTTGGCTTGTTCTTGCTCAAGGAAGCAGAAACATGGGATTTCGGGGTATAGCCGTTGACGTTGGGAAGACGTTGCTCACGATTGGTGGCGTGGGCAGCCAGTGGCAATAATAGGCAGATGGTTAGCCATGTCTTGAAAAATGGACGCATTAGGCAAGGCTCTTAAAGGTTGGCGCGCAACTTTATAACAGCTTTTTTTGCGTTTCCGAGGCCGTTTGTCGATTCGAAACGCAGCGCGAAACCCAGCAAAATGCGACAACTTGACCTGATTGTCCGACAGAACCCCTATGCTACGGGGCTTTCGTCGGTTCGTGGCGCCCAGGACCGCTTGTCGGGCAGACACGAAAAAGTCACACAAAGTCAGAAAAAATTTATCTATCGAGGCAAAAGAGGCCATTCATGAACAGCTATCAGCAGGATGCAATCCGCGATACTCACAGCAAGGTCATTGGGTATCTGCTGTGGATTTTCGGGTTCACCGGGGCCCATCGTTTCTATTACGGCAAGCCGGTCACGGGCACGATCTGGTTCTTCACCTTCGGCCTGCTGGGCATTGGTTGGCTGATCGACTTGTTCCTGATTCCGGCCATGGATCGTGAAGCGGACCTGCGTTTCACTCCGGGGCCTATCGAATACAGCGTGGCGTGGATTCTGCTGACGTTTCTCGGGGTGCTGGGCGTACACCGCATGTACCAGGGCAAATGGCTCAGCGGGATCCTTTACCTGCTGACTGGCGGGGTGTTTTTCCTGGGGGTGCTGTATGACTTCTGGACGCTGAATGATCAGGTGTCGATTCGTAATGCGCAGAAGCGTGGGGCTTTTTAGTAAGACCGGCAGATCGAGTCGCCTGCATTCGCGAGCAAGCCCGCTCCCACAGGGATCTTCAGTGAACACATTATTTTGTGAACACCTCAAATCCAATGTGGGAGCGAGCCTGCTCGCGAAGCAGGCGACGCAGTTTTTCAGGCCTGGTGAGTAATCCGCCCATCCATCAGGGTGTAACGCACCACACCCGGCAGGCTATGGCCGAGGAACGGGCAGTTGTCACCCTTGGAGCGCCAGGCTTCACCGGCCACGGTGGAGGCGGCAGGGTCGAACAACACTAGGTCCGCCGCGGCGCCAACCGCGAGTTTCCCCGCCGGCAGTTGCAGCGCCTGGGCCGGGCCGGCGCTCAGGCGTGCCAGCAAGGTCGGCAGGTCCAGCAAGCCGTCTTCCACCAGCGTCAGGGCCAGCGGCAGCAGCAGTTCGACGCTGCTGATGCCCGGCTCGGTGGCGCCGAACGGCGCCAGCTTGGCATCGCGCTCATGGGGTTGGTGATGGCTGGAAATGGCCGAGATCACCCCGGACTTCAGCGCCGCGCGCAGGCCATCGCGGTCGGCGCGGGTGCGCAGTGGTGGCTGGACGTGGTAGACGCTGTTGAAATCGATCAGCGCTTCGTCGGTCAGGATCAACTGGTACAGCGCCACATCGGCGGTCACCGGTAAGCCGCGGGCCTGGGCCTGGGCGATCAGTGCCGCACCGCGAGCACTGGTCAACTGGCTGAAGTGGGCGCGCACGCCGCTTTGCTCCACCAACAGCAGGTCCCGGGCCAGGGCCACGGTCTCGGCGGTTTCCGGGATGCCCGGCAGGCCGAGGAAACTGGCGGTCGGGCCTTCGTGGGCCAGGCCGCCTTCGGCCAGGTCGTGGTCCTGGGAGTTGAAGATCACCGTCAGGCCGAAGGTCGCCGCGTATTCCAGGGCACGGCACAGGGTGCGGGTGTTGCGGAAACTGTTCAGGCCGTTGCCGAACGCCACGCAACCGGCGTCACGCAGGGCGATGAGCTCGGCCAGTTGCTCGCCGTCCAGGCCCTTGCTCAGTGCGCCAATCGGGAAGACCTTGGTATTGCCGGCCTCGCGGGCGCGGTCGAGGATCAGTTCGGCCACGGCCGAGGTGTCCAGCACCGGTTTGGTCTGCGGTGGGCAGCACAGGCTGGTCACGCCACCGGCAGCGGCGGCCCGGGTTTCGCTGACGATGCTGCCTTTGCGGCTGTAGCCCGGTTCGCGCAGGGCGACGTTCAGGTCCACCAGGCCGGGAGCGGCCACCAGGCCTTGGGCGTCGAGGGTCTCGACCGCGACGAAACCCGCTGGCGCCGCGCCAAGGGCGACGATCTTGCAGGCATCGATATGGATATCAGTCACTTGATCCAGGCCACTGGCTGGATCGATCACGCGTGCGCCGAGAATGCTGAGCTTCACTGGGCGTTCTCCTGGTCGAATTGGCGCTGGGCCGTTTGCCCGCTCATGGCCATGGACAGCACGGCCATGCGGATAGCGATGCCGTAGGTCACCTGGTTGAGAATCACCGAGTGCGGCCCGTCGGCCACCGCCGACTCGATCTCCACGCCGCGGTTGATCGGCCCCGGGTGCATGACGATGGCGTCCGGCTTGGCCCCGGCCAGGCGTGCGGTGGTCAGGCCGAACAGGCGGTAGAACTCGCCTTCGCTGGGCAGCAGGCCGCCGGTCATGCGCTCGCGTTGCAGGCGCAGCATGATCACCACGTCCACATCCTTGAGGCCTTCGGTCATGTCGGTGTAGACCTTCACGCCGTATTGCTCGACGCCGATGGGCAGCAGGGTTTTCGGTGCGATCACGCGAATGTCCGGGCAGCCGAGGGTCTTGAGGGCCAGCATGTTGGAGCGGGCCACCCGCGAGTGCAGGATGTCGCCGACGATGGCCACCGACAGGTTTTCGAAGCTGCCCTTGTGCCGACGGATGGTCAGCATGTCCAGCATGCCCTGGGTCGGGTGGGCGTGACGGCCGTCACCGCCGTTGATGATCGCCACTTGCGGGCAGACGTGTTCGGCAATGAAGTGCGCCGCGCCGGAGTCGCCGTGGCGCACGACGAACATGTCGGCGGCCATGGCTTCGAGGTTGCGCAGGGTGTCGAGCAGGGTTTCACCCTTGCTCGCCGAGGACGTGGACACGTTGAGGGTGATCACGTCCGCCGACAGCCGCTGGGCCGCCAGTTCGAAGGTGGTGCGGGTGCGGGTGGAGTTTTCGAAGAACACGTTGCACACGGTCTTGCCGCGCAGCAACGGGACTTTCTTCACCGCCCGGGCACCGACTTCGAGGAACGAGTCGGCAGTGTCGAGGATTTCCGTCAGCAGCTCGCGGCGCAGGCCGTCGAGGGACAGGAAGTGCCGCAGCTGGCCCTGATCGTTGAGCTGCAGCGGGCGCTTGGTTTCGAGAGGCGTCATCGCGATGGACTCTTACAAGGGCAGTTAAAGGGCAAGGTCTTGCAGTTCGAGTTGCAGCGGCGACGGGCCGGAGAGCTTGACCCGCTCGTGGGCAGCCAACGTCAGCGTCGCACCGACCACGTTCGGCCGGATCGGCAGCTCGGCGGCGTCCAGGTCCAACAGGCACACCAGCGTCACGCTGGCCGGGCGGCCGTAGTCGAACAGTTCGTTCATGGCGGCGCGGATGGTCCGGCCACTCATCAGCACGTCGTCGATCAGCACCAGGTGCTGGCCTTCGATCTCGAATGGCAGGGCCGAGGGGCGCACTTGCGGGTGCAGGCCGTTCTGGCTGAAGTCGTCGCGGTAGAAGGACACGTCCAGGGTGCCCAGTGGCGATTGGCTGCCCAGTGCTTCGAGCAAGGCCTGGGCGACCCAGACGCCACCGGTGCGAATACCGATGTAGCGCGGCTCGCTGATGCCGCGGTGTTCCAGGTGTGCCTTGAGACGAATCGCCATCTGGCTGATCAGTTCGGCAGGATTGGGCAGGCTCATGCTGGCTCCTTCAGGTTCCCGGGCCGGTGGTGAATGGCGCGGTCTATCGCTAAGAGAAAGCGCCTTGGCGGCGCTTTCAAAAAATCAGGTTTCGAACAGGGCAGCGTTGGCGTCGAGCCAGCCTTGCAGCAGCAGGGCAGCGGCGATGGCGTCCACCGGGTTGTCGCGGTAACTGCCTTTCTGCCCGCCGCGCACCAGGCGCTCGCCCTTGGCCTCGAAAGTGGTCAGGCGCTCGTCATGGGTATAGAAGGGCAGGTTGTAGCGGCCATTGAGACGGCGGGCGAACTTTTCGGCACGCAGGCACATGTCACTGGGCGTGCCGTCCATGTTCAGCGGCAGGCCGACCACCACGGCATCGGGTTTCCATTCCTTGATCAGCGCTTCGACCTGGTTCCAGTCCGGAACGCCATTCTGCGCCTTCAAGGTGCACAACTCGCGGGCCTGGCCGGTAATGACCTGGCCGACCGCTACGCCGATCTGTTTGGTGCCGTAATCGAAGCCCAGCAGCAAGCGCAGGGCCATCAGGCGTGTCCTGCCTGGCTGGTGAGCAGGCTGAGGTTGACCCCCAACCGGCTGGCCGCCGCTTCCAGGCGCAGTTCGCTGCTGGTGTTGAACAGGATGTCGGCGTCGAACGGACAGGTCAGCCAGGCGTTGTCGGCCAGCTCGGCTTCCAGTTGCCCGGGTTCCCAACCGGCATAGCCGAGGGCGATCAGGCTTTTCTCCGGGCCGACGCCGTCGGCGATGGCGAACAGCACGTCCTGGGAGGTGGACAGTGATACCCCGTCCAGATCCACAGTGGCCTGGTATTTGGGGCCCGACGGATGGAGCACGAAACCGCGGTCGGTCTGCACCGGGCCGCCGATGAAAATCGGCACGTGCTGGCACAAGAGTGGCGGTTCCACGTCGGGGCGCAACTGCTCCAGGATGTCCGCCAGGTTCAATTCCTGCGGGCGATTGATTACCAGCCCCATGGCCCCATTGGCCGTGTGCTCGACGATGTAGGTCAAGGTGTGGGCAAAATTCGGATCTGCCATGTGCGGCATGGCAATCAGGAAGTGATGCTTGAGGTAGGTGGGGCTGACGTTTTTCATAGGCGCTAGTGTGGCGGCGCAGGGCCGAACTGACAAGCCAGGAAATACCTGAGACTGTCACCAATCCCCTGTGGGAGCGAGCTTTGTGGGAGCAAAGCTTGCTCGCGATCCAGGCGCTGCGGTCCTCAAGAGACCGCGGCGTTTTCATCGCGGGCAAGCCTTGCTCCCACACAGCCCGCTCCCACAAGTCCCTGCCATCATCGATGCGGCTCAGTTACTGGAAAGCCGATCACCCCGGGCGAACTTCCAGGTGCGGATGATTTCCAGCCGGTCGATGTCCGACAGGTCCCCGGTAAACGGCGCGAACGGTGCGGCCAGGCGCACGATCCGTTGGGCGGCCTGGTCCAAAAGCGGCTGACCGGAGGATTCGAGCACCAGCACTTCATACAGCGAGCCGTCACGGTTGATCGAGACCATTAGCCGCAGGTTGCCGTAGATCTGTTTGCGCCGCGCTTCGTCGGGATAGTTGAGATTGCCGATGCGCTCGACCTTCTTGCGCCATTCGTCCTTGTACCAGGCGCCCTTGTCGCGCATGGTCGAGGCGGCGCTCAGGCGGTGGATACGCGGGCGCTTGGCATAGAGCTGTTGCTCCTGGGCCAGTTCGGCTTCCAGGCTGGCGATGTCGCTGGACAACTGCGAGCTGTCGAAGGTGGGTTCGGGGGCCCTGGGCTTGGGATCAGGCTTGACCTCTTCCTTGACCGGGGCCTTTTTCGGCTTCGGCGCCACGGTGGTCACGGCTGCCTTGGGCGCCGTCTCCTGCACCTCGGGCTTGGCGGCTGGCGGCGGGGTGACTTTTTGTACCTTGGTATCCTGGAACGGCGCGATCTCGGTGGTCTTGGGGATCGCCTTTTTTTCCAGGGTGCCGCTGCCTTGCTGGTTTTCCTGGGCGAGGAAGTCGGCCTTCTTGGGCTTGGTCTCGCTCTTGAAGGTGGCCAGGGTGATTTCCAGGGTCTGGCTGATCTGCTTGGGCTCGACCGTGGCAAAACCGACGCCCAGCAGCAGGGCCAAGTGGATCAGCGCCGCCAGGAACAGGGTAAAACCGAGGCGATCAGCCGGGCGCACGCCACGATGGGCGAGCTCTTGGGGCAGATCGGACGGGAGTGTCATGGCAAGGAAACCAACATCGCGTTTTTTTCAGGCCGGGCATGATAACGCAATGTGGGTTTCCTTCAGCAGATCTGGATCAACGAGCCTTGAGCTTCTGATCGATGGCATCCATCAGCATGCCGCCGATGTCGGTGCCAAAGGCATTGTCGATCTCGCGGATGCAGGTCGGGCTGGTGACGTTGATTTCCGTCAGGTGCTCGCCGATCACGTCCAGGCCCACGAACAGCAGGCCTTTTTCGCGCAGGGTCGGGCCGACCTGGGCGGCGATCCAGCGATCCTTGTCAGTCAACGGACGCGCCTCGCCACGCCCGCCAGCCGCCAGGTTGCCGCGGGTTTCGCCGGCTGCCGGGATGCGTGCCAGGCAATAGTCCACCGGTTCGCCGTCGATCATCAGGATGCGTTTGTCGCCATCGACGATGGCCGGCAGGTAACCCTGGATCATGATCTGCTGCTTGCCGTGCAAGGTCAGGGTTTCCAGGATCACCGAGAGGTTCGGGTGGCCGGCGGTGTGCCGGAAGATCGAGGAGCCGCCCATGCCGTCCAGGGGCTTGAGGATCACGTCGCCGTGATGGTCGGCAAATGCGCGCAACACGTCCGGGCGACGGCTGACGATGGTCGGCGGCGTGCACTGCGGGAACAGCGTGGCGAACAGCTTTTCGTTGCAGTCGCGCAGGCTCTGGGGCTTGTTGACCACCAGCACGCCGGCGTTTTCAGCCTGTTCCAGCAGGTAGGTGGAGTACACAAACTCCATGTCAAACGGCGGATCCTTGCGCATCAGGATCACGTCAAGGTCGCTCAGCAGTGCATCGCTTTCGGTGCCCAGCTCAAACCACTTCTCGGGGTTGGCGAAGACTTTCAGCGGTTTCATCCGCGCCCGAGCCTGGCCTTCGGCCTGGTAGAGGTCGCGCTGCTCCATGTAGAACAGTTCCCAGCCGCGCTTCTGAGCGGCCAGCAGCATGGCCAGCGAGCTATCCTTTTTATAGGAAATGCTGGCGATAGGGTCCATGACAATGCCGACGCGTACGCTCATGGCTTGGTTCCTCGAAATGTGATGGGCACATATTGGTGCGAAAAAGTGGCGTCAGAGTGGCGCCCGGAAGATTGGCGGTCAAGGAAAAACCACCGCGCCGAGCGGCCGATAGATCGGCGATGGAGACTGTGCTAAAAAGGCTGCCATGTGACGTGCGGGCCTTGAACATCAAGGGTTTGCGCTGTCGATCACACTTACGCGTTAAAAACCGGTTCGCAGTGGCAATGGCAGAGCATCTCACGCAGCAGCAACCCAGCGCCTTGAAGGTCATGGTCATCGACGACTCGAAGACCATCCGCCGCACCGCCGAAACCTTGCTGCGCAACGTGGGCTGCGAGGTGATCACGGCCGTCGATGGCTTCGATGCCCTGGCCAAGATCGCCGACCATCATCCGGGCATCATTTTTGTCGACATCATGATGCCGCGCCTGGATGGCTACCAGACCTGTGCCCTGATCAAGAACAACAGTGCGTTCAAGGCCACGCCGGTGATCATGCTGTCGTCCCGCGACGGGTTGTTCGACAAGGCCAAGGGACGCATCGTCGGTTCCGATCAGTTTTTGACCAAGCCGTTCAGCAAGGAAGAACTGCTGGGCGCGATACAGGCCCATGTTCCGGGCTTTGCCGCTGTCCAGCCGCACCAGGCACATTAATGACACTTGGCCAACGGGCCTGGGGTCAACAAGAAAATGGGGAACACCATGGCACGAGTTCTGATCGTCGATGATTCGCCGACTGAAATGTACAAACTGACCGGCATGCTGGAAAAGCACGGCCACGAGGTCCTGAAGGCCGAGAATGGCGCCGATGGCGTGGCCCTGGCCCGCCAGGAAAAACCCGATGCGGTGCTGATGGACATCGTCATGCCCGGCCTCAACGGTTTCCAGGCCACGCGCCAGCTGACCAAGGACCCGGACACCGGCCACATCCCCGTGATCATCATCACCACCAAGGACCAGGACACCGACAAGGTCTGGGGCACGCGCCAAGGGGCGAAGGACTACCTGACCAAGCCGGTGGACGAAGAAACCCTGATCGCGACCCTGAACAAAGTGCTGGCGGGCTGACGGCGCGGCCATGAGCCAATCCCTGACCGCATTCGAACTGCTGCTGCAGATCGACCGGCGCTGCCGGTTGCTGGGGGCGGACCTGCCCTCCCAGCCGACCCATCGCGCCGGTTGGAGCGGCATCGGCTTTCGCTTGGGCGAGCACTGGTACGTGGCACCGATGGGCGAAGTCAGTGAAGTGCTGCACGAACCACGACACACGCATTTGCCCGGGGTCAAGCCGTGGGTGCGTGGCGTAGCTAACCTGCGCGGGCGTTTGTTGCCGTTGATGGACTTGTGCGGGTTCTTCGGCCATGAGCTGTCGAGCGTGCGCAAGCAGCGGCGCGTGCTGGTGGTGGACCACGACGAGGTGTTCGCCGGGTTGTTGGTGGACGAGGTCCTTGGGCTGCAGCATTTCTCCCAGGACAGCCTGGAACCGACGCTGGTGGACGACCTCGACGGCCCGGAAGCGGCCTTCGTCAAGGGCCGGTTTGGCGGCGAGCGCGAGTGGCAAGTGTTCAGCCCGTTTGCCCTGGCGCGGTCGCCGGGGTTCATGGATGTGGCGATTTAACGAGATGCAGCGCAGGCCCCTTGTGGGAGCAAACCTGTGGGAGCAAAGCTTGCTCGCGATGGCGGCGCCTCGGTTGACGAAAAAACTGTGTCGTTCTCATCGCGGGCAAGCCTTGCTCCCACAGAGCCACACTGATTGAGCAGACTGCACAACACTACAGTTAATGGCAGTAAGTTGGATTGGGCAGTACAGGCGAGAACCGATGATCAAAGCAAAAACAGGCAAGCCACTGGAAGCGTCGCGCAGTCGTTCGCAGATCATCGTGCTGTTCGTCGCGCTGATCGTCTTCATCATGCTGCTGTTCGCCAACTTCGCCTACCTCAACACCCAATCCACCTATGACAAACAGTACATCGGCCATGCCGGTGAGCTGCGGGTGCTGTCCCAGCGCATCGCCAAGAACGCCACCGAGGCCGCCGCCGGCAAGCCCGCGGCGTTCAAGCTGCTGAGCGATGCGCGCAATGACTTCGCTCAGCGCTGGGGCTCCCTGAAACAGGGCGACCCGGTGACCGGCCTGCCCCCTGCTCCGGCCACCCTGCGTCCGCAGATGCGCGCCGTGCAGCTGGATTGGGAGCGCCTGCTCAAGAACACCGATGCCATCCTCTCCAGCGAACAGACCGTGTTGTCACTGCACCAGGTGGCGGCGACCCTGGCCGAAACCGTGCCGCAGTTGCAGGTCGAGTACGAAAAAGTCGTCGAGATCCTGCTGCAACGCGGTGCGCCGGCCGCCCAGGTGGCCATGGCCCAGCGCCAGTCGTTGCTGGCCGAACGGATCCTCGGCGCGGTGAATACCGTGCTGGCGGGGGACGAAAACGCCAGCCAGGCCGCCGACACCTTCGGTCGCGACGCCGCGCGTTTTGGCCAGGTGCTCAATGGCATGTTGCAAGGTGATCCGGCCCTGAAGATATCCCAGGTCCAGGACCGCGATGCCCGGGCACGCCTGAGCGAAATCAGCGAGCTCTTCGAGTTCGTCTCCGGTTCGGTGGACGAAATCCTCGAGACCTCCCCGGAGCTGTTCAAGGTCCGCGAATCGGCCGGCAACATCTTCAACCTGTCGCAGACCCTGCTTGATGAGGCTTCGCACCTGGCCACGGCCTTCGAAAACCTCGCCGGTGGGCGTTCCATCAATACCATCGGCGGCTATGTGCTGGGTTTGCTGGCGCTGATGTCGATCATCCTGATTGGCTTGGTGATGGTCCGCGAAACCAATCGCCAGTTGCACGAAACCGCACAAAAGAACGAGCGCAACCAGAACGCGATCATGCGGTTGCTGGATGAGATCGAAGACCTGGCCGATGGCGACCTGACCGTCACGGCCTCGGTCACCGAGGACTTCACCGGCACCATCGCCGACTCCATCAATTACTCGGTGGACCAACTGCGCGACCTGGTGGCGACCATCAACCTCACCGCCGGCCAGGTCGCCGCTGCGGTGCAGGAAACCCAGGCCACGGCGATGCACCTGGCCCAGGCCTCCGAGCACCAGGCCCAGCAAATTTCCGAAGCTTCGACTTCAATTAATGAAATGGCCCAGTCCATCGACCAGGTGTCGGCCAATGCCGCCGAGTCGTCGGCGGTGGCCGAGCGGTCGGTGGAGATTGCCAACAAGGGTAATGAGGTGGTGCACAACACCATTCATGGCATGGACAACATTCGCGAGCAGATCCAGGACACCGCCAAGCGCATCAAGCGCCTGGGTGAGTCATCCCAGGAAATTGGCGACATTGTCAGCCTGATCGACGACATCGCCGACCAGACCAACATCCTGGCCCTCAACGCCGCCATCCAGGCGTCCATGGCCGGTGATGCCGGGCGCGGGTTCGCGGTGGTGGCCGATGAAGTGCAGCGCCTGGCCGAGCGCTCTTCGGCGGCGACCCGGCAAATCGAGACCCTGGTGCGGGCGATCCAGGCCGACACCAACGAGGCGGTGATTTCCATGGAGCAGACCACCACCGAAGTGGTGCGCGGTGCGCGACTGGCCCAGGACGCCGGTGTCGCCCTGGAGGAAATCGAAGGCGTGTCCAAGACCCTGGCGGCGCTGATCCAGAGCATTTCCAACGCGGCGCAACAACAGACCACCTCGGCTGGGCAGATTTCCTTGACCATGAACGTGATCCAGCAGATCACCTCGCAGACCTCGTCCGGTTCCACCGCTACCGCCGAGAGCATTGGCAACCTGGCGAAAATGGCCAGCCAGCTGCGTCGTTCGGTGTCGGGGTTCACGTTGCCGACGGCAGCGGCTGACGATGAGGAAAAAGCGTGACCAACCGGATTCATCCGTTGGAAAAGACTTTTTGTGGCGAGGAGGTTTTTGTGGGAGCAAGGCTTGCCCGCGATGAAGATAACGCGGTACTTCGGGCACCGAGGTGTTTGCATCGCGAGCAAGCTTTGCTCCCACAGGTAAATCCCTTCCCCGCAGGCGTGTTGTGTTCTCCTGATTGGAGTGGTTATGGGTGATCGGCACGACTACGTGGCCCTGGAATGGGTCAAGGGCGAGATTGCCGAAACGCTGAAGCAGGCTCATCTGGCCCTCAACCGCCTGGTGGACGATCCGCAGGCGTCGGATGCCCTCGGGCAATGCCTGGCCTGTATTCACCAGGTCCACGGCGGCCTGCAGATGGTCGAATTCTACGGTGCGGCGTTGCTGGCCGAGGAGATGGAGCAGCTGTGCGCCGCCCTGCAGGACAACCGCGTCACCCATCGCGACGAAGCCATCAGCCTGTTGAGCCAGGCCCTGGGGCAGTTGCCGATCTACCTGGACCGCGTACAAGGTGCCCGTCGCGACCTGCCGCTGGTGGTGCTGCCCCTGATCAACGACCTGCGCAGTGCCCGGGGCGAGAGCCTGTTGTCGGAAACCAGCCTGTTCAGCCCCGAGTTGCCCGATATTGCGCCGCTCAGCGACCAGGACTTGCAGCGCCTCGAACCCGCTGACCTGCCAAACACCTTGCGCAAATTGCGCCAGACCCTGCAAATGGCCCTGGTGGGCCTGCTGCGCGAACAGGATGACGCGACCCACCTCGGTTACCTGGCCAAGGTCTTCCATCGCCTGGAAACCTTGTGTACTGGGGCGCCGCTCAATGCGTTATGGCAGGTGGCCTCGGCGCTGGTCGAAGGCATGCGTGACGGGCGTATCACCAACAGCCCGGCGCTGCGCAGCCTGTTCAAGGAAGCCGAGAAGGAACTCAAGCGCCTGCTGGAGCAAGGCATGCCTGGCATCAATCAGCCGGCACCGCCCCACCTGCTCAAGAGTTTGTTGTTCTATATTGCCAAGGCCGAACATCCCAGCGGGCAGATGCAGATCATGAAAGAACGCTACTCACTGGACGACGCGCTGCCCGACAGCGCCATGGTCGACGAAGAACGCGCGCGCCTGGCCGGGCCCGACCGCGATGCCATGCGCTCGGTGCTCGCCGCGCTGTGCGAGGAACTGGTACGGGTCAAGGAGCGCCTGGACCTGTTCGTGCGCAGCGATCGCCAGCACGCCTCGGAACTGGACAGCCTGTTGGCGCCGCTGCGGCAGATCGCCGACACCCTGGCGGTGCTCGGTTTCGGCCAGCCGCGCAAGGTCATCATCGATCAACTGGCGGTGGTCCTGAGCCTCGCCCAGGGCCAGCGCGAGCCGGATGACGCGACCCTCATGGACGTCGCCGGGGCCTTGCTCTACGTCGAGGCGACCCTGGCCGGCATGGTCGGCACCGTCGAGCCCGAGAGCCGCGAAGACACCCACCTGCCCACCACCGACCTGACCCAGATCCACCAGATCGTCATCAAGGAAGCCCACACCTGCCTGCAACAGGCCAAGGACATGATCGTCGACTACATCGACGCGGACTGGAACAGCGAACAACTGCAGCCCTTGCCCGCGCTGCTGACCCAAGTGCGCGGCGCGCTGGCGATGATTCCCCTGAGCCGTGCCGCCAGCCTGGTGGAGGCCTGCAACGGTTTCATCCGCGAGCATCTGCTGCTGGACCAGGCCCAGCCGGGTTGGGAAGAACTCGACCACTTGGCCGACGTGATCACCGGCCTCGAATACTACCTGGAGCGCTTGAGCGAGGACCCGCAAACCCCTGGCGAGCCGTTGCTCGATGGGGTCGAGCGGAGCCTGGCTGCGCTCGGTTATTTCCCTGACGAAGCGCGGGTGCCGGTGCTCGACGATGTGTTGAGCCCCAACGAAGCCCAGGTCATGCAGGACTTGCAGGAACTGGACGACCCGCAGACGGTGCAATCCTTGGCCGAGGTGCTGGCCAGCCCGATCTCGGCGGTCAATCCGCCGGCCAGGAGCACCCCGGGCAGCCTGTTGCCGCCACCGGTGGATGAAAGTCCGGTGGACGACGAGTTACGCGAAGTCTTCCTCGAGGAAACCGGCGAGGTGCTGGACGTCCTGCGTGAATACCTGCCGCGCTGGAGTGCGCATCCTGACGATCACGGCGCCCTGAGCGAACTGCGCCGGGCCTTCCACACCCTCAAGGGCAGTGGCCGGATGGTCCGGGCGCTGGTGCTGGGTGAACTGGCCTGGGCCGTGGAAAACCTGCTCAACCGGGTGCTGGAGCGCAGCGTCGAGCCGCAGGCCTCGGTCCGCCAGTTGATCGAAGACACGGTGCAGTTGTTGCCGGCCCTGGTGGCCGAATTCGCGGCCAATCACCAGCGCCAGCGCGACGACGTCGACCGCTTGGCCGCCCGCGCCCATGTCCTGGCCAAGGGCGGCGACGAGGACGATGAAGACGAACAGGACGTGGCCGCTCTCGATCCGCTGCTGTTGAAGATCTTCGACAACGAAGCCCAGGGTCACCTCGCCAGCCTCAATCGTTTTCTCGATCAGTCGGCCGACCACCTGCCGTTGCAGGCCAGTGATGAATTGCAGCGGGCCTTGCATACGCTCAAGGGGAGCGCGTCGATGGCCGGCGTGTTGCCGATCGCCGAACTGGCCGGGGCGATGGATGAGCTGGCCCGGGAATACCGGGCGCATCTGATTGCCCTCGACCTGGATGAGGTCGAATTGCTGCTGGAAGCCGAAGGGCTGCTGCGCCGTGGCTTGCGCCAGTTGCACAGCGAGCCGCTGGCAGCGATCCCCGGGGCTGAGGATCTGATCCTGCGCGCCCAGGCCCTGCTGGCCGAGCGCCTGCACGCCGCCAACAGTGCGCCGGACAAAGCGCTGCGGACCAAGCGCGACCCGCAACTGATCAACAACTTCCTCGCCCAGGGCATGGACATCCTGCTGGACGCCGAAAGCCTCTTGCAGCGCTGGCAGCAGCACCCCGGCGAAGGCCAGGAACTGAGTGCGCTGCTCGATGAGCTGACCACCCTGGGCGAAGGCGCGCACCTGGCCGACTTGCACCCGGTGGACGAACTCTGCGAAGCCTTGCTCGACCTCTACGGTGCGGTAGAGGAAAGCAGCCTGGCGGTCAGCGACGAATTTTTCCAGGAAGCCCAGCGCGCCCATGAAGCGCTGATCGACATGCTCGATGAGCTGGCGGCCGGACAGCATGTGCATCCGCAGCCCGAGCGGGTACAAGCCTTGCGCCGCCTGCTCCAGGAGAGCCTCGATCCGTCGGCCACCGGCCTGATCCGCAGCGACGGCAGCCGCACCCTGAGCATCCGCGAACTGGGCCACGCGACGGCGGAAATGGAGCGTGACGCGCCCGTCGATACCTCGATGGAAGATGACCTCGCGGCGATTTTCCTCGAAGAAGCCCAGGACATCCTCGAAAGCGCCGCCCAGGCCTTGCAGCGCTGGTTGGCCGATCCGGACAACGGTGCGCCGCTGTCCTCGCTGCAACGTGACTTGCACACCCTCAAGGGCGGTGCGCGAATGGCCGACATCCGGCCGGTGAGCGACCTGGCCCAGGAGCTGGAAAACCTTTACGAAGGGTTGGTAGACCGGCGCTACAGCTACAGCGAGGAACTGGCACAACTGCTCGCCAGCAGCCATGAACGCCTCGACCTGTTGCTCGGGCAGTTGCAACAGGGCCAGCCGTTGGGCGATCCGGTTGCGCTGATCGACGCCATTCGAAGGTTTCGCCAGGACAAGCCGAACGCCATCGAGACGAGCGCAGCGGCCCAGGCCGACGGCGCCGGCCATGATCCCGAGTTGCTGGAGATCTTCCTTGAGGAAGGCTTCGACATCCTCGACAGCTCGGGCGCGGCGCTGCTGCGCTGGCAGGAAGAACCGTCGAATCGCCAGGCCGTGGAAACCTTGCTGCGGGACTTGCACACCCTCAAGGGTGGTGCGCGCATGGTGGAAATCGTCCCCATCGGCGACCTGGCCCACGAGTTGGAAAACCTCTATGAAGGCCTGTCGGCTGGTCTGCTTCAACCGACCCCGGCGCTGTTCACCTTGTTGCAAAGCAGCCATGACCGGCTGGCGCAGATGCTCGACGCCGTGCGCGCCGGCCACCCGTGCCCGCTGGCGGACCGGCTGATCGCACAGATCCAGGCGGTGAATCATCCCCAGGAGAACGCTGCGCCGCAGGCTGAATCGGCGCCGGAACCGGTGCCCGTCGTGGCACCGCCAACGGCGCCCGCAAGACCCGATCCCAGTGCTCCGGGCGACGGTGCGGACATGGTCAAGGTCTCCGCCGAATTGCTCGACGACCTGGTGAACCTGGCGGGCGAAACGTCGATCTTCCGTGGGCGCATCGAACAGCAGGTCAACGACGCGCACGTGGCCCTGGGCGAAATGGAAACCACCATCGAGCGCATGCGCGATCAGTTGCGACGCCTGGATACCGAAACCCAGGGGCGGATTCTCAGCCGGCAACAGGTCGAGGCCGAGCGCCTGGGCTATGAAGAGTTCGACCCGCTGGAGATGGACCGCCATTCCCAGTTGCAGCAGTTGTCCCGGGCACTGTTCGAGTCCGCCTCGGACTTGCTCGAGCTCAAGGAAACCCTTGATCGCAGCAATCACGATGCCGAGGTCCTGCTGCAACAGCAGGGGCGGATCAACACCGCGCTCCAGGAAGGCCTGATGCGTACGCGCATGGTGCCGTTCGAGCGCATGCTGCCACGGCTCAAACGCATCGTCCGGCAAGTGGCGCAGGAACTGGGCAAGGATGTGGAATTCCTGGTCGGCAATGCCGACGGCGAAATGGACCGTAACGTCCTGGAGCGCATGGCTGCACCGCTTGAACATATGCTGCGCAACGCCGTCGACCACGGCCTGGAGCCGGCCGACGTGCGCATTGCCGCCGGCAAGCCGGCACGAGGACGTATCAGCCTCGACCTGTCCCGGGAAGGCGGCGACATCATTTTCGACATCCGCGACGACGGCGCCGGCGTGCCGCTGGAGGCGGTGCGGAACAAGGCGATCAAGCGTGGCTTGCTGGCGCCGGACAGCGACATCAGCGACCGCGACGTGCTGCAGTTCATCTTGCAACCAGGCTTTTCCACGGCCGAGAAAATCACCCAGATCTCCGGGCGCGGCGTCGGCATGGACGTGGTCCACGAAGAAGTGCGGCAATTGGGCGGCAGCATGGTCATCGATTCCACGCCGGGGCAGGGCGTGCATTTCCGCATTCGCCTGCCGTTTACCGTGGCGGTGAACCGGGCGTTGATGGTGCACTGTCATGAAGACCAGTATGCGATCCCGCTGAACACCATCGAGAGCATTGTCCGGGTGTTGCCCGCCGAACTGGACGGCTATTACCAGCTCGATCCGCCGACCTACACCTACGCCGGGCAGCGTTACGAGTTGTGCTACCTCGGTGAGCTATTGAAAACCGGCGCCCGGCCGAAACTGCTGGGCCAGAGCCAACCCTTGCCGGTGCTGCTGGTGCAGTGCAACGAGCGGCATGTCGCGGTGCAGGTGGACGCTACCGTCGGGACCCGGGAGATCGTGGTCAAGAGCCTCGGCCCGCAGTTCTCGGCGGTACAGGGCCTGTCCGGGGCGACGATCCTGGGGGACGGCCGGGTGGTGTTGATTCTCGACCTGCTGGCGCCGATCCGCGCTTTGCCCCATCAGGTCCCGCGGCGCCAGGTGCTGGCTGAAGGCGAGGGCGAACCGCAACGGCCGTTGCTGGTGCTGGTGGTGGACGACTCGGTGACGGTGCGCAAGGTTACCAGCCGCTTGTTGGAGCGCCATGGCATGCACGTCCTGACCGCCAAGGATGGCGTGGACGCCATGGCGCTGCTGGCCGAACATGCGCCTGATCTGATGCTGCTGGACATCGAGATGCCGCGCATGGACGGCTTCGAAGTGGCCACCCAAGTGCGCAACGACCCGCGCCTGGCGCACTTGCCGATCATCATGATCACTTCCCGCACCGGCCAGAAACACCGCGACCGCGCCATGGCCATCGGCGTCAATGACTACCTGGGCAAGCCGTACCAGGAATCGGTGCTGCTGGACAGCATCGCGTACTGGAGCAAAACCCATGCATGACCTGCATCTTCACTCGCGCACCAGCCCGCTCACCGGCCTGCTGTTGCCATTGGCCGACCGGCACCTGGTGTTACCCAACGTGGCCGTGGCCGAACTGATCGACTACCAGAGCAGCGTATTCGATATGGACACCCCGCCGTGGTTCCTGGGCTGGGTGAGCTGGCGCGAACGGCAAATCCCATTGCTGAGCTTCGAGTCGGCCTGCGGCCAGAAGACCGTGATTGGCGAGCGCGTGCGCATCGTCGTGCTCAACGCCCTCGGCGGGCGGCCGGAGCTGCGTTTCATTGCCCTGCTGGTGCAAGGCATCCCGCGCTCCTACAAGCTCGACAGCCAATTGAGCTACGTCGACGTGCCGCTGTGCGGGTTGGAACAGGCTGCAGTGCAAGTTGGGGAGCACGTGGCGAAAGTGCCGGATCTGTTGGCGCTGGAGGAGTTGGTGATGGCTGCGGGCCTGATTCAACCCTACAACACCTGAGGCATACGAAGTTCCGATGTGGGAGCGAGCCGAGCTGTTTCTCCCGGTTGTACTTCGATCAAACTGTGGGAGGGAGCTTGCTCGCGATGGCTGCCTGACAGCGGGCCAGGATTTTGTTGAACGGGTACATATCCATTGCTGCGGTAACGGCGGCTTAGGGTTCCGCCCTTACGGCGGGTCACTTTTTTCAGACGCCAAAAAAGTAACCAAAAAGGCTTTGCCCCACCACTCGGTGCCTCGCTTAGGCTCGGCATGCCCTCACTCCGGCATTGCTCCGTGGGCCGCCGCGAAGGGCCATCCATGGCCCAGCGCGGCTAACCCGGCATCCATGCCGGGTTGCCCACTCCACAATGCCTGCGTTCGGCCAGCGTGGTTAACGGGGCGCCCCAGATCAAGATCAAGATCAAGATCAAAAACGAGGCGGCCTGACAGCCGACCTGGCTCATGCAGCTGTACCCCAACCAGACTTGTGTGAGCAGAACCTGTGGGAGCAAAGCTTGCTCGCGAGGCGGCCTGACAGCCGACCTGCTATTGGCAGGTGTACCCCAATCCTATTGTGTGCGGGCTTGCTCGCGAAGGCGGCACATTCTGCATTTGCAATCTGACCCATCGCTATCGCGAGCAAGCTTGGCTCCCACAGGATTAGCGGTGGGCACTGATCTTATAAACGACCTGTGTGGGAGCGAGCTTGCTCGCGATGGCGGCAGCACATTCGACATCTCCTTTGGCTGACCCACCACTATCGCGAGCAAGCTCGCTCCCACAAGGATGGCGTTCAACCATTACTCCAACCGTAACGATCCGTCGTTGAGCTTGATTGATGCCCCCGCCACAACACTCCTAAGGTGACCCCCACGACAGCAAACCCGTGGAGTGGTCATGACAACAATATCCCCCGACTCGCGCTGGACGCGGCGGCGCAGCGAAAAGCAGCGGCGTCTCGGGCTGGTGAAGGGGCTTGCCGACGGTGTGGTGCTGCCCACCGACAAGATCGTTGCTGCGCTGGAGGCGTTGATCCTGCCCGGCGACCGTGTGGTGCTTGAGGGCAATAACCAGAAGCAGGCGGACTTCCTTTCCCGCTCCCTGGCGAAAGTCGACCCTTCGAAGTTGCACGATTTGCACATGATCATGCCCAGCGTCGGGCGGTCCGAGCACCTGGACCTGTTCGAACGCGGCATCGCCCGCAAGCTCGACTTCTCCTTCGCCGGCACCCAGAGCCTGCGCATCAGCCAGTTGCTCGAAGACGGCCTGCTGGAAATCGGCGCGATCCACACCTACATCGAACTCTATGCCCGGTTGGTGGTGGACCTGATCCCCAATGTGGTGCTCTCGGCCGGTTTCATGGCCGACCGCGCCGGCAATATCTACACCGGCCCCAGCACCGAAGACACACCGGCGCTGATCGAGCCGGCGGCGTTCAGTGACGGCATCGTCATTGTCCAGGTCAACCAGTTGGTGGATGACGTCAGCGACCTGCCGCGCGTCGACATCCCGGCGTCCTGGGTCGATTTCGTGGTGGTGGCCGACAAGCCGTTCTACATCGAGCCGCTGTTCACCCGCGACCCGCGCCACATCAAGCCTGTGCATGTGCTGATGGCGATGATGGCGATCCGCGGGATCTACGAGAAACACAACGTCCAATCCCTCAATCACGGCATCGGTTTCAACACCGCCGCGATTGAGTTGATCTTGCCGACCTACGGCGAATCCCTCGGCCTGAAGGGCAAGATCTGCCGCAACTGGACGCTCAATCCGCACCCGACCCTGATCCCGGCCATCGAAAGCGGCTGGGTCGAGAGCGTGCATTGCTTTGGCACCGAGCTGGGCATGGAAAACTACATCGCCGCCCGGCCGGACGTGTTCTTCACCGGCCACGACGGCTCGCTGCGCTCCAACCGCATGGTCTGCCAACTGGCCGGGCAGTACGCGGTGGACCTGTTCATCGGCGCCACCCTGCAAGTGGACGGCGATGGCCATTCCTCCACCGTGACCCGTGGCCGCTTGGCCGGCTTCGGTGGGGCGCCGAATATGGGCCACGACCCGCGTGGTCGTCGTCACGGCACGCCGGCTTGGCTCGACATGCGCCATGGCGATGGCGAGGCGCCGTTGCTCGAACGCGGCAAGAAGCTGGTGGTGCAAATGGTCGAGACGTTCCAGGAGGGCGGCAAACCGACCTTCGTCGACACCCTCGACGCGGTGGATGTGGCGAAGAAAGCCGGCATGCCCCTGGCGCCGATCATGATCTACGGCGACGACGTCACCCACCTGCTGACCGAAGAGGGCATCGCCTACCTGTACAAGGCCCGTTCCCTGGAAGAGCGCCAGGCGATGATCGCCGCCGTGGCCGGCGTCACTGCCATTGGCCTGCGCCATGACCCGAAAGACACCGCGCGCATGCGCCGCGAAGGGCTGATCGCCTTGCCCGAAGACCTCGGGATCCGTCGCACCGACGCCACCCGCGAGTTGCTCGCGGCCAAGAGCGTGGCCGATCTGGTGGAGTGGTCCGGTGGCCTCTACAACCCGCCCGCCAAGTTCAGGAGCTGGTAAATGCACGCCTTCAACCTGCAACCGAAAAAACTGTCCTTGGCCGAGCGCCTGGCGGATATGGCGGTGGACGCGCTGATCGACGAAGCCGACCTGTCGCCTAAACCGGCCTTGGTGGACCGTCGTGGCAATGGCGCCCACACCGATCTGCACCTGGGCCTGATGCATGCTTCGGCACTGTCGCTGTGGCCGGCGTTCAAGGAAATGGCCGAAGCCGCCCTCGACTGTGGCGAGATCGGCTTGCCGCTACGCGAAGCCCTCGGGCGCATCGGCCGTGAGGGGGAAGCCTCGATGCTCGCCACCACCGGTGGGGTGAATACCCATCGCGGGGCGATCTGGGCCTTGGGCCTGTTGGTCGCTGCGGCAGCGTTGGAACCTGAATCCAGCGTCGCTGGTGCCGTGACTTTACGTGCGGCCCGCCTGGCCTTGCTCAACGACCGCTATGCGCCCCAACCCTTGAGCCATGGCGCCCAGGTCGCCCAGCGCTACGGTGTGCGCGGTGCCCGGGAAGAAGCGCAACTGGCGTTCCCGGCGGTGACCGGCCTCGGCCTGCCGCAACTCAAGCGCAGTCGCGCGGCGGGGGTGGGCGAGCAGAACGCTCGGCTTGATGCCTTGCTGGCGATCATGACCACCCTGGCCGATACCTGCGTGCTCTATCGCGCCGGCGAGCCGGGTTTGCAGGCCATGCAACAGGGCGCCAAGGCGGTGCTCGATGCCGGTGGCAGTGCGAGCCTGGGCGGTCGCCGCCACTTGCACGCGCTGGATCAACAACTGATTGCCTTGAACGCCTCGCCCGGCGGCGCTGCCGACCTGCTCGCCGCCTGCCTGTTCCTCGATCGAATCGAACGCGGCGATGGCCTCTTCCCTGGAGTGTGCTGATGGAAACCTTATCCTTTGAATTCCCCGCCGGGCAGCCGCCACGGGGCCGGGCGCTGGTGGGCTGTGTCGGCTCGGGCGACCTGGAAGTGCTGATCGAACCCGGTCTGGCGGGCAAGTTGACCATCCAGGTGCAGACCTCGGTCAACGGCAGTGAACAACGCTGGCAGCACCTGTTCGCCCGCCTGTTCGACGGCCAGACACCGCCGGCCTTGTCTATCGACATCCACGATTTCGGCGCCACCCCCGGCGTGGTGCGTTTGCGCCTGGAGCAAGGCTTCGAGGAGATCGGCCATGACTGACAGTGCAGCGTTGCTCAACAAGCACAGCTTCGTCGAACTCGGCGCCCGGCAGCGGGCCAAGGCCTTACTCGATGAGGGCACTTTCCGTGAACTGCTCGACCCGTTCCAGCGGATCATGTCGCCGTGGCTGTTGCGCCAGGGCGTGGTGCCGCAAAGCGACGACGGCGTGGTGATCGCCAAGGGCACGCTCGATGGCCTGCCCGTGGTGATCGCCGCCATCGAAGGCGCGTTCCAGGGCGGTAGCCTCGGCGAAGTCGGCGGGGCGAAGATTGCCGGTGCGTTGGAACTGGCCGCCGAGGACAACCGCAAGGGCATCCCGACCCGCGCCGTGCTGCTGCTGGAAACCGGTGGCGTGCGGTTGCAGGAGGCCAACCTCGGGCTCGCGGCGATCGCCGAGATTCATTCGGCGATTGTCGACCTGCGCCAATACCAACCGGTGGTCGGTGTGGTGGCCGGCAGCGTCGGCTGTTTTGGTGGCATGTCCATCGCCGCCGGGCTGTGCAGTTATCTGCTGGTGACCCAGGAAGCGCGGCTGGGCCTGAACGGCCCACAAGTGATCGAACAGGAGGCCGGGATCGACGAATACGACTCCCGCGACCGGCCGTTCATCTGGAGCCTGACCGGCGGTGAACAGCGGTTCGCCACGGGATTGGTGGACCGTTATGTGGCCGACGATGTGACGCAGATCCGCCAACAGGTCGGCCAGTTGTTGCACCTGGGCGTTCCCGCGCAACACCGCAGCGGCCAGGCCGAGCTGTTCCTGCAACGCCTGGCTCGCTTGGACACTGACGTGCAAATCGAACCGGCCACGGTTCGCCAGCTGTATCAGGGAGAACGCTCATGAGTGCCTATTCATTGAGAGGCTTGCGCTGGTTCGAAGCCTTGGCTGGCGACGCCAAACCGCTGGAAGGCCTGCCGGCTTCGTTGAAAGTCGCTGACACCAGGCTGGGCGAGCAAACCGTGCGCCTGCTGGCGGTGGTGGCCGATCCCGACAACCGTTTCCCGCGGGCGCGCAACGGCGAAGTCGGATTGCTGGAAGGCTGGGGCTTGGCTAAAGCGGTGGACGACGCCATCGACGCCGACCGGGATGCAGTCAACAAGCGTGCGCTGATCGCCATTGTCGATGTACCGAGCCAGGCCTACGGCCGGCGCGAAGAAGCCCTGGGCATTCATCAGGCCTTGGCCGGTGCGGCGGACAGCTATGCCCGTGCGCGACTGGCCGGGCATCCGGTGATCGGTTTGCTGGTGGGCAAGGCCATGTCGGGGGCGTTCCTGGCCCACGGCTACCAGGCCAACCGGCTGATTGCCCTGCGCGACCCGGGCGTGATGGTTCACGCCATGGGCAAGGCCTCGGCGGCGCGGGTGACCTTGCGCAGCGTCGAGGAGCTTGAGGCGTTGGCCGCCAGCGTGCCACCGATGGCCTATGACATCGACAGCTTTGCCAGCCTGGGTCTGCTGTGGGAAACCTTGTCAGTGGAACAGGTTGAACAGCCGTTGGCGGAGGATCTGGCGCGGGTGAATGAGTGTCTGCTCCAGGCGATTGAAGCTGTAGCGGCGGGGCCGCGTGATCTGAGCAGTCGTCTGGGTGCGTTCAACCGCATCGCGTCGAGCCGGGTTCGCCAACTGCTGAGAGAGCAGTGGTGAGTACGTATCTGGTCCATGACCTGCTGTGGGGGCTGACCCCACAACAGTTGCCGGCGGATGCGCCGGTGTGGGTGGCCGACGCGATCAACGCCGGTCAACCGGTGGTGGTTCGGCGCTCGCTGACGGCACCCGATCACATCGCGGTCGGAGTGCGTGGACGCTTGCGCGAGCAACGTTATGCAACGTCGATGGCGGTTATGGCGATTTCCCGTCGCGTCAGGCCGGAAGACCTTTGTCACGTCCCGTCGACCCGCGACTTGCCAGCCCTGCAAGCGCTGTCCCGCCTGCGTCCGCTGCTCGATGCCAGTGGCTGGGCCTGGGGCGTCAGCGGCAGCGCCGGCTTTGAGCTCGCCACGGGTATCGAGGCGCTGCATGAACGCAGCGACCTGGATTTGATTCTGCGGGTGCCGCATTTTCTCGATCGTCTCCAGGCCAGGGATTTGCTGGCGCAACTGGATGCCTCGGTTTGCGCCGTGGATATGCAATTGCAAACGCCCTGCGGTGCCGTCGCCTTGCGCGAGTGGGCGGGGGCGTCGCGGCGGGTCTTGCTCAAGGATGATGTTCAGGCACGGCTGGTGAGCGATCCTTGGCAGCCTTCATTGGAGCAAGTCGCGTGAGCAGCCTCTTCGTCTTTCCCGGCCAGGGTGCGCAGCGCGTGGGCATGCTCCATGGCCTGGCGCCAAAAATCCTCGACGAGGCGGGTGACGTGCTTGGTGAGGACGTCTTGCAGTTGGACAATGCCGAGGCGCTGCAATCGACCCGCGCGGTACAACTGTGCCTGTTGATCGCCGGCGTGGCGGCGTCCCGGCAACTGTTGGAGCAGGCACCTGCCCCGGACTACGTGGCGGGGCTGTCCATCGGTGCTTATCCCGCGGCGGTGGTGGCTGGGGCGCTGGGGTTCGAGGATGCTTTACGGTTGGTCAGCCTGCGGGGCGAATTGATGCAGCGGGCGTATCCGCAAGGCTACGGCATGACCGCGATCATCGGCTTGGAGCTCGCGGCAGTGGAAGCGTTGCTGGCGCAAGTGCACGGCGACCGCACACCGGTCTACCTGGCCAACATCAACGCGGATAACCAGGTGGTCATCGCCGGCAGTGACGCGGCCATGAGCAACGTTGCCAAACTAGCGCGAAGCCTGGGTGCCGGGAAGGCCTGTCGGCTGGCGGTAAGCGTGCCGTCTCATTGCCCGTTGCTGGAAACACCGGCCCGGGCATTGGCCCAGGCATTTGCCGACGTGCCGTTGAAAGCACCGGCCTTGGGTTATCTCAGCGGTAGCCGCGCGCGACCGCTGATCAACACCGAGGCCTTGCGCGACGACCTGGCGTTCAACATGTGCCGCGTGGTGGATTGGCGCGGCACCGTGCAAAGCGCCTACGAGCGCGGCGTGCGACTACAGATCGAACTGCCGCCCGGTGCGGTGCTGACCGCCCTGGCGCGTCGGGTATTCGAGCAGGGCACTGTCATGGCTTTCGACGGCGCCCGGCTCGACACCTTGCAGGCGCTGTTGCGTGAGGAGGGAAACCGCCAACCCTAAACCACCGACTCAAGCTGGCGAAGCACAAAAACAACAACTTCGACGATGCACTTTGAGGAATACGACAATGATTATCTACGGTGTGGCATTTTTGGCCTTTTGTACCCTGGCGGGTATTTTTATCGGTGAGCTGCTGGGCAAATTGATCGGCGTGCCGGCCAACGTCGGCGGCGTCGGCATTGCGATGCTGCTGTTGATCGGCCTGGGCAGTTACCTGAGCAAGCGTGGCCTGTTCAAGGGCAAATCCGAGGCCGGCGTGGAATTCTGGAGCGCGGTCTACATCCCCATCGTGGTCGCGATGGCGGCGCAGCAAAACGTCTACGGCGCGCTCAAGGGCGGGCCAATGGCGATCCTGGCCGGGACCCTGGCGGTGGTGATTGCCTTTGCGTTGGTGCCCGTGCTGGTGCGCATTGGCAACAAAGGGCCCCAGGGCGACGTTTCCGTTAAGACGGTCGGGTGATTGCCATGTACGAATCCATGATGAAAGTCATCACCGGCTACGGCCTGATCAGTGGTTTTGCGATTGTCGGCATCACCATGTGGGTGTCCTACTGGATCAGCAACACCTTCACTAAAGGCCGCCTGCATGGCTCGGCCATCGCCATTCTCCTGGGACTGGTGCTCTCCTACATCGGCGGGGCAATGACCGGTGGGCAGAAGGGCGTGGTGGACATTCCACTGCTGTCCGGGATCGGCTTGCTCGGCGGTGCGATGCTGCGGGACTTTGCCATCGTCGCCACGGCGTTTGGCGTGAGTATCGAAGAACTCAAGCGCGCCGGTTTCGTTGGGGTGCTGGCGCTGTTCGTCGGGGTCGGGACGTCGTTCATTGCTGGCGTGGGCGTGGCGATGGCGTTCGGTTACACCGATGTGGTGAGCCTGACCACCATTGGCGCCGGGGCGGTGACCGGGGCGGCGATTGGTGCCAGTTCCGAAGTGATGGCGCTGTCCATTGCCGCCGGGTTGATCAAGGCGATCCTGGTGATGGTGGCGACGCCGTTCGTGGCACCGATGATTGGCCTGAATAATCCACGCAGTGCGGTGATCTTCGGTGGCTTGATGGGCACCTCCAGCGGCGTGGCCGGGGGGCTGGCGGCCACCGATCCGAAGCTGGTGCCGTATGGCTGCCTGACGGCGGCGTTCTATACGGCGCTTGGGTGCTTGTTGGGGCCTTCGTTGTTGTTTTTGATCATGCGGGGGTTGATGGGGTAGGGCTTTGAATTTGCGCTGAGAGGGCTGTCCTCATCGCGAGCAGGCTCGCTCCCACAGGGGATTTGTGAACACCGATCCAATGTGGGAGCGAGCCTGCTCGCGATAAGGGCGACTCGGTTTCAGCTCTGACGATTGGCATACATCCGGCACTCAGCCAACAGCGCCAGCAGGTTCGGATCACGCTCCTTGGCTTTCAGGAACACCACGCCAATGCGCTGTTGTAGCCGATACCTTTCCTGCAACGGGATCAGTTTCACCCGGTTCTCATACACCGCCGCGATCCTGCCCGGCAGCAAGGCATAACCCACCCCGGAGCTGACCATGCTCAGCAGGGTGAAGATGTCGTTGACCTGCATCGCCACCTTCGGCTCGAACCCCGCCTGCTTGAACACCCGGATGCCGTCCTGGTGCGTGGCAAAACCCTGGGTCAGGGTGATGAACGTCTCGTCGCGCACCTCGGCCAGATCGACCTCGCTGCGTTGGGCAAAGGGTGAGTCGGCCGGCGTGGCGAGGAAGATGTCGTCGGAGAACAGCTCGATATGCTCGCAGTCCGGGTCGTTCACGCTGTCGTCCAGGGAGATCAGGATCGCGTCCACTTCCATGTTTTTGAGCTTGTACAGCAGGTCGATGTTCGAGCCCAGGATCAGGTCGATGTTGAGCTCGCTGCGACGGATTTTCAGGCCCATGATCAGTTGCGGCACGGTCTTGACCGTCAACGAATACAACGAACCGAGCTTGAAGCGTTCGGCGGAGAAGCCGGCGGCTTCGCGGGTCAGGCGTACGCTTTCGACCACGTCCTGGATCAGCTTCTGCGCCCGCTCTTCCAGCACATAGGCACTTTCCAGCGGCGTGAGGTTGCGGCCTTCGTGCTTGAACAACGGGCAGCGCAGGGCGCTTTCCAGCGAGTGAATGGCCCGGTGCACACTGACGTTGCTGGTCTGCAACTCGGCCGCCGCCCGCGCCAGGTTGCCGGTGCGCATGAAGGCCAGGAACACCTCGAGTTTCTTCAGGGTCAATTCTTCGTCGATCAGCATGGGGCGGACTCTTATTCGTATCGCCCGATTGTGCCCCAAGAAGCCTTTGTGGCGAGGGGATTTAGCGAAACGTCGCACCGCCCCGCTGGGCAGCGAAGCGGCCCCAAATCCTGTCATCTCGTCGTGTCAGGCTGATCGCACTTAGCTGCATTGGGGCTGCTTCGCAGCCCAGCGGGGATAAATCCCCTCGCCACAAGGTATGTCTCCAGGTTTAAAAGCAAAACATTGCACTTTAAAGCGCCAGGCCTGAGCCTTGGCGTCTGTTCTGGAATGTGAGGTGGGACTGGATGTATCACGGGGAACGACTCAACGCCTGGACGCACTTGGTCGGGGCGGTGGCGGCTTTTATCGGGGCGGTGTGGTTGCTGGTGATTGCCGGGATGGCGGGCGATCCGTGGAAGATCGTCAGCGTGGCGATCTACGGGTTCACCCTGCTGGTGCTGTACAGCGCGTCGACGGTTTACCACAGCGTGCGCGGGCGCAAAAAAGCAATCATGCAGAAGGTCGATCATTTTTCGATCTACCTGTTGATCGCCGGCAGTTATACCCCGTTCTGCCTGGTGACCCTGCGCGGGCCGTGGGGCTGGACGTTGTTCGGGATCGTCTGGGGGCTGGCGCTGATCGGGATACTGCAGGAGATCAAGCCGCGCTCCGAAGCGCGGATCCTGTCGATTGTGATCTACGCGGTGATGGGCTGGATCGTGCTGGTGGCTGTCAAGCCGCTGCTGGCGGCCCTGGGCAGCGCCGGGTTTGCCTGGCTGGCCTCGGGCGGCGTGTTGTACACCGTGGGCATTATCTTTTTCGCCCTCGACCACCGGCTGCGCCACGCCCATGGCATCTGGCACCTGTTTGTCATCGCCGGCAGTTTGCTGCACTTCGTGGCGATTCTGTTCTACGTGCTCTAATCCATGACCCCGCACCGAGTTCTGAACACCACTGATCTACTGTGGGAGCGGGCTTGCTCGCGAAAGCGGTGTGTCAGCCAGCACAATATTGACTGATACACCGCTTTCGCGAGCAAGTCGGATCGCCGCACCGCCGCTCCCACAATTGATCTTCAGTGGCCGCAGGGGATTAGAAATCCCCCCATAGCTGCTGCGCCACCGCCAGTGCCACAACCGGCGCGGTTTCGGTGCGCAGCACGCGGGGGCCAAGGCGGGCGGCGTGGTAGCCGGCGGACTTGGCCTGTTCGACCTCGGCATCCGACAACCCGCCTTCGGGACCAATCAGGAACGCCAACGTCGACGGTTTGTCATGGCTGACCAGCGGCTCGGCCACCGGATGCAGCACCAGCTTCAGCTCGGCCTCGGTCTGTTTCAGCCAGTCAGCCAGCAGCAGCGGTGGGTGGATCACCGGCACGCTTGAGCGCCCGCACTGCTCGCAGGCGCTGATTGCCACCTGGCGCCAGTGCAGCAGGCGCTTGTCGGCGCGCTCGTCCTTGAGGCGTACTTCGCAGCGTTCGCTGAAAATCGGCGTGATCTCACTGACGCCCAGCTCCGTGGCTTTCTGGATCGCCCAATCCATGCGCTCGCCCCGGGACAGGCCCTGGCCGAGGTGGATGCGCAGCGGCGATTCAGCTTGCCCGGCGAACTGCTCGTCCAATTGCACCCGCACGCGTTTCTTGCCGACCTCGGCCAGGGTGCCGCGAAACTCCTGGCCCGAGCCGTCGAACACCTGCACGGCATCGCCTTCGGCCATGCGCAGCACACGGCCGATGTAATGGGCCTGGGCTTCAGGCAGTTCGTGGTCGCCGAGGCTCAGGGGCGCGTCGATGAAGAAGCGGGACAGTCTCATGTGGAGTCTCTGCAAGAAAAAATGATCGTGGTTGAAGCTCGCGGCCTCATCGCGGGCAAGCCTTGCTCCCACAGTGGGTTCGCATTTCTCTGTGGGAGCAAGGCTTGCCCGCGATGGCGGTGGCCCAGGCTCAGCCCGGATCGCGATAACCCGGGTGGAAGTCCTTCGGCACCGCCACGCTGACCTTGTCCCGGGTGGCGATGTCGATGCCTTCGCTGGCCACTTCGGCGAGGAAATCGATCTGCTCCGGGGTGATGACATACGGCGGCAGGAAATACACCACGCTGCCCAGCGGACGCAGCAAGGCACCTCGCTCCAAGGCATGCTGGAACACACTCAGGCCACGCCGTTCCTGCCACGGATAAGCGGTTTTGCTGGCCTTGTCCTTGACCATCTCGATGGCCAGCACCATGCCGGTCTGGCGTACTTCGGCCACGTTCGGGTGGTCGGCCAGGTGCGCGGTGGCGCTCGCCATGCGTTGGGCCAGGGCCTTGTTGTTCTCGATGACGTTGTCTTCTTCGAAGATATCCAGCGTTGCCAGGGCCGCCGCGCAGGCCAGCGGGTTGCCGGTGTAGCTGTGGGAATGCAGGAAGGCGCGCAGGGTCGGGTAGTCGTCGTAGAACGCGCTGTAGACCTCATCGGTGGTCACGCACGCGGCCAGCGGCAGGTAACCGCCGGTCAGGGCCTTGGACAGGCAGAGGAAATCCGGCGTGATGCCGGCCTGCTCACAGGCGAACATCGTCCCGGTACGGCCGAAGCCAACGGCGATTTCGTCGTGGATCAGGTGTACGCCGTAGCGGTCGCAGGCCTCGCGCAGCAACTTCAGGTACACCGGGTGGTACATGCGCATGCCGCCGGCGCCCTGGATCAACGGTTCGACGATCACTGCCGCCACCGTGTCGTGGTGCTCGGCCAAGGTCTGTTCCATGGCCGCGAACATGTTGCGCGAATGTTCTTCCCAATCCATGCCTTCAGGGCGGTGGTAGCAGTCGGGGCTCGGCACCTTGATGGTGTCCAGCAGCAACGCCTTGTAGGTTTCAGTGAACAACGGTACATCGCCCACCGACATCGCCGCGATGGTTTCGCCGTGGTAACTGTTGCTCAGGGTGACGAAGCGTTTTTTGTCCGGCCGGCCGCGATTGATCCAGTAGTGGAAGCTCATCTTCATCGCCACTTCGATGCAGGACGAGCCGTTATCGGAGTAGAAGCACCGGGTCAGGCCTTCGGGCGTCATCTTCACCAGGCGCTCGGACAGCTCGATCACCGGCTGGTGGCTGAAACCGGCGAGGATCACATGCTCCAACTGATCGACCTGGTCCTTGATGCGCTGGTTGATGCGCGGGTTGGCGTGGCCGAATACGTTGACCCACCAGGAGCTGACGGCATCGAGATAGCGCTTGCCTTCGAAATCTTCCAGCCACACGCCTTCACCGCGCTTGATGGGGATCAGCGGCAGCTGTTCGTGGTCTTTCATCTGGGTGCAGGGGTGCCATAGCACCGCAAGGTCGCGTTGCATCCACTGGTTATTCAGGCCCATGTACAGTCTCCTCGAGGCGGCTCGCGGCGGGCGCGGGCAAAACAATCGCGCAAGCCTATGCAATGGCGGCCCGGCGGACAACCCATTGTGTCATTCCCACTACTTTGAACGAGGCGATAGACGTCGCTGGCGGCGTTTTGATGGCTGACGTATTCTTCGCCGTTCCCTGAGCCGGCTGGCTCGAAAGCTGAAATTTCCTACGTTTAATCCGGAGTTCGTTGAATGTCTGCTGGTTGGCTGCGCGCCTGTGCGCTGGTGATGATAGGGCTGTTCAGCGTTTCGGCGCTGGCCAAGGACAAACAACCGACGGCCATCGTCATCGGCGGCGGCCTGGCGGGGCTCACGGCGGCCTATGAATTGCAGAACAAAGGCTGGGCCGTGACGCTGCTGGAAGCCAAACCGAGCCTGGGCGGTCGTTCGGGCATGGCCACCAGCGAGTGGATCGGCAACGAGAAGACGCAGCCAGTGCTGAACAAGTACGTCTCCACCTTCAAGCTGAGCACCACGCCGGCCCCGGAGTTCGTGCGCACCCCCAGCTACCTGATCGACGGCATCTACTTCACCGCCGCGGACCTGGCGAGCAAACAGCCGGCCACCGCCGAAGCCCTCAAGCGCTACGAAACCACCCTGGACGACCTGGCGCGCTCCATCGAAGACCCGCTGAACCCGGCGGCGACCAGCACGCTGCATGCGCTGGACCAGATCACCGTGTCCAACTGGCTCGACCGCCTGCAACTGCCGGCCACGGCGCGGCAGTTGGTGAACCAGGAGATTCGCACCCGGTATGACGAACCTTCGCGCCTGTCGCTGCTGTATTTTGCCCAGCAGAATCGCGTCTATCGCGGCGTCTCCGACCGCGACCGGCGGGCCTCGCGCCTGCTCGGTGGCAGTCCGGTACTGGCCCAGGCGTTCGTCAAGCAACTGAAAACCATCAAGACCAGTTCGCCTGTGTCGGCCATCTCCCAAGACAAGGACGGTGTAACCGTCAAAGTTGGCGCCGTTGGCTACCAGGCGGATTACGTGGTGCTGGCGGTGCCGTTGCGGGCGCTGAACAAGATCCAGTTGACCCCGGCCCTGGACGCCCAGCATCAAGGCGCGATCAAGAGCACCAATTACGGCTGGCGCGACCAGATCATGCTCAAGTTCAAGACCCCGGTCTGGGACAGCAAGGCGCGCATGTCGGGCGAGATCTACAGCAACGCCGGCCTGGGCATGATGTGGATCGAACCGGCCTTGAAGGGCGGTGCCAACGTGGTCATCAACCTGTCCGGCGACAACGCCCGGGTGATGCAGGCTTTCGGCGACAAGCAGATGGTCGATCAGGTACTGATCCGTCTGCACGCGTTTTATCCACAGGCCCGTGGCGCGTTCACCGGCTATGAAATCCGCCGCTATAGCACCGACCCGTCCATGGGCGGCGCGTACCTGGCCTTTGGCCCGGGCCAGATCAGCAAGTACTGGCGCCTGTGGGAAAAGCCATTGCAACGCGTAGCCTTTGCCGGTGAACACACCGACACCCTGTACCCAGGTACCCTGGAAGGCGCGTTGCGCAGTGGTCAGCGCGCGGCCAGTCAGGTTGAAGACCTGGCGGCGGGCAAGTCGTTCGAACCTCCTAAGGTCGCGCCTGCTGCAACGGCGGCGGCTGCTGGTGCAGTGGCGGCGAAGAAGGGCAACTTCTTCAGCAACCTGTTTGGTGGCTCGGACGATGACAAGAAGCCAGAGCCGGCCAAGGCACCGGAACCGGTAGCGCCTGCTCCAGCACCCGCTCCTGCGCCGGCGCCGGTGGAACCACCCGCACCAGCCCCGGCGAAGGTTGAGCCCGCCAAGAAAGCAGCAGCCAAACCAGCGGCGAAAAAACCAGCCGCCAAGGCACCGGCTAAAAAAGCGCCAGCCAAGGCTCCGGTGAAAAAGGCTGAACCGGTGAAGAAACCCGCCGCCAAGCCGGCGGCGACTACTGAAACCAAAGCTCAGTAACCTCCAGAAGAAAAAAGCGCGGCTCAAGGGCCGCGCTTTTTTTCAGCATCAGGAGCATTGGCTTCGACGCTCAGCGCTCTGCGTTGCGCAATGAAGTGCTGACGTCCTACACACCTCGGCGATTTATCGGAAACTTCCCACTAGTCAATAGGAAGCAGGCGATAGAACCCTCCATGTCATAAGTTTAGGCTCCTCAAAAAAAGGAGCGTTTATGAAAATGCTAATTGCAATAGGCGTGTTGGTTTCAATTTATGGATGTGTGTATGGTGGGTGTCGCGACCCTATGGAAATCCCAATGATTCCAAAAAGAGATCCTCAATTGGCATATAAGTGCACGATGGATCCATATAAACCCGAGTGCTCGGTGAATTAGTAACTCAAACCGTCATGGCTCCTTAATTTAAGAAATGAAGTCAGAGGGGGCCTAATGAAAAATGGTACGTGTATATCGGTACCTCCTCAAACAGGATCTTGACCCGCTTTGGCTTTGAAAAGCGTCCTGGAGCGAATCCAAAGCGGGCCCAGCATAGATTTCCTGTCCGTCTGTCGTAGATCACCAGGTTGCCATCGTCTTGGATCGCCAGGCAGGCGTTGTACCAAAGTGATTTATCTCTACTATGAGTGCTTTCAGCGATCCATACACGTCTTCTGGACGGGTCATAAAGAAAACCACTGTTGGCAATTACAAACTGCAGAGGTTCCCGCATTCTTTTTGGATGCAAGGTCGCACTATAACGTTGTTTGCTATCTGCAATCCAGATGACAGCCTCACCATCCTTGATGATCAAATTCCCATCAGCCTGCAATATCAATCGAAATCGCCCGTTTGGAGACTGAAGGTACTGCCCTGGCGACATTGTTTGATTGGGTGGCAGCAACGGCGAGCCACTGGTTCGAAATGGAGTGTAAGGAACAGCCATGTTTTTACCTTGTTCAATGAGTTGTTGAGCGCTCATTTGATCAAGAGGGGAGACAGAAATGGCGATACATATATATTGCATGGCAAAAATAGTTGGGCGGCGGTGACAGCCCCTGCGCGGTCTCCTGTGGGAGCGAGCCTGCTCGCGATGAGGTCCATGCAGGCCCTTAAAGGCTGCCTGCCCCCCTCGCCATCACCCATCTTTTCCCCTTTAATCTTTCCTTAACCCACCCCCTCCAGACTGATGATCGTATTTCTCGATATTTCAAAGCGAAATTTTCCGCTTTAAATCGATAGATAACTCGCTAGTCTTGATCGCAGTTTTTACAGGAAATGAGCAATGCAGCTACGCAACTCTTCTTCTCGCTATGGCTGGGTCAGTATCGCTGTGCACTGGGGCGTTGCGCTGGCGGTCTACGGGCTGTTTGCCCTGGGCCTGTGGATGGTTGGCCTGGATTACTACAGCACCTGGCGAAAAGACGCACCGGACCTGCACAAGAGCATTGGCCTGGTGCTGCTGGCGGTCATGTTGCTACGGGTGATCTGGCGCGTTGTCAGCCCGCCGCCACCGACCCTGCAAACCTATGGTCGCCTGACCCGCGTCGGCGCCAAGCTCGGCCATAGCGCACTGTATCTCGGGTTGTTCGCCGTGATGATTGCCGGTTACCTGATTTCCACCGCAGACGGTGTCGGGATCCCGGTGTTTGGCCTGTTTGAAGTACCCGCGCTGGTGTCCGGACTGCCCGATCAGGCAGACGTCGCTGGCCAGATTCACCTCTACCTGGCGTGGGCGTTGGTAATTTTCTCCGGCCTTCATGCGTTGGCAGCATTGAAACACCACTTTATCGACCGTGACGCGACCCTCAAGCGAATGCTGGGGCGCCAAGCCTGATGTTCAACCTCGACTCCAAAGGAATAGAAAGCATGTTGAAAAAGACGCTCGCCGCCCTGGCAATCGGTTCTGCCCTGCTGTCCGCTGGCCAGGCCATGGCCGCCGACTACGTGGTCGACAAGGAAGGCCAGCACGCCTTCGTCGACTTCAAGATCAGTCACCTGGGCTATAGCTACATCACCGGTACCTTCAAGGACATCGACGGCAAGTTCAGCTTCGACGCCGCCAAGCCTGAAGCCAGCAAGATCGAGTTCAACGTCAACACCGCCAGCGTGTTCACCAACCACGCCGAGCGCGACAAGCACATCGCCAGCGCTGATTTCCTGAACGTGGGCAAATTCGGCAAGGCCACCTTCGTTTCCACCAGCGTCAAATCCACCGGCAAAAATGCCGATGGCAAGGAAACCGCCGATGTGGCCGGTGACCTGACCCTGCTGGGCGTGACCAAGCCGGTGGTGGTCAAGGCCACCTTCCTGGGTGAAGGCAAGGATCCATGGGGCGGCTACCGTGCTGGTTTCGAAGGCACCACCAGCATCAAGCGTTCGGACTTCGGCAAGCAGAAAGACCTGGGCCCAACCTCCGACGCGGTCGAACTGTATGTCTCGTTTGAAGGTGTCAAAGCGAAGTAACTTTCGCGCCTGACAAAAAAAACGCCCCTGGTCTTGCGATCAGGGGCGTTTTTTATTGCGCGGATTCCGGCGATACAAAAAACTGTGGGTGCGGGCAGCCCCTAAATCTGATACCTCGGTGCGTCAAGATGGATGGAGTCGTTGCTGTTGGGGCCGCTTCGCGCCCCAGCGGGAGCAAGCTCCCTCGCCACGAATTTGTGGTCGGCCAGCAATTTGAAGTTGGCCCTCAGGCCGCCATCGCGAGCAGGCTCGCTCCCACAGGGGGGGCTAGGTGCACATGGATTTTGTGGCTGCTGAAGATCCAATGTGGGAGCGAGCCTGCTCGCGATGGCGTCATACCAGCCGACTTCAATGTTGACTGATACACCGCTATCGCGAGCAAGCTCGCTCCCACCTTTGGAATTGTGTTGGGCCAAAAAAATGCCCCGGGTCGCGAGACCCGGGGCATTTTTTACAGCTTGGAAAAACTCAGCGATTGCGCGTCAGCAATGCCGGTTTTTCGCCCCGTGGACGGCTTGGCAGTTGATCCAGTTGCTCAGGCGTCGGGAAGCGATCGGCTTTCGACTCCTTGTGCATGATCTTCGGCTGGCTGCCGCGCGGGTTCTGCACGGCGGGTTCCTGGCGAGGCTGGTCGTCATGGGCCGGGCGGCGCGGGCGGGTGTCATCGCGACGAGCCTGGCCGTCACGCGGGGCACCGTTGCGTGGGCCGCTGCGCTTGGCCGGTGGCGTACCGGTGGACGAGCCGTTGCTGTTGCGCGGGCCGTTCTGGCGGCCTTGTGGCTGGCCACTGCGCGGCGCGCCTGCAGCTGCACCCTGTGCGGGGGCACCCGGGCGACGACCACGACCCTGGGCCGGTTTCTGCTGCGGCACGTAGTCGACGCGGTTACCGAAGTTGTCGACGTCGTCGTCCAGGAACTCATCCGGGGCACGATCGGCTGCGGCGCGTGGGGCTGGACGCTGCTGTTCACGAGCGGGTGTGCCTTCGCGAGGCTTCTGCTCGCGGGCAGGGCGTTCGCCGCGGCCATTGCTGTTGCTGGCCGTTTTTTCCTTGCCCTTGTCCTTGCCTTTGTCTTTGCGGCCGCCGCCACCACCACCGCCGCCATTCGGACCGTCGCCGCGTGGGCCGCGGGCATTGCGCGGATTGCGCACGTCCGGACGTTCGCGTACTTCAGGCTTCTCGGCCTCGATGGTGCTGGCATCGAAGCCCATCAGGTCGCCGTCGGCAATTTTCTGCTTGGTCATGCGCTCGATGCTTTTGAGCAGCTTTTCTTCGTCCGGCGCGACCAGCGAGATCGCTTCGCCCGAACGACCGGCCCGGCCAGTACGGCCGATACGGTGCACGTAGTCTTCATCGACGTTTGGCAGCTCGAAGTTGACCACGTGAGGCAACTGGTCGATGTCCAGGCCACGGGCGGCGATATCAGTGGCCACCAGGATGCGTACTTCGCCGGCCTTGAAGTCGGCGAGGGCCTTGGTGCGGGCGTTCTGGCTCTTGTTGCCGTGGATCGCCACAGCCGGCAGGCCGTGCTTGTCCAGGTACTCGGCCAGGCGGTTGGCGCCGTGCTTGGTGCGGGTGAACACCAGGACCTGTTCCCAGGCACCGGCGGTAATCAGGTGAGCGAGCAGGGCACGCTTGTGGCTAGCCGCCAGGCGGAACACGCGTTGCTCGATGCGCTCGACCGTGGTGTTCGGTGGCGTGACTTCGATGCGCTCCGGGTTGTGCAGCAGCTTGCCGGCCAGGTCGGTGATGTCCTTGGAGAACGTCGCCGAAAACAGCAGGTTCTGACGCTTGGCGGGCAGACGGGCGAGGACTTTCTTCACGTCATGGACAAAGCCCATGTCGAGCATGCGGTCGGCTTCGTCCAGCACGAGGATTTCAACGTGGGACAAGTCGACGCTGCCCTGGCCGGCCAGGTCCAGCAGGCGACCGGGGCAGGCGACCAGTACATCGACGCCACGGGACATGGCCTGGACTTGGGGGTTCATGCCCACGCCGCCAAAAATGCAGGCGCTGACGAACTTCAGGTCGCGAGCGTAGACCTTGAAGCTCTCGTGAACCTGGGCCGCCAGTTCGCGGGTAGGGGTCAAGACCAGTACGCGCGGTTGGCGCGGGCCATGACGCTGGGATTTGTCTGGGTGACCGTTGGGAAACAACCGCTCCAGGATCGGAAGGGCGAAACCGCCGGTTTTACCAGTACCTGTCTGCGCCGCGACCATCAGGTCGCGACCTTGCAACACGGCGGGAATGGCCCGCTGTTGCACCGGGGTAGGCTGGGTATAGCCGGCGGCTTCGATGGCGCCGACTAAAGCCTCGGAGAGACCGAGGGAAGCAAAGGACATGAGTAATCCTGTTTTAGTGAGGGCCTGGCCCAATGGGATAGTCTTGCCGGGCGCGAATGACGTTCAACCAAAAGACGTCATCCCGTCCGGTCCTGCCGGGCCTCGAAGGCGGGTCCGGACAAGGCTCGCGCGGGCTGTAGGCGGCGCTGTAGCGGTGTCGGGATGCCTTTTGCAAGACCGGGCGTCCGGGCGTGAGCCTGGCGGGAAGGCCGGAGTATAACAGAGCAAACGCCGCGCGCCGCTTTCCTGCTGCTCAACGGTTTATTTCAACGTTGATCTGGCCGGGCGAGGTGACCTTGGCCGTCGGGCCGGCGCCGTAGCGAGCGCTCAGTTCGGCATAGGCCGGTTCGCGCTTGAAGCGCTTGAGTTCGGCGCTGAAGCGTTGCACCAGCAAATCCATCCCGGCACTGCGCCGAACCGCCAGATATTGGCTTTGACGACTCACGACCATCGGGTTTTCGGTGATCTGGTCGCCCAACTGCATTTGTTCGAGCACATGTCGGCCGACCCTGCGGTCGGTGATAAGCAGGTCGATCCGACCCAGTTGCAGCTTGCCGAAATTGGCTTCGTGGGTGGGCGCGGTTTCACGGGCGAACAGCGTCGACTCACTGAAGGCCTGGCTGTACAGATAGCCGGGCGAGGTGCCGACGGTCAGGCCGTCCAGGTCATCGAGCGTGCGGAACGGGTGGGGTCGGGCATTGGCGTAGAACATCACGAACTCCACGTCCGACAGCGGTTCGCTGGGGTAAAGCAGCGTGGAATCGCGTTCATTGCTGTGGAAAATGTCCAGCGCACCGTCCGCCAACCCTTGCTCCAGCATCGCCAGGCAGCGCTTCCACGGCAGGAACTGCCATTCCACATCGATACCCAGGCGCTTGAACACAATGGCCGTGGTTTCGTAGTCCAGGCCGAGCATCTTGCCGTTCTCTTCGTAGACGTACGGGGCCCAGGGTTCGGTGACAATGCGCAACTTTTCGGCCCGGGCAGTCATGCTCAGGCACAGGAAAAGAAGGGCGGTCAGCAGTTGGACAATGACGGGCATGGCCTGAGGTTACGACGAGAGCTCATCAAATAGCTAGAGGGCTCTGGCCTGCGCCTCAGTCGCCCTTTGCCTGCCTGCGGTGTTCATGGATGGCTCGGCGGCAATCACCGATGCAAGCGCATTGCAGGGTAAGGCTCGATCACTGAATGAAAAAGGCCTTGGTGTTCGCCAAGGCCTCTTTGTACCACCGCATTAAGTCATTCAGCGCGGCAGCTTGAGGTTGTTCCATACCGCAAGGCTGGGTTCGGCCTGGTTTAGGGTATAGAAATGCAGCCCCGGTGCACCGCCTTGCAGCAGACGCTCACACATTTGCGTGATGACTTCCTCGCCGAAGCTTTGGATGCTGGAGGAGTCGTCGCCGTAGGCTTCCAGTTGCTTGCGGATCCAGCGTGGGATTTCTGCACCGCACGCGTCGGAGAAGCGCGCCAGCTTGCTGTAGTTGGTGATCGGCATGATTCCCGGTACGACAGGAATGTCGACGCCCAACTGGCGTATGCGCTCGACGAAGTAGAAGTAACTGTCGGCGTTGAAGAAGTACTGGGTGATCGCGCTGCTGGCGCCAGCGTTGGCCTTGCGCACGAAGTTGCGCAGATCGTCTTCGAAATTGCGCGCCTGGGGGTGCATTTCCGGATACGCAGCCACTTCGATGTGGAAGTGATCGCCGGTTTCTTCACGAATGAATTCAACCAGTTCGTTGGCGTGGCGCAGCTCGCCGCTGGCCATGCCCATGCCTGACGGCAGGTCGCCGCGCAGGGCAACGATGCGCTTGATGCCGGCGGCCTTGTACTGGGTCAGCAGGCTTCGCAGGTCGTCCTTGCTATCACCCACGCAGGACAGGTGAGGGGCGGCCGGGACTTTGACTTCGCTTTCGAGCTGCAACACGGTGTTCAGGGTGCGGTCACGGGTCGAACCGCCAGCGCCATAGGTGCAGGAGAAGAAGTCGGGGTTGTAGCTGGCCAGCTGACGGGCAGTGGCGATCAGTTTTTCATGCCCAGCATCGGTCTTCGTCGGGAAGAACTCGAAGCTGTAGCGACGGTCTTGGGACATGGTCATATCCTTGGAAACTCGTAAGCCTGGACGCCTTGCGCATCACAATGTGGGAGTGGGCTGTGTGGGAGCAAAGCTTGCTCGCGATCCAGGCGCTGCGGTCCTCGAGAGACCGCGGCGTTTTCATCGCGGGCAAGCCTTGCTCCCACACAGCCCGCTCCCACAGGGAGAGCAGGCAATAGCGCCGATCAGTAGCGGTAAGCGTGCGGCTTGAACGGGCCTTCGACGGTGACGCCGATGTAGTCAGCCTGTTGCTTGGTCAGTTGGGTGACCACGCCGCCGAAGCCGCGGACCATTTCCAGGGCCACTTCTTCGTCGAGTTTCTTGGGCAGTACTTCCACGGTCAGGCGCTCGGCTTTCTGGGCTGGCGACAGGTCGGCGTATTTCTGGCCGAACAGGAAGATCTGGGCCAGGACCTGGTTGGCGAACGAACCGTCCATGATGCGGCTTGGGTGGCCAGTGGCGTTACCCAGGTTAACCAGGCGGCCTTCGGCCAGCAGGATCAGGTAGTCGTCGTTCTGTGGGTCGAAGCTGCCAGTGCCGGTGCGGTGCACCTTGTGGACCTGCGGCTTCACTTCTTCCCATGCCCAGTTCTTGCGCATGAAGGCGGTGTCGATTTCATTGTCGAAGTGACCGATGTTGCAGACCACGGCGCGCTTCTTCAGGGCCTTGAGCATGTTGGCATCGCAGACATTGACGTTGCCGGTGGTGGTCACGATCAGGTCGATCTTGCCCAGCAGGGCCTTGTCGATGCTGGCTTCGGAGCCGTCGTTGATCCCGTCGATGAACGGCGAAACCAGCTCGAAACCGTCCATGCAGGCCTGCATGGCACAGATCGGATCGACTTCGGAGACCTTGACGATCATGCCTTCCTGACGCAGGGACTGGGCCGAACCCTTGCCCACGTCACCGTAGCCGATCACCAGCGCCTGCTTGCCCGACAACAGGTGGTCGGTGCCGCGCTTGATGGCGTCGTTGAGGCTGTGACGGCAGCCGTACTTGTTGTCGTTCTTGCTCTTGGTCACCGAGTCGTTGACGTTGATGGCCGGGATTTTCAGTTCACCCTTGGCCAGCATGTCCAGCAGGCGGTGCACGCCAGTGGTGGTCTCTTCGGTCACGCCGTGGACGTTTTCCAGCACGGCTGCGTACTTCTTGTGCAGCAGCTCGGTCAGGTCGCCGCCGTCGTCGAGGATCATGTTGGTGTCCCACGGCTGGCCATCCTTGAGGATGGTCTGCTCCAGGCACCACTCGTACTCTTGCTCGGTCTCGCCTTTCCAGGCGAATACCGGGATGCCAGCGGCAGCGATGGCGGCAGCGGCCTGGTCCTGGGTCGAGAAGATGTTGCAGGACGACCAACGCACTTCGGCACCCAGGGCAACCAGGGTTTCGATCAGCACGGCGGTCTGGATGGTCATGTGGATGCAGCCGAGGATTTTTGCGCCCTTCAATGGCTGTTCGCCAGAGTACTTGCGGCGCAGGCCCATCAGGGCTGGCATTTCGGATTCGGCGATGATGATTTCGCGACGGCCCCAGGCAGCCAGGGACATGTCGGCGACTTTGTAGTCGGTAAAATCGGCAGGCGTGATAACAGCGCTCATGAAGAGTCTCCATTCGTAATGTATGCGAATGGGCGCCGTTGTGCGTTTAGTGTCCGTGCGGGGAGCCCCCGTACAAACAACGCCCCATCCGAGCCTGACAGGTCGAGCCTGCTGCAGCGCCCCTCGGACAGGTGGCGGGAACGGTCCAAAGCGTGGACCGAGGTAAAACGGTGGCGATTATAACGGGCTAATCGGATCTTCCAAAAGGGTTTCTGTCGGCAAATCGAAATTGCCGATGACCGTCATAGGGCCCACGACGTAGAGCCTGGCCGTGCGGTCTGCCATGATGCAGCAATCCAACGGCCAGACACTCAGGAGTGATCATGAATTTCCACACCCGCAAATGGGTCAAGCCCGAAGACCTCAACCCCAACGGCACGCTGTTCGGCGGCAGCCTGTTGCGCTGGATCGACGAGGAGGCGGCGATCTATGCCATCGTCCAGCTCGGCAACCAGCGCGTGGTCACCAAATACATCTCGGAAATCAATTTCGTCAGCGCTTCGCGCCAGGGTGACATCATCGAGCTGGGCATCACCGCCATCGAGTTTGGTCGTACTTCCATCACGCTGACCTGCGAGGTGCGCAACAAAATCACCCGCAAGAGCATCCTGACTGTGGAGAAGATGGTCTTCGTCAACCTCGGCGAAGATGGCTTGCCCGCGCCTCATGGGCGGACCGAGATCACATACGTCAAGGATCAGTTCAAGGACGATGTGGTCGAGTGAGATCGGCGGTGCCCCTATCGCGAGCAGGCTCGCTCCCACACTGGTTTCTGTTGAGCGCAAAATGTGCGTTTGCTGAAGATCAACTGTGGGAGCGAGCCTGCTCGCGATGGCGGTTTAAGACCGCACTGAACAGCGCTGATCGCCGCGTGTCGTAGGTACATCACGCCACCGGTTCAGGAGCTGTATGGACACTCATGAAGAAGGCAAGACCCCTGACCTTTCGGCTCAGGAACAGCACGAAGTCGACCGCAACCAGCCACCGCGGGCTGCGGTGCTGCACGAAATCATCCGCACCCAGGGCAATCAGGAGCTGGAGCGCAGTATCGCCGCGCTCTGGTGGTCGGCCCTGGCGGCGGGGTTGACCATGGGCCTGTCGCTGATGGCGATGGGCTTGCTCAACTCCCGGCTGCCGGACCACGAAGGCTTCAAGGTGATCGCCAGTTTCGGTTACTGCGCCGGCTTTCTCGCGGTGATCCTGGCCCGCCAGCAACTGTTCACCGAAAACACCCTGACCGCCGTGCTGCCGATCATGAGCAAACCCACGCTGGGCAACTTCGGCCGGCTGTTGCGGCTCTGGGGCGTGGTGCTGGTGGGCAACCTGTGCGGCACCTTGCTGGTGGCCTACGTGATGTTGCACTTGCCGATCTTCGATCAGCGCACCGACCAGGCTTTCCTGGAAATCGGCCGCAAGGTCATGGAGAACGACACCGGCCAGATGTTCGCCAAGGGCATCATTTCCGGCTGGATGATCGCCACCATGGTCTGGATGATCCCGTCCATGGAAAGCGCCAAGATGTGGATCATCATTCTGATCACCTACCTCATGGCGCTCGGGGATTTCACCCACATCGTCGTCGGCTCGGCCGAAGTGTCCTACCTGGTGTTTGCCGGCCAGTTGTCCTGGGAGGATTTCTGGATGGTGTTTGCCGGGCCGACGTTGTCGGGCAATATCGTTGGCGGGAGCTTTATCTTCGCGTTGATCAGCCATGCGCAGATCCGCAGTGAAGTGGGCCTGCCCAAAGATAAGCGCCCAGATAAGCCTGCGCAGCGCATTGACTCGGAGTAGGCGGTTATTTGAATAGCATGTTACGCAAGATCTTGAGGGTTGTTGACTTTGGATCAAGCATCCCGGTGTAGCGCGACCTGTAATTCGCGATAACCCGTTCAAGTGAATTGCTGAATGTGATCTTCTGCTCCAGCGAATTTTTGGATGCTTTTGGATCTTGCAGTTCCAGCAGGTCCCGGATGACTCCTTTTATCAACTTGATGTTCGCGTCGGGTTGGCCGCCGAGAAAGCATGCGGGATTCAGCACATGTTGCACGACGTTAGATATACGGGTGGCAATGTCCTGCAGGTGCATTTTCTCGACGGCGTGGCCGGTCACCTCGGAAGTTGCATTCGGCGCGCCTCTGTCCCACTCGGCGGCGGCCTGGAGGAACTGCATGAAGTCCGGGTCATTGCCGTGATTGAGGCGTTTTGCCAGCCATTCCAGCCTGCCGGGCTGGTCCGCAAGCTGATCGAGGGTCCAGATGGCCATGTGCATCGGTGGGGTGGGTTCAAGTTTGGTGGATGCCTTGTCGGCCTCTTGGATCGCTTCCTTCAATTGCGTCAACGCCCGTTGTGCGTGGTGCCTGAAGGTGATCGCCTCGGCGCAGGTTTCGTCGTCTTCCAGTTCTATGCTCAGTTGCTCGAATGCCTTGTCACCCAACGCCAACAGCGCATCCTCGATTGAGTCAAACCAAAAGGTTTGTCGAGTGGCGTTGTGCTCGTCCAGATGGGTTTGGACTTTCTTGCGCAGTTCTTCCTGGAGATGATCCTTGATCTCCTTGGACATGCTGAAGTTGACTGTCCCGCTCAACAGGCCGCGGTAATCACCTTTATTGGATTTCAGCGGCACCACGACGGTCTGGTCAGCAAAGCGCTTCAGTTGTTCGGCATTCCATACAGAGCTGGCCGTATGGGGTGCATTGAGAAATTTGTCGATCAGGGCCGTGATGCCCGTGCCTCGCTGGTTTTCCTGGTTCGATTCTTCCGCCTCGAATATCAGGATCAAAGACTCTCTGTCCGGGATCGGGCTCATGGAGGTCGCCGGATTATAGATGTCAGGTACCGGTGTGTTGTTCAGGATGCCGCCATCGGCAAACGCCGTGGTTTCAGTGCGTTTCTCATCATTCTGTTGGAAGGGTAGTCCTTGCTGGGTCAGCTTGCTGAACACCACCGGCAGCGACGCGGAGATAAGCGCTGCCACGGCAATGTCCATGTCAGGCGTGGTCTTCTCGCTGAACACCAGCAATTGCGTGTCTTCCTCGAACATGGCGGTGCCGGTGATTTCCACGGTCTTGATCGGTGGGATTTCTTTGCTCAGGACGGCCAGGTCGGCGAAGGTGACGTATTCGTTCCGTCTCACATTGGCAACGGCTTGTTGCGCTTTTTCGGAAAGAGGTTCCGGGTGATCTTTGCAGCGTTGTAGAAGCGCCTTGCAGGATTCCTCCCGGATCAAGTTCTCCAGCGGCATCCCCTTGGAACCCAGGCGTGGCAACAGATCACACAGCAATTGCGCCAGCGGAAGGTTTTTCAGTTTTTCGCCCAGCTTCGACGAGACATTCTGGAGTGCTTTAACGATAACGTTGGTGCTGTCGAGCAACGACGTGAGGGGAATATCGTCAAGAATCTGGTCGAAACGCGCGTGACTCATGCCGCTTGCGAGTACGGCGGCCGATATGGCCCCTGCAGAAGAGCCTGAAATCGTTCTGATATTGTCCATGAGGCCGTTGGCTTCGAGGGTTTTGAGGAGTCCGGAATAGGCCGCTCCCTTGGCGCCACCACCACTGAGGATCAGGTCGCTAATGGTGGGGCGATCCATAGTGACTTCGACGCTACCGTCGCCATATCGAATGATGGATATAGACCGGTCTGTAGCGCGGTCTACCAGTAGGCAGGCATTTCCGGGATTCGCCTGTTTTACGGTCTGGTCGCTGTTCTTGAGAGAGCTAGGGGGGAGGGATTGTTGCGAGATTGGGCCTGGCATTCTGGTTCGTCCTTGTACCGAGTGTGGGGGCCGAACTCTAAGCAAAATCTGCAGGCTGATTGCGTTGCGACTTAATTGGACAAACATCCGCCGGCTGCGAACAGCCCTCGGCGGATTTTAATGGCAGGCGCTCTGGAACAAGGCTTCTGGACGACAGGTAAAAACAGCCCGCACGAATGGGGAAACATTCTTACTGAAAGCGTCGCCCATTCGCTCAGGAGCAGGGCCGATTTCCCAGGCACTCAAACAACGACGGCCGCCAAGCGTCGCTGTCGTTGGATAAAGAACAAGGCGGTCAATACCGTGAGGCCGCTGACGAATGCCCCGGTCCACGGCAAATCCGCCAGGTCGGCACCACTGGCGACGACCAACCCACCCATCCACGCCCCGGCTGCGTTGCCGAGGTTGAAGGCACTCTGGTTCAGGGTCGAGCCGAGGTTCGGTGCTTCGTGGGCTTGGTCGATGATCAGCAATTGCAGGATCGGGCACAGGGCGAAGGCGAAGACGCCCCACAGCACCAGGGTAATTGCCGCCGGGATCACCGACCGGCTGGTCTGGCTGAACGCGGCCAGCACCAGCACCACGGCCAGGGCCATGCCCACCAGCGCAGGCAGCAGGCGCCGGTCCGCCAGGCGTCCGCCAAGGAAGCTGCCCGCCGTCAGGCCGACACCGAACAACAGCAGCATGACGGTGATGCCGTGGGGGCTGACCCCGGTGATGTCCTGCAGGATCGGCGCGATGTAGGTGAACACGCTGAACAAACTGGTGGAGGCCAGTACGCTCATGCCCAGAGCCAGCAACACGTTGACCTTGCCCAGCACCTTGAACTCGCTGGCCAGGTTGGCTTTGTCCATGGGGATTTCCTTGGGTAGCCAGACCCATTGGGCGATGGCGGCGATCACGCCGATCACCGATACCGCCCAGAACGTCGAACGCCAGCCGGCGTATTGCCCCAGGGCCGTGCCCAACGGTACGCCCAGCACGTTGGCCAGGGTCAGGCCGGTGAACATCATGGCAATCGCCTGGGCCCGTTTGTTCGGCGCCACCAACCCGGCCGCCACCACCGAACCGATGCCAAAGAACGCTCCGTGGCACAGCGCAGTAATGACCCGGGCGGCCATCAGCGTGGCGTAGTTCGGCGCCAGGGCGCAGAGCACGTTGCCGAGGATGAACATCAGGGTCATGCCCAGCAGCGTGGCCTTGCGCGGCATGTTGGCGGTGCCAATCGCCAGGATCGGTGCGCCAAAGACCACACCCAGGGCGTAGCCAGTGATCAGCAGGCCGGCCTGGGGGATGCTTACGGCCAGGTCCCGGGCGACATCGGGCAACAGGCCCATGATGACGAATTCAGTCGTGCCGATGCCGAAAGCGGCAACGGCCAAAGCAAGCAAGGCGAGTGGCATGCGCAAGGTCTCTGTCTGTAGTCTTGACGCTCTGATCAGGCATACGCATGCCGGCGCCCCCCTTCGAATGAGCGGGGCAACAGCGAGATTATTGGAATAGGTGTATGCGCAACTGAGTGCGGCGTGGTCGGTTTGCAGTATAAACGATAGCGAATCAATTCATGAGCCCGATGATCGTAGGATCGGGGACAAGGAGCGTGCCGTGCTTGCGACGGCCTTGGTGTTGGTAGCAGCGCTGTTGCATGCGGCGTGGAATACGCTGATCAAGTTCAGTGGCGAGCGTTTGCTGGTGGTGGCGTGCATGGACAGCGTCGCCTTGCTGTTCGTCGCGCTGGCACTGGGTTTCGTGGCCTTGCCGCCGTTGGAGATCTGGCCGTGGATCCTGGCGTCGGCGGCGTTCGAGCTGCTCTATCGCTATTTGCTGATCCAGGCGTATCGGGTCGGTGACCTGGGGCTGGTCTATCCGCTGATGCGCGGCCTGTCGCCGCTGGTGGTGCTGGCGCTGACATTTATGTTCGCCGGTGAAGCGCTGACGACCCAGCAGGTCATCGGCATTTTGCTGATCCCGTTCGGCATGCTTTGCCTGTTGTGGCAGGGCGGCGGTGGCGAGCGGCTGCCCTGGTCGATGCTGCCGGTGGTGGCGCTGATTGGCCTGTGCATCGGTTGCTACACCTATATCGACGGTCACGCTCTGCGGCGCTGGTCCCATCCGCTGGATTACCTGGTCTGGGTCACGCTGCTCAGTGCCTGGCCGTTCCCGTTGCTGGCGCTGGTGAGCAAGCGGCCGGCCTTCATGCGGTTCTGGCGTGAGCAGTGGCGGTTGGGGTTGGCGGTCGGATTCTGCGTATTGTTCAGCTACGCTCTGGTGCTGTGGGCCATGCAACTGGGCTCGATCGCCGAAGCGGCGGCGCTGCGGGAGATCAGCGTGATCCTGGTGGTGCTGTTCGGCATGCGTTACCTGAAAGAACCTTTTGGCTTGCCGCGGCTCTTAGCCTGCGGGCTGGTGTTGGTTGGCATGCTGGTGATGAAGTTCTGACCAGTGTCCGGACTCGCGATTTTCTATAAAACTCAAAGAAGGAACTGCGTCAATGACGGTTGCCCTGTGGTGTATTTTGATTGCCTTTCTCCTGCCTTACCTGTGTGTCGGGATCGCCAAGGCCGGTGGCAGATACCGGTTACGGGATAACCACGACCCTCGGGATTTTCTCGACTCACTCGAAGGTGCTCCCCGGCGCGCTTTCGCTGCGCAACTGAACAGCTTTGAAATCAGCCCGTTTTTCGCCGCCGCCGTGATCGTCGCGCACCTGGCCGGCAATGCCGAGCTGGTGACCATCAATGTGCTGGCGGTGCTGTTCATCACCAGTCGCCTGCTCTACATCATTTGCTATCTGGCGGACTGGGCGATCCTGCGTTCGCTGGTGTGGTTCGTGGGGGTGGGGTTGGTCTTGAGTTTCTTCTTTGTTTCGGTCTGAGCCTGGTTTTTGATTTTCGGTGTCTGTGCTGGCCCCATCGCGAGCAGGCTCGCTCCCACAATGGATCTGGTGTGTACACAAAATATGTATTCACTGATATCAACTGTGGGAGCGGGCTTGCTCGCGATGGGGCCGGGACAATCAACGCATCTCTTTAGGGGTTGGCGGTCACCGCATTTGCCACCTGCGGTACTTGCGGCAACGCCATGCCCTTGGGCCAGAGCATCCAGATCTGGCCCTGTTGCTTCATGTCCCCGGCCAGTTGCCCGGCCGCCTCGCCCGTGCCCCAGAACAGGTCCGCCCGCACTTCACCGGCAATTGCACCACCAGTGTCCTGGGCGGCGACGGGCCGGTTCAAGGTGCTGCCGTCAGGGCGCGTGGTGGATAGCCACAGCAGGCTGCCCAGCGGAATCACCTTGCGGTCCACCGCCACGCTGTAGCCGGCTGTCAGCGGTACATTCAGCGAGCCTCGCGGGCCTTCGTTGCTGTCGGGGTTACGGTTGAAGAACACGTAGCTGGGGTTGCTGCCCAGCAATTCGGGAATACGGTTCGGGTTGGCCTTGGCCCAGGCACTGATGGTGCCCATGGTCACGTCTTCTTTCTTCAGCTCGCCCTGTTCAACCAGCCAGCGCCCGATGGGGCGGTAAGGGTGGCCGTTCTGGTCGGCATAACCGATGCGCAGTTGGCGGCCATCGGCGAGTCGAATACGTCCCGAACCCTGGATTTGCAGGAATTGCAGGTTCATGGGGTCGGTCAGCCAGGCGATGACCGGCGCCTTCACCCCGTTGGTTTCGATGGTGGCCGCGTCGTCGTATGGCTTGAGCACCCGGCCTTCGAGGCGGCCACGCAGGCGTTTGCCCTTGAGCTCAGGGTAAATGCTGTCCAGCGACACAACGATCATGTCCTCCGGCACACCGTAGACCGGGATATTCGCCGTGGCGGTCTGGGTGAGACTGCCGGGGTAGACCGGCTCGTAATAGCCGGTAATCAGGCCGTTGGGGCTGTTGTCCCCTGAGCGCAGGCCATAGACGTCCAGGTTTTGTTTCAGGAAATTGCGTACATCCTGTGGGGTTTGCGGCACATTGGCCGCTGCCGCGCAGGTCGGGCCCCAGGTCGCATCGGCCTTGAGCCGGGTGCAGGCACTGCGCCAGGAGCCGAAACCGGCCAGCAGGTCTGCATCGGACACCGACGGCAGTGCCTCCCACGGTGCGCTGACATAGGTGGCGAGGGCGTGGGTCTGAGGTGCTTCGACCTTTTCTCCGCGATTACAACCGGCCAACAGTGCGATCAGCGGTAGGGTCAATGCCAGGCCTTTGTGCCAGGTCTTGATGCGGCTGTTCATGAAGATTTCCTTTGCAGTCATCCGGGCGCTGTCAGGTGCTCGAACAACCCGTATTGTTGATAGGGGCATTGGTCTTTACCGATGACCCGAGGATACTAACTGCCGTTTCCTGTCCCGAGGCCAAGATGTTTGTAAAACGATTTTCCATGGCCGTGCTGGCCTGCCTGATGTTGTCCGCCTGTGGCGGCGTCGATCCCAATTCTCCCCTTGGCCAGCGCAAGGCGATCTTCAAGCAGATGCTCAAGACCAACGAAGAGTTGGGCGGCATGTTGCGCGGTCGAGTCCCGTTCGATGGCGCACGATTCGCCGAGGGAGCGACGCAACTGGATCAACTCTCCCATGAACCGTGGAAACACTTCCCGCAGGTGCGCGAACAAGACCACACCAGCGCCCTGGATGATGTCTGGCAAAAGCAGGCGCGTTTCCAGGCGCTGGCCCGCAACCTTGAAGCCGCTACCGGTGAGTTGGTGATTGCCAGCAACGTCCAACCCTACAAGGCCAGTTACTTGGGGCCGGCGGTGCAAAAGGTCGAGGATGCGTGCAGTGCCTGTCACAAGGAGTTTCGGGATCATTGACATGTCTTGAAAGATCGCAGGCTTCGCCAGCTCCAATTACAGGGGGGCGCATTCAACCTGTAGGAGCCCGCGATCTTTTCAATGTTCACTTATCCAACTCATCCACCGCTTCCTGCAGTTCCTTGCGGGAGGCCGCCAGCTTGTCCTTGCGTTTGTTGATCCGCTCGGCGTCGCCTTTCTTCATGGCCTTTTCCAGGTCGGCCTGACGCCGGCTGACCTCGTGCTTGGCATCAAGCACCTTGTTTTCACGCTCCTTGCGCAGGGATGCATCGGTGCAATGGCTGGTGACTTCACTCAACGCGGTTTCCAGGCCTGCCTGCTGGTCCTGGTTGCCACGGGACTTGGCCAGTTCGATCTGGTTGATGATGCCCTGGCGCTTGGCCGCGCAGCCGGTGAGCTCCGGGGTTTGCTCGTCCGCCATCAAAGGGGCGGCCATGGCACTGCATAAAACCAGCAGGGCAACGGGGGACAGGAAATTCATAGCAACTCCGTAAAAAATCGCGAGCGGTCGGTACAGATGCGCTGTTGGAACGCATGCTTGCCCCTTGGGTTCAACCACACAGGGCCCGGATTAAAAACCGTCGACCCCGGCGGAGCGTAGTTCGTCACTCAAGGCCAGCACCTGCGGGTCGCGAAAAAATGCGCTCAGTTGCGCGGCGCGTTCCGGTCCGATGCCGGCCTCGGCTTGCCATTGTTCGGTAGTGCGTTCGGCCAGCACCCGCCACGGTCCCTCCAGCCGGGCCTCACCCGCGGGCGGCAGGCCCAGGGCCTTGAGCCATTGCTCGAAAGGGCGTTGCCGGGCGCTGTCCAGGCTGGCGAGCAGGCGGGCGCTACTGTGTTCGCCGAAGCCGGCAATGTTAGCAAGCTCGGCGGCATCGAGGGTCATCCAATCCAGCAATCCGTCGACTCGTCCGGCGGCCAGCAGCTTTTCCCAGGTGCCCGGGCCGACGTGGGGCAGGGCAAGCCCGTGTTTGCCGCTCAGCCAGCCCAGTCGTGCGAGGAATTGGCTTTCACAGCCGGTTGTCGGTTGCCAGCAACTCAAGAAGTGATAATCGGCTGCCGCAGGGGCGTTGAGGTCCTGCCGCTCGACGCTGCGCAGCACGACGCTGTCGAGCCGTGGGATGGTCAGCCCGGCCAAGCTGATGGCGACCCGGTCGCCGGGACGAATGTCCATCTCCTCCCAACGCTTGAGGGAGCTGACACTTACCCGGCGAATCCACCGGTCGTCGAGCCGGATGCGTTCAAGCTCCAGTACGGGCGTGATGCGCCCGGTACGCCCGACCTTGAAGTGCACCTTGCGCACTTCGGCCAGCGCCTGGGCATACGGGTATTTCCAGGCGACGCTCCAGAATGGCGCCCTGGCTTGCCAGCGGTCGGCGGGTGGGCGGCGGCTCTGGTGCAGGACGATCCCGTCGCTGGCGAATGGCAGCGGTGTGCGGTACCAGTGATCGCGCCACTGCTCGGCATCGACCAATGTCCGCACAGGTTGGTTGTAGTCGAGGGTGTCAGCGAAGCCCAACGCGTTCAGCGCGGCCATTCGCTCGGGCAGGGTCTCCGGCCCTTCCGGCCAGTCCCAGACAAACAGGCCGATAGATACCCCATCGTGTACCGTCAAATTGCTGCGTGCCATCAAGCCTGCCATGGTCCCGCGGGCGTTCACGCTGCCGCTGCTGGCTTGGACATGAGCCTCCAGGTGCCAGTACAGCTCGCCCTGGACGACCAGGTCTACGGGCTGGCGCAGTTGTTGCGGGATGGCGCCGATCTTGCGCGCATTGGTGGTCCAGTCATGTCCGAGGACGCCATCGCCACGGCTGATTGCCTGATGCAGGCGACCCTTGCGATAGACCAGGGTTACCGCCACGCCGTCGACTTTCGGTTGGGCCCAGACGTCCTCTCGACCGTGCAGCCAGGCCCCCACGGCGTCGGCATCCTTCAGTTTTTCCAGGCCCGTATGGATAACGGGGTGCGGCACCTTTGCGCCCACTGAACGCAGCGGATCTTCGGGGGCTGCGAGGTTGAAGCAGCGGCGCCACTGGCCCAACTGTGTGCGGGATTGATCATACAATTCGTCGGCCACCAGGGATTGGCCGAGGCGGTGATAACTGTCGTCCCAGGTGTCGATTTGCTGTTGCAGCGCGGCGATCTCGGCCCGGGCGCGTTCAGTGGGCCAATCGGGACAGGGCGCGGCAATCGCAGGAATGGCAATGAATACAAGACAGGCGAGTGCATACAAAAACGGTGGCATCGAAGCATCCTTGCTTGGTTGAGTACTGAAGGCTAGCCACTGTCGTGGAAGTTGCGAGGCCTGGAGCGTTACCGGATTTTGCGGGGCCTGGTGGCGAAGTCGCGGCGGTACAGTGCGAGGTGATTTAGCCGCGCAACTGTGCCTTGCCCTCGTCAGCGGCCGGCGCAGAATGGGCTTTCGATTCGCCGCTGCCTGGAATGCTCCCGATGGAACTGTCGACGCTCGCTGTTTTCATCCCGGCCTGCTTTGCGCTGAACATGGCGCCGGGGCCGAACAACCTGCTGTCCATCAGTAATGCCTCGCGTTATGGCTTCGTCCGGGCGTGCAGCGGCGGCATCGGTCGGTTGCTGGCGTTTGCAATCATGATCGCCCTGGCGGCGGTAGGGCTCACTGCGGTGCTGCACACCTCGGAGTTGCTGTTCCTGGGGATCAAGCTCGTCGGTGCCGGTTACCTGTTCTATTTGGCGGTGCAATTGTGGCGGGCCCAGCCCGAGGCCGGCAGCGAAGCCGCGGTCGCGTCGATGAGCCGGGCCGGCCTGGCGCGCCAGGAGTTCCTGGTGGCGATCGGCAATCCGAAGGCGATTCTGTTGTTTACCGCGTTCCTGCCACAATTCGTCGACCGTACAGGCACCGTCACCCAACAATTCGCCGTGCTGGGTGGTTTGTTCCTGGCGCTGGAGTGCATCGCCATCGGCTTGTATTGCTACATGGGTATTTACGCGCGGCGTTTGTTTTCCCGGCCCAGTGGCAAGCGCCTGTTCAATCGGATGTGTGCTGGGCTGCTGGCCAGTGCGGCTTCGTTTTTGCTGGTGGCACGACGGGCTTGAGCGGCATGGCGAGGGAGTTTTGTGGGAGCAAGGCTTGCCCGCGATGCAGGCGCCTCGTTACCGCAAGGACCGCGTTGTCCTCATCGCGGGCAAGCCTTGCTCCCACAGATAAATTCTCTCGCCTCAAGAGCCAGGCATGAAAAAGCCCCTGACGACACAGTCGCCAGGGGCTTTTCTTTACACGCCGGTGTTACAGGCCGGCAGCGGCGCGCAGGGCGTCGGCGCGGTCGGTTTTTTCCCAGGTGAAGGTGGTGAAGGTATCGTCACCCACGGTTTTGATCTGCGGCGTACGACCGAAGTGGCCATAGGCTGCAGTGTCCTGGTACATCGGGTGCAGCAGGTCGAGCATGGTGGTGATGGCGTATGGACGCAGGTCGAACACTTCACGGACCAGGTTGATGATCTTGTCATCGCCGATCTTGCCGGTGCCGAAGGTATTCAGCGAGATCGACGTAGGCTGGGCCACGCCAATGGCGTAGGACACCTGGATCTCGCAGCGCTCGGCCAGGCCGGCGGCGACGATGTTCTTGGCGACATAACGGCCGGCGTAGGCCGCCGAACGGTCAACCTTCGAAGGGTCCTTGCCGGAGAACGCGCCGCCGCCGTGACGGGCCATGCCGCCGTAGCTGTCGACGATGATCTTGCGACCGGTCAGGCCGCAGTCGCCCACCGGGCCGCCGATGATGAACTGGCCGGTCGGGTTGATGTGGAACTGGGTGTCCTTGGACAGCAACTCGGCAGGCAGCACGTGCTTGACGATCAGTTCCATCACGCCTTCGCGCAGGTCTTTGTAGGACACATCGGGGTTGTGCTGGGTCGACAGGACGACGGCATCGATACCGACCACCTTGCCGCCTTCGTAACGGCAGGTCACCTGGGACTTGGCGTCCGGGCGCAGCCAAGGTAGCAGCCCGGATTTACGGGCCTCGGCCTGGCGTTGAACCAACTGGTGCGAGAAGGTGATCGGGGCCGGCATCAGCACGTCGGTCTCGTTGCTGGCGTAGCCGAACATCAGGCCCTGGTCGCCGGCACCCTGGTCTTCCGGCTTGGCCCGGTCAACGCCTTGGTTGATGTCGGGGGACTGCTTGCCAATGATGTTCATTACGCCGCAGGTCGCGCCGTCGAAGCCGACGTCGGAGCTGTTGTAGCCAATGCCCAGGATCACGTCGCGGACGATCTGTTCCAGGTCGACCCAGGCCGAAGTAGTGACTTCGCCGGCGATGATCGCCACGCCCGTTTTCACCAGAGTCTCGCACGCCACGCGGGCGAACTTGTCTTCAGCAATGATGGCGTCCAGCACCGCATCAGAAATCTGGTCGGCGATTTTGTCCGGATGCCCTTCAGACACGGACTCGGAGGTGAAAAGGGAGTATTCGCTCATCTCGATGTTTTCCTACAAGTTACCGTTGGTGAGTGTCGCCAGTCGGCCGCTGAAAGTGGCGGACCTGGATCTGGAAACCATTACGTAAGCCTACATAAAGGCTTTCCCCGGGCACGAGGCCCGCAGCGGTGGCCCAGCGGGCCAGGTCGTCCTGTTCGAAGCCGAGCCAGAGATCGCCACAGGCCTCCCTGGCCCAGCTCTGGTTGTGACTGCATAACTCCGTCACCAGCAGGCTGCCGCCCGGTTGCAGCAGGGCGGCCATGTGCCTGAGTGCATCGGCCGGCGCGGCGAAATGATGAAGCACCATGTTCAATACTACGCAGTCGGCCTGCAGGCTCATGCCATCCAGGGCGTCGGCCAGTTGCAGGCTGACGTTAGCCAGGGCCTCGCGTTCACACACCTGGCGCGCCAATTCGAGCATGGCCGGGCTGTTGTCCAGCGCCGTCACCTGGCTGAAGCGTCGCGCCAGCTCCGGCAGAAAGGCGCCATCGCCGGGGCCGACTTCGATCGCCGTGGCCGTGGCTTGGAAGCTTAGTTTGTCGAGCAGCGCCACGACGCTTTCGCGGTATTGCGGCAAGCCGGCGATCAGGTCTTGCTGGGCGCGAAATTTCTCGGCGACCCGGGCGAAGAAGTCCTGGCTGGCGGCGGCCCGTTGCCCGTGTACCTGGGCGATGCGAGCCTGCACGTCGATTGGCAGGTTCAGCGCGTCCACTTCGTCCAGCAGCGCCGCGTGCAGCTTGCCGCCCAGCAGCTCGGTGTGGGGCAGGGCGCGGCGATAGAAAATGGCGTTGCCTTCCCGGCGGGTCGCCACCAGGTCCGCCTGGGCCAGGACCTTGAGGTGGTGGCTCATCCCGGACTGACCGATGCCGAATATCTGCGCCAGCTCCAGCACGCCGAACGAGTCATTGGCCAGGGCGCGCAATACATTGAGCCGCAACGGATCGCCGCCGGCCTTGCAAAGGGCCGCCAGCTCATCGCAGTCGTCATGGCGAATGGAAGGTGCAGGTAAGTTCATGTGCGGCAGTCTAGTGAGGGGATTGGAACCCTGCAAGTTCAATATCAAAAAGTTTTGATATTGGTGGATAAATGGCACTTCCCGACGTGTGCTTGACTCTACAAACCATCAGCGGAAAGGTTTCACCTGGTGAATGCGGCTTTATCCACCGGAAAAACGCCCAAGGATGACTATCTGTCATTGCCCCGGGGTGGGTGGGTGAGGGAAAATGCTCGCCTTTTTTCAGTTCCATTTTATTCATT
>NZ_MUOA01000076.1:0-117588 GCF_002001065.1 Pseudomonas sp. A25(2017) | reverse complement strand
TTTGAACACTTGAAGGGTTCACCCAGAGGCGCAGGCTTGTTCCTATCGTCGGTCTAGGCCAGATGCATTCTTTATCGGCGCTTGGGTGAAAGGAGGAGGGGTGAAATCTCCCACGGTCTGTACTGCGCGAACAGTCAGAATCGAGCTTTGTCCCTCCTCCTCCCTTCAAGTCCTACCATACAAGCGAGCTTGCTCGCGAAGAGGCCGGCACATCCAATATCTTCATTGGCTGTGAAACCGCCTTCGCGAGCAGGCTCGCTCCCACAGGAAAAACGCGTTCGCAAAAAAGCCAGGTCGGCTGTCAGGCCGCCTCGATTTTGATTTTGATTTTGATTTTGATCTGGGGCGCCCCGTTAAACCACGCTGGCTGAACGAAGGCATTGCGCAGTGGGCAACCCGGCATGGATGCCGGGTTAGCCGCGCTGGGCCATGGATGGCCCTTCGCGGCGGCCCACGGAGCGATGCCTTCGTTCAGGCATGCCGAGCCTAAGCGAGGCACCGAGTGGTGGGGCAAAGCGTTTTTGGTTACTTTTGGCGCTCTTCCAAAAGTGACCCGCTGTAAGAGCGGAACCGTAAGTGGCCCTTACCGCAGAAACGGATATACACACCATCACCCGCAACACCACGTGCAACTTAGACGTTAAAGCGGAAGTGCATCACATCACCGTCCTTGACGATATATTCCTTGCCTTCCAGACGCCATTTACCAGCCTCCTTGGCACCGGCTTCACCCTTGTACTGGATGAAATCGTCATAGGCGATGACTTCGGCGCGGATGAAGCCTTTTTCGAAGTCGGTATGGATCACGGCCGCGGCTTGTGGCGCGGTAGCCCCGACGCGAACGGTCCAGGCGCGGACTTCTTTTACGCCAGCGGTGAAGTACGTCTGCAGGTTGAGCATTTCATAACCCGCACGGATCACGCGATTCAGGCCAGGCTCTTCCAGGCCCAGGGCCTCCAGGAACATGTCCTTCTCTTCGCCGTCTTCAAGCTCGGCGATTTCCGCTTCGATCTTGTTGCAGACCGGTACCACGATCGCGCCTTCTTCTTCGGCGATAGCTTTTACCACGTCCAGCAGCGGGTTGTTCTCGAAGCCGTCTTCGGCAACGTTGGCAATGTACATGACCGGCTTGGTGGTCAGCAGGTGGAAGCCACGAACGATCTGCTTCTCATCGGCACCCATGTTCTTGATCAGGCTGCGTGCCGGCTTGCCCAAGGTGAAGTGAGCGATCAACTGCTCGAGCAGGGCTTTCTGGGCGACGGCGTCTTTGTCGCCACCCTTGGCATTGCGAGCGACTTTCTGCAGTTGCTTCTCGCAGCTGTCGAGGTCGGCGAAGATCAGTTCCAGGTCGATGATTTCGATATCGCGTTTCGGGTCGACGCTGTTGGAGACGTGAATCACGTTCTCGTCTTCGAAGCAGCGGACCACGTGGGCGATGGCATCGGTTTCGCGGATGTTGGCCAGGAATTTGTTGCCCAGGCCTTCACCTTTCGAAGCCCCGGCCACCAGGCCGGCGATGTCGACGAACTCCATGGTGGTCGGCAGCACGCGCTCCGGGATCACGATGGCCGCCAGGGCTTCCAGGCGCGGATCGGGCATCGGCACGATGCCGGTGTTCGGCTCGATGGTGCAGAAGGGGAAGTTCTCGGCCGCGATACCGGATTTGGTCAGGGCGTTGAACAGGGTGGACTTGCCGACGTTAGGCAGGCCGACGATGCCGCAATTGAATCCCATGGTGTTTCCCCTCGGATAAGTGTCAGGCCTTCTGGCTGTGCAGGTTTTTCATCGCGCGGTTCCATTCACCGGCGAGGATATCCGGCAGCACGCCGAGGGCAAAGTCGATGCTGGCATCGAGTTTTTCCTGTTCGGCGCGAGGCGCACGACCCAGGACAAAGTTTGAAACCATACTGGCAACGCCCGGGTGGCCGATGCCGAGCCGCAGGCGGTGAAAGGTATTCTGATTACCCAGTTGCGCGATGATGTCGCGCAACCCGTTGTGACCGCCATGGCCGCCGCCTTGCTTGAGCTTGGCAACGCCCGGAGGCAGGTCGAGTTCGTCGTGGGCCACCAGGATTTCTTCAGGCTTGATGCGGAAGAAACCGGCCAATGCCGCCACGGCCTGGCCGCTGCGGTTCATGTAGGTGGTGGGAATCAACAGGCGAACATCCTGACCCTGGTGCGAGAAGCGACCGGTCAGGCCGAAATACTTGCGATCGGCTGCCAGGCTGAGGCCTTGTGCGTGCGCGATGCGCTCAACAAAAAGGGCCCCTGCGTTATGCCGGGTCTGTTCGTATTCAGCGCCTGGATTTCCCAGGCCAACGATCAGTTTAATGGCAGTCACGATAGGGGCCCTTCCTGGAGTGTGGGTAACAATGTCGCAATCAGGCGGTGTTGCGACAGTGGACAAAAATGGCGGATTTACCGTTAAGTAAACTTCGCGTTCTCGCCCGCTGTCTCGCTACGTTCCAGTCCGCGATGTTTCCGGTCACTCCGGCGACAGAGTGAAATTACTCTGCAGCGCCTTCTTCAGTGGCTTCTGGAGCAACACGTGGAGCGTGGACGTTGGCAACAGCCTTGTCATCGCCGTGTGCCAGAGCAACAAACTCAACGCCTTTAGGAGCCTTGAGGTCGGACAGGTGAATGATCGTGCCGACTTCGGCGTCAGCCAGGTCGACTTCGATGAATTCAGGCAGGTCTTTCGGCAGGCAGGTCACTTCGATTTCCGAAACAACGTGCGAAATTTCGCCGCCTTTCTTGATCGGAGCAGCTTCGCCAACGAAGTGTACAGGCACGATAGCGGTCAGTTTCTGGCCAGCTACTACGCGTACGAAGTCGGCGTGCATCACGTGGCCTTTGGCCGGGTGACGCTGCAGGGCTTTGATCACGACGTTTTGCTTGGTGCCACCAATGTTCAGCTCGATGATGTGGCTGTAGGCCGCTTCGTTTTCGAGCAGTTTGGCAACTTCTTTGGCCAGCATGCTGATGGACTCAGGGGCTTTTTCGCCACCGTAGACTACAGCTGGAACCAGGCTTGCGAGACGACGCAGGCGGCGGCTCGCACCTTTCCCCAGGTCGGAACGCACTTCAGCATTCAGAGTAAAATCGTTCATGTTGTATCTCCAAAATAGCCATTTCCGAATGACGTCTGCGACCGACGCCAAAGCGGTATGGGCAAAAAAGCCCCGCCCCAACATGAGTGTTGGGGCGGGGCGCTTTTCGTCAACGAGATCTCCTGGAAAGGGCAGGGCCCTTAACGGAACATCGCACTGATCGATTCTTCATTGCTGATGCGGCGAACCGCTTCGGCAACAACCGGTGCGATATCCAGTTGGCGGATACGCGCACAGGCTTGTGCTGCAGCGGACAGCGGGATGGTATTGGTCACCACCAGCTCGTCCAGCACTGAATTTTCAATGTTTTCGATCGCTCGACCCGACAGCACAGGGTGTGTGCAGTAGGCAAAGACCTTGGCAGCGCCATGCTCTTTCAGGGCCTTGGCCGCGTGGCACAGGGTGCCGGCGGTATCGACCATGTCATCGACCAGAATACAGGTACGCCCTTCGACGTCGCCGATGATATGCATCACTTCGGAGTGATTGGCTTTCTCACGGCGTTTGTCGATGATACCCAGATCAACGCCCAGGGATTTGGCAACTGCCCGTGCACGCACGACGCCGCCAATGTCCGGGGACACGATCATCAGGTTTTCGAAGCGCTGATCTTCAATATCATCCACCAGGACCGGGGAACCGTAGATGTTATCCACGGGGATATCGAAGAAACCCTGAATCTGGTCAGCATGCAAATCAACCGTGAGGACACGGTCGATGCCGACTACGGTCAGCATATCAGCCACGACTTTCGCGCTGATCGCCACACGTGCGGAACGCGGACGGCGATCCTGACGGGCATAACCAAAGTAAGGAATAACAGCAGTGATACGAGTAGCCGAGGAGCGACGGAAGGCATCAGCCATCACGACGAGTTCCATCAGGTTATCGTTGGTCGGAGCGCAAGTCGGCTGAATAATGAAAACGTCTTTACCGCGAACGTTTTCATTGATCTCGGCAGTGATTTCGCCGTCGGAGAACTTACCGACAGAGATGTCACCGAGAGGGATATGCAGCTGACGTACGACACGCCGAGCCAGATCGGGGTTAGCGTTCCCCGTAAAGACCATCATCTTGGACACGCGCAGTACCTGAAGGCTGAGGGTATACCTGGATGAGTATAGGAAAATGGCAGGGGCGGCTGGATTCGAACCAACGCATGGCAGGATCAAAACCTGCTGCCTTACCGCTTGGCGACGCCCCTGTATCTGTTGCTGCGAGTGCCCAGCACTCGATTCCTTTTAGAGCAGGTCTTGCAGCTTGCGATGCAACATCGAAACGTTGCTTCCTTTTGCTACAAACCCTGTAAGGGTCTCTGTCAGAAGGGCCGAGACTTTATCAGCTTCAGCTTTGCTTGGGAAGCCCCCAAACACACAACTTCCAGTTCCGGTGAGTTTTGCTTCGGTAAATTTACCTAACAAATTCAAAGCGTTACGAACATCTGGATAACGCCTTGCTACCACCGGTAAGCAGTCATTTCGACTGTTTCCCTTGGGAACGGGGCGCACTTTAATGGGAGGAGAGTTACGTGTCAACAGTGGATCTGAAAAAATTTCTGCTGTACTTACAGATACTTGCGGCACCAGCACCAAGTACCAGGGTTCTTCGGGTTCCACCGGGGTGAATTTTTCCCCGACGCCCTCGGCGAAAGCGGCGTGGCCACGCACGAAAACCGGCACGTCGGCGCCCAGCGTCAGGCCCAGGGCCGCCAGGCGATCCACGTCCCAACCCAGCTGCCACAAATGGTTGAGGCCCAATAAAGTCGTTGCCGCATTCGAGCTGCCGCCACCGATGCCACCGCCCATGGGCAGGATTTTTTCGATCCAGATATCGATGCCCAGCGGACAACCGGATTGCGCCTGGAGTTTTTTCGCGGCCTTGACGATCAGGTTGCTGTCGTGGGGAACGCCTTCGAACTCGGTGTGCAGGCGAATCACCCCGTCGTCGCGTACGGCAAAGGTGATTTCGTCGCCGTAGTCCAGGAACTGAAAAATCGTCTGCAACTCGTGGTAGCCGTCCGGACGACGGCCGAGGATGTGCAGCATCAGGTTGAGCTTGGCCGGGGAGGGCAGGGTCAGGTGTGCGGCGCTCATGTCATTGCCCCAGCTTGCGCGGCTGCCATTGCTTGATCACCAGCGTGACGTCGAGGTTGCTGCCGTGCAGCTTGATGCGTTCGGGCAGCCAATAACCGTTCTGCTGGGCATAGCTGAGGTATTCGATCTGCCAGTCATCCTGTTCCAGGTTGGACAGGCGGCTGTCGGCATCGAGGGTCAGGCGACTTTTACTGTCCGGTGCCGGCAGCCCGCGAACCCACCAGGTCAGGTGGGAAACCGGCAGCTTCCAGCCCATTTGTTCTTCCAGCAGCGCTTCGGGCGTGGGCGCCTCGTAGCGTCCCTGGTTGGCGACTTCCAGCGACACCTGGCCCGGCCGGCCGGTCAGGCGGGCCGCACCGCGACCCAGTGGGCCTGACAGGCGAATGTCGTAGTAGTCCTGGCGTTGCAGCCAGAACAGCGTGCCACTGCCGGAGTCTTTCGGGGCGCGGATGCCGATCTTGCCGTCGATCTGCCAGCCGTCGAGGCTGCTCAGTTGTTGCTTGTGCTCGCGCCATTGGGCCTGGTTGCCCTGGCCCTGGACGGATTCACGGGCGCCGAAGCCCGCGCAACCGGCGAGCAGGGCGATGAAGCTGAAAACGATGAGATGGCGCAAAAACATAATCTTAAAGAGTCTCGGATCCGGTCAGGCGTTTGATGGTGCTGCGCAAGATAGGGCTGTCAGGCTGATCCTTGAGGAATCGGCTCCAGATCTGCCGGGCTTCGCGTTGTTTGCCGTTGGCCCACAGGACCTCGCCCAGGTGAGCGGCGACTTCCTGGTCGGGAAAGCGCTCCAGGGCCTGGCGCAACAGGCGTTCGGCTTCGTCGAGATTGCCCAGGCGGTAATTCACCCAGCCTAGGCTGTCGAGCACCGCCGGGTCTTCCGGATTGATCTGGTGGGCCTGTTCGATCAGCAGCTTGGCTTCGTCATAACGGGTGGTGCGATCCGACAACGTATAGCCCAGGGCGTTGAGGGCCATGGCGTTGTCCGGGTCACGCTGGATGATCAGGCGCAGGTCCTTTTCCATCTGGGCCAGGTCATTGCGTTTTTCCGCGAGCATGGCGCGGGTGTACAGCAGGTTCAGGTCGTCCGGGTACTGCTTCAAGGCTTGTTGCAGCACGTTCCAGGCTTTGTCGCCCTGATTGTTGGCCGACAAGGTTTCGGCTTCGATCAGGTACAACTGGATGCCGTAGTCCGGTTGGGAGTCGCGTTGTACCGCGAGGCGGCTCTGGGCTTCGGCGGTCTTGCCATTGCCGATCAGGATATCGGCCTGGCGCAACTGTGCCGGCAGGTAGTCGTTGCCCGGGCCAACCTGGGCGTACTCGATCAGTGCGCTCTCAGGGTCATTGCGTTCCTCGGCGATGCGACCCAGGTTCAGGTGGGCCGAGTCGACGTGGCTTTCCCGGGCGATCAGGTCTTCCAGGTAACCCTTGGCCTCTTCCCAGGCCTTGGCTTCCAGGCAGACCAGCGCCAGGGAGTAGCGCAAGTCGTCGTCTTCCGGGTATTGCTGGACCAGGCTGGAGAACTCCACCTTGGCGTCGTCCATGCGGTTGTTTTCCACCAACATGCGGGCGTAGGTGAGGCGCAGGCGTTTGTCGTCCGGGTACTTCTTGATGCTTTTTTCCAGCAGCGGCAGTGCTTCGTCGCCCCGGTTCAAGCCTTGCAGCAGGCGTGCGCGCAGCAGGATCGGCGCCACTTCGCCGGCTTCCGGCGGGTTGTCTTCCAACAGGGTGAGGGCGCCCTGGGTGTCACCGTCCTGTTGCAGCAGCAGGGCCTTGCCGAAAATCAGCTGGCCGTTGTTCGGGTGGCGCTGCAACAGGCGATCGAAGCTTTTCATCAGGCCGTTGCGAGTTTCCTGGTCGGTATCGGCGGCGGACAGGGCCAGGAAGTCGAAATGGGTGTCGCCCTTGCCCAGCAGGACTTTCTCCATATAGATCATGGAGTCGTCATAGCGCCCGGCCCGGGCCAGTTGCACGGCGGCGGCGCGCTGTGCTTCGAGGTCGTCCGGGGCATTCTTGGCCCAGATCAGCGCGGTATCCAGCGCTGGCTGGTCGGCGCCCAGGTATTCGGCAATGCGAAATGCCCGCTCGGAGATGCCCGGATCCTGGGTGTTGATGGCCTGGGTCACGTAGTTGTCCAGGGCAATGTCGAAGCGATTGCGCTGGCCTGCCAGTTCGGCGCTCAACAGGCTGAAGATGGTTTCTTCGCTGAACGAGCCGTAGACCTTGGGTTTTTCAGGTACCTGCACACTGTCTTCGACGGGCGGCGTACCGTCCGTCGAAACGGGGGCCATGGACTGGCAGCCGCTGAGCAAGGCAAGGGCGAGGAGCAACGCGGAAGATCTATTCATATAGGAAGAGGACGACTAACCTGCGGTCGGATCATCATGACACAAGCCTTCGGTCAAACATAACCGCCCCGTCGATTTACAACCCCGGGCAGGGCGATAGAGATCGAGTGGTTGTTCTGAATCTGACGAAGTAGGACAATTGCCGGCTTCACGTCACCATCAGCGACTTTGAATGGCCTTCCTTGCACTCGGTATTAACCACAAGACTGCTTCAGTAGACGTCCGCGAGCGCGTGGCCTTTACGCCTGAGCAGCTGGTTGAGGCCTTGCAGCAGCTCTGCCGACTCACCGACAGTCGCGAAGCTGCGATCCTCTCCACCTGCAATCGCAGCGAGCTATATATAGAACAGGATCACGTTTCGGCCGATTCAGTCCTGCGCTGGCTGGCCGAATACCACAACCTGAGCTTTGAAGAGCTGCGCGCCAGTGCCTATGTGCACGAAGACGATGCGGCCGTTCGTCACATGATGCGCGTCGCCTCGGGGCTCGACTCGCTGGTGTTGGGCGAGCCGCAGATTCTCGGCCAGATGAAGTCGGCCTACGCCGTGGCCCGCGAGGCAGGCACCGTCGGCCCGCTGCTGGGGCGCCTGTTCCAGGCGACGTTCAACGCCGCCAAGCAGGTACGCACCGACACCGCCATCGGCGAGAACCCGGTGTCCGTGGCGTTTGCCGCGGTCAGCCTGGCGAAACAGATTTTCAGTGATTTGCAACGCAGCCAGGCACTGCTGATCGGCGCTGGCGAGACCATCACCCTGGTCGCCCGCCATCTCCACGACCTGGGGGTCAAGCGCATAGTCGTCGCCAACCGGACCCTGGAACGGGCCAGTACCCTGGCCGAGCAGTTCGGCGCCCATGCGGTGCTGCTGTCGGACATTCCCGCGGAGCTGGTGCACAGCGACATCGTCATCAGTTCCACCGCCAGCCAGTTGCCGATCCTGGGCAAGGGCGCTGTGGAAAGTGCCCTGAAGCTGCGCAAGCACAAGCCGATTTTCATGGTGGACATTGCCGTTCCCCGGGACATCGAGCCGGAAGTCGGCGAACTGGATGACGTGTATCTCTACAGCGTCGACGACCTGCACGAGGTGGTCGCCGAGAACCTCAAGAGCCGGCAGGGCGCGGCCCAGGCGGCGGAAGAGATGATCACCGTCGGTGCCGACGACTTCATGGTGCGCCTGCGCGAGCTGGCGGCGGTGGATGTGCTCAAGGCCTATCGTCAGCAGAGCGAACGCCTGCGCGACGAGGAGCTGCAAAAAGCCCTGCGCCTGCTGGCCAACGGCGGCAGTGCCGAAGAGGTGCTGGTACAACTGGCCCGCGGCCTGACCAACAAATTGCTCCACGCCCCCAGTGTCCAGCTCAAGAAGCTGACCGCCGAAGGCCGCCTCGATGCGCTGGCCATGGCCCAGGAACTCTTTGCCCTCGGTGAGGGCTCACCGGATAGCTTTTCGGATAAAAAACCGCAATGAAAGCGTCACTGCTCAACAAACTGGACATTCTCCAGGACCGTTTCGAAGAACTGACCGCCTTGCTGGGCGATGGCGAAGTCATTTCCGACCAGAACAAATTCCGCACCTATTCCAAGGAATACGCGGAAGTCGAGCCGATTGTCGCCGCCTATAAACAGTTGCTCAAAGTGCAGGGCGATCTCGAAGGCGCCCAGGCGCTGCTCAAGGACAGCGACCCGGACATGCGCGAAATGGCCGTGGAGGAAGTCCGCGAAGCCAAGGATCAACTGGTTGAACTGGAAAGCAGCCTGCAACGCATGCTGTTGCCCAAGGACCCGAATGACGGGCGCAATGTGTTCCTTGAGATCCGTGCCGGTACCGGCGGCGACGAGGCGGCGATTTTTTCCGGCGACCTGTTTCGCATGTATTCGCGCTATGCCGAGCGTCGCGGTTGGCGGGTGGAGATCCTCTCGGAGAACGAGGGCGAGCACGGTGGCTATAAAGAAGTCATCGCCCGGGTCGAAGGCGACAACGTTTATGGCAAGCTGAAATTCGAATCCGGCGCCCACCGCGTGCAGCGCGTGCCGGCCACCGAGTCCCAGGGACGCATCCACACCTCGGCCTGCACCGTGGCGGTATTGCCCGAGCCGGACGAGCAGGAAGCCATCGAGATCAACCCGGCGGACCTGCGGGTCGACACTTACCGTTCCTCCGGCGCCGGCGGCCAGCACGTCAACAAGACTGACTCGGCGATCCGCATCACGCACTTGCCTTCGGGCATCGTGGTCGAGTGCCAGGAAGAACGTTCCCAGCACAAGAACCGCGCGCGGGCCATGGCCTGGTTGTCGGCCAAGCTCAACGACCAGCAGACCAGCGCCGCCGCCAATGCCATCGCCAGCGAACGCAAGTTGCTGGTGGGCTCGGGCGACCGTTCCGAGCGGATCCGTACCTACAACTTCGCCCAGGGCCGGGTCACCGACCATCGCGTCAACCTGACCCTGTATTCCCTGGACGAGATCCTTGCCGGTGGTGTCGATGCGGTGATCGAGCCGTTGCTGGCCGAATACCAGGCCGACCAGTTGGCGGCGATTGGCGAGTAAGCACAGGTGAACAAATGACCATCATCGCCAGTCTGTTACGCGCTGCCGAGTTACCGGATTCGCCCACGGCCCGGCTGGACGCCGAGTTGTTGCTGGCCGCAGCCTTGGGCAAGTCCCGCAGCTTCCTGCACACCTGGCCCGAGCGGATCGTGCCCAGCGAGGCAGCGTTGCTGTTCTCCGAATACCTGCGGCGACGTCGTTCCGGCGAGCCGGTGGCGTACATCCTCGGGCAACAGGGTTTCTGGAAACTCGACCTGGAAGTCGCACCCCATACCCTGATCCCGCGTCCCGACACCGAGCTGCTGGTGGAGACCGCGCTGGCGTTGTTGCCGGCGACACCAGCCCGGGTCCTGGACCTGGGCACCGGCAGCGGCGCGATTGCCCTGGCATTGGCCAGTGAGCGCCCGGCCTGGAAAGTCACGGCGGTCGACCGGGTGCTGGAGGCCGTGGCCCTGGCCGAACGCAATCGTCAGCGTCTGGACCTGCGCAACGTCACGGTGCTGAGCAGCCACTGGTTCAGTGCGCTGGAAGACGAGCGTTTCGAGTTGATCATCAGCAACCCGCCGTACATCGCGGCCAGCGATCCGCACCTTATCGAGGGCGACGTGCGTTTCGAGCCGGCCAGTGCCCTGGTTGCCGGGCCGGACGGGCTCGATGATCTGCGCCAGATCGTTGCCCAGGCCCCGGCTCATCTCGAGCCGGGCGGCTGGCTGATGCTTGAACACGGTTACGATCAGGCCGAGGCGGTGCGCGATTTGCTGCGCCTCCAAGGTTTTGCTGACGTCCACAGCCGCAAGGACCTGGGCGGTCATGAGCGCATCAGCCTGGGGTGCCGGCCGTGCTGAATGATCAGGAGCTGTTGCGCTACAGCCGGCAGATTCTGTTGCAGCACGTCGACATCGACGGCCAATTGCGTCTCAAGCAAAGCCGCGTGCTGATCATCGGCCTTGGCGGTCTCGGCGCGCCGGTGGCGTTGTACCTGGCCGCCGCGGGGGTGGGTGAGATGCACCTGGCGGATTTCGACACCGTCGACCTGACCAACCTGCAACGCCAGATCATTCACGACACCGACAGCGTCGGCCTGAGCAAGGTCGATTCGGCAATGCGGCGCCTGGGGGCGATCAACCCCGAGGTCCGACTGGTGCCTCACCAGGTGGCCATGGACGAAGACAGCCTGGCCGCGGCAGTCGCGGCGGTGGATGTGGTGCTCGACTGCTCGGACAATTTTTCGACCCGCGAAGCGGTGAACGCGGCCTGTGTCGCGGCGGGTAAACCGCTGGTCAGTGGCGCGGCGATTCGCCTGGAAGGGCAGTTGTCGGTGTTCGACCCGCGTCGCCCTGAAAGCCCTTGCTACCACTGCCTCTACGGCCACGGCAGCGAAGCCGAACTGACCTGCAGCGAAGCCGGTGTGATCGGGCCGCTGGTGGGGTTGGTGGGCAGCCTGCAAGCCCTTGAAGCCTTGAAGTTGCTGGCCGGTTTCGGTGAGCCGCTGGTGGGGCGCCTGTTGTTGATCGATGCCCTGGGCACGCGATTCCGTGAACTGCGGGTCAAGCGTGATCCAGGTTGCAGCGTCTGTGGTGGTCAACATGAGTGAAGCACCGGTCGGTGTGCTCGACTCGGGTGTCGGCGGGTTGTCGGTGCTGGGGGAAATTCGCCAATTGCTGCCCAATGAGTCGCTGTTGTACGTGGCCGACTGTGGGCATATTCCCTACGGCGAGAAGACCCCGGAATACATCCGTCAACGCTGCGCGATCATTGCCGACTTTCTCCTGGGCCAGGGTGCCAAGGCACTGGTCGTGGCCTGCAACACCGCAACGGTCGCCGCAGTTGCCGATCTACGCCGTGATTTCCCCCATTGGCCCATCGTCGGCATGGAGCCGGCGGTCAAGCCGGCCGCCGCCGCGACCCGCAGCGGTATCGTCGGTGTGCTTGCCACCACGGGCACCTTGCAGAGCGCCAAGTTCGCCGCTTTGCTCGACCGTTTCGCCACCGATGTGCGGGTCATCACGCAACCATGTCCGGGGTTGGTGGAACTGATCGAAGCGGGTGACCTGCACAACCCGGCCTTGTATCAATTGCTGCAACATTACGTCGACCCCTTGCTGGCAGCCGGCTGCGATACGCTGATCCTGGGTTGCACGCACTATCCGTTCCTCAAGCCATTGCTCGCGCGGATGATTCCGGAGCACATCAGCCTGATCGATACCGGTGCCGCCGTGGCCCGGCAACTTCAGCGCCTCCTGGCGGAGCGAGGGTTGTTGGCTGAAGGACCTGCCAGCGAAACGCACTTCTGGACGAGTGCAGACCCGATACATTTAAGAAAAATCCTACCGATGCTATGGCATTCGTCCGGCGTTGTGCGAAGCTTCGATCTGTAAAAAGAATGTGAAAACCGTGTGAAACGGGCTGAACTTCTGTTTGGATGCGGATTTCTATAGCTTTGTCTGTTTGTCACAAAACTAACTAAGTCTGTTCGGAAAAGGATGTTTCTAATGAAGCGCTTATTCTGCTTTGCCGCGTTTGCGGCTGCATTGTTGGGGCACACTTACACTGCACAAGCAGCGGGTGTGGAGTTTGGGGTTGGCCAGACCAGCGACTCGACCATGACCTACCGCCTGGGCATGCAGTTCGACTGGGACAAGAGTTGGCTGCAAAGTGATGTCGGTCGCCTGACCGGCTACTGGAGTGGCGCCTATACCTATTGGGAAGGGGACGAGACATCCAGCAATCACAGCCTGTCGTTCTCGCCTGTGTTTGTGTATGAATTTTCCGGTCAGAACGTGAAGCCTTACATCGAGGCAGGTATCGGCGTGGCGTTGTTTGCCAATACCGAAGTCGAAGACAACAAGCTCGGTACGGCCTTCCAGTTCGAAGATCGCATCGGCTTCGGCCTGCGCTTCAACGGTGGGCATGAAGTGGGCATTCGCGCCACTCATTACTCCAACGCCGGCATCAAGTCGACTAACGACGGTGTGGAAAGCTACGCGCTGCACTACACGATGCCGCTGTAACAAAACAGCTTGAGAACGGTGGGAGCGGGCTTGCTCGCGATGGCAATAGACCAGCCAAGATAAAATTGTCTGAGCCACCGCTATCGCGAGCAAGCTCGCTCCCACAGTAGATCAGACCAGACCTTTATCGATACGCCGTCGTAATGCCCTGGCGTTCTTCCAGGCACTCCGGCGCGCCCATCTCGAACTCGCGGCAGATCAGCGGGCGCTTTTCGTAGATGGTGCACATCATGCTGTCGCGATCCAGGGCCGCGCACCAACCGTCATCCAGCCGCAGCATCACCTCTCCACCCCAGTCGTCCGTGTCGATAAAGCGCTCCGGGACCCCGGTGTCGGTGATCAGCATCACTTCCAACTGGCAGCAGCACGCCGCGCACGTCGAACACGTGACGGCCGATGTCGGGATTTCATGGACGGGGATGGTTTTCATGGCGCGCAGTGTAAGGCAATCAGCGGCTCAGGGTCGTCCCTTGATCGGATAGCCGTTTTTCGCCTGGCATGAGCCCATATCGGTCGGCACGGTTTCGGTCGACGAAGGCAAAGGCCAGAGTGCGGTCATGGACGCAATGGGAAGCGCGACTTCCCGCGGGCGTTCGACCAACTGATTCAGCACGTGCCGCGCTGTTTCGTCCGCCGACCAGTGAATCGGGGTTTGGGGGCAATCGTCGGGCCCCGGCAATGGGGCGTTGTAGCCAGGGTGTACCAGCGTCACATCGACCCCCGCGTATGCCAGTTCTGCCCGAGCCGATTCGAACAGATGACGCATCCCGTGGCCACCCGCTTCTACTTGTGAAGGGGGCAGGTAAGTCGCCGGGCTGGCAATACCCACCAGATGAGGTTCGGTCCCGGCGCGCAGCAAGGGCATGGCCACTTCGATGCAGAAACTGGCAGCCAGCAGATTGCTGCGCACAATATGCTCGATCAATGTGTGATCAGCCGGCTGCCCGTCAACGTACTCAGCCGTCCCGGCATTGACGATCACCTGATCCAGGGCGCCCCATTGCCGGGCGATCTGTTCGCCGATCTCGCGCACGGCCTGGCTGTCGGTCAAATTGCCGGGCACGGCCAGCACGTGTCCTGGATAACGTAGCGAAAGGGTTTCGCATGATCGGGTCGAGCGCGAACTGACGGCCAGGTATGCACCCGTCTGCAGTATCGCTTCAGCCAACGAAGCACCGATTCCGTTGCCAGCTCCGGTGAGCCAATAGCGCCGTGGCAGTCTTAGACCCATTCCCTACTCCTTTCGATTGGACAGCGCACTGATTCGCAGCTTTTCAGTAGAGTCCGTACGACTAGTAAGACTATATGTTATCGGGTAAACAATGCATCCCGCAGGCTGGTAATTTCATGTTCGCTAATCGCCCATGCCTTCAAGGGCTGCGTCCCGTCGCGCCGGCAGGTTTCTGAACGCTGCCAGCGCGCGAGCCCTGGATTGGCTCAAGTCGACAATCGGTGCCGGATAATCCACGGCACCAAACAAGCCGCCCTGGGTATTTGGGCTATGGACCTGTTGCCTGTCCAGATCGTTCAGTTCAGGTAGCCAGCGTTTGATGAACAGGCCCTCACGGTCAAATTTTTCCGACTGGCTCAACGGGTTGAAGATGCGGAACCAGGGTGCCGAATCGGTGCCGGTGGACGCGCTCCACTGCCAGCCGCCATTGTTGGCGGCCAGGTCGCCGTCGATCAGATGCTGCATGAAAAAGCGTTCGCCTTCGCGCCAATCGATCAACAGGTTTTTGGTCAGGAACATGGCGACGACCATCCGCAAGCGGTTGTGCATCCAACCGGTCTCCAGCAATTGACGCATGGCTGCATCGATAATCGGCAGGCCGGTGCGCGCTTGTTTCCAGGCCTCCAGTTCTGCGGGGGCCTTGCGCCACGCCAGCGCCTCGGTTTCGGGGCGAAACGCACGATGGCGCGATACGCGTGGATAGCCCACTAGAATGTGTTTATAAAACTCGCGCCAGAGCAATTCATTGACCCAGGTCACAACACCGGCACTTCCGCTTTCGAATTCACCTTGGTTGGCTTGCAGCGCGGCGTGCAGGCACTGACGCGGCGACACCACGCCGGCCGCCAGATAGGCCGATAGCTGGCTGGTGCCGGGCTTGGCGGGAAAGTCCCGTTCGCCTTGGTAATCGTCGATGTGCTGCTCGACAAAGGTGTCCAGGCGCCGACGGGCTTCGGTTTCCCCGGCAGGCCAGAGGGCGCGTAGCGCTTCGCTGGGCGGTGCGAACCCATCGACTTGCGTCGGCACCGGGTCACGGGCAATGCCGTTGGGGGCCTGCCGGGCCGGCGTGGCGACCAGGCTCGGCAATGAAAAGTGCAGACGGCTGTAGCAGACCTTGCGGAACTGGCTGAACACTTGGAAATAGTTGCCGGTCTTGGTCAGTACGCTGCCGGGCTTGAACAGCAATTGATCGAGGTGGCTGTGAAATTCAACGCCCAGGTCATTCAGCGCGTGGGCGACTTCGGCGTCGCGTCGCGTTTCATTCAGGCCGTACTCTTCGTTGACATGCACGGCGGCGACGTTCAGTTCGCGACACAGCTTGAGCAGTACCTGCGGTGCCTGGTGCCAATGCGCGGCCTCGCGGAACAGCAGTGGGATGTTCAATTCGGCCAGGGCCGTACTCAACGCGCCGAGGTTGCGCAGCCAGAAATCGATCTTGCACGGCGCGTCGTCATGGGCGCGCCATTGTTCGGGGCTGGTCAGGTACACCGCCACGCAGGGGCCTTGGGCTGCGGCCGCCGCAAGAGCGGTGTTGTCGTGCAGGCGCAAGTCGCTGCGCAGCCAGATCAGTTGCATGCTGTCTTCCATCTAAAGGAGTTCTCGGCGGCTCAGTTCGCGCTGAGCCGATAACGGGTCTTCGGCCCAGGACACGTCAATCATCGCAACGCCTGTGGATAACCTGGCCTGGTGGATCGACGCTGCGGGGCCGGCGATGATGATTGGGCAATCAATTGCGCCCAGCAGCCTGGGCAGTTGGGACAGGTTGAGGGCGTGACTGGAATACAGCAGGACGCCGCGGGCCTTGAGGCGCTCGACCGCCAGGGCCAGTTCGCCGGCCGGTAGCGGGCAGTCGAACACTTCCACCGGGCAGTCGGCGCTGCTGGCCAGCCAGGCGGTGAGCCAGAGGTGCGGCTCCTGGGGCGAGTCCGAATGATTGACCAGCAACAGTGGCGCGCCGCGCAACTGACGGTTGTTGTGGTAGATCCGGCTGCCGAACTTGCTGCGCAGCCACGAGTACAGGAAGACCCGTTCCAGTTGCGCGCCGAACTGGCCTTGCCAGCGCAGGTGCAGCTCGGCCAGCAACGGCAAGAGCAACTGCTCGCACACGGTCCAGGGCGGGTACAGCGCCATCGCCTGGTTGACCAGGTCATCGATCTGGCGCTCGGCCAGTTGCGTCACCGCCAGCACCAGGGCATGGCGCTGACGCTGCCAGTCATTCTCCGGCACCTGGGAGGATTCGCTCGGTGGCTGCGGCGTGTCCAGCAACGGCTTGATCTTGCTCACCGCAACGCCACGGTCGATCCAGGTGAGGATGCTCAGGATCCGTTGCACATGCTCGGCATTGAACAGTCGGTGGCCCTTGGGCGTGCGGTGCGGCACGATCAGGCCATAACGGCGTTCCCAGGCTCGCAGCGTGACGGCGTTGACACCGGTTTGCCGGGCGACCTCGCGTATGGGCAGCCAGCCTTGCGCCAAGGCCTTGGCAAAGTCGACCCCCAGGTCTTCGCTGGCACTCGAATCGGGTTCGTTCCTCATCAAATAGCGTTTCGCAAGCTGAGGTTTTCCGGGTGTGGTTGCAGGTAGACCTGCTGCGCCAGGTAAGGATCGGGGTGCTGGCGCAAGTGATGCTTGAGCAGCGTCAGTGGCACCACCAAGGGCACGATGCCGAGGCGGTATTGCTCGATCAGATGCTGTACTTCCTGTTTGTCATCGGCGTCGATGGCGCGCTTGAGGTAACCGCTCAGGTGTTGCAGCACGTTGGTGTGGGTGCGGCGGGTGGCGCATTTCTTCAAGGCCGCCATCAATGCGCTGAAATAGCGTGGGCCCAACTCATTGGGGTCGGCCTTGCCCATGTTGCCCAGCAAGTTGCCCAGGGCCTTGTACTGCACCGGGTTGTGGGCCATCAGCAGGTATTTGTAGCGCGCGTGGAATTCGATCAGGTCGCGACGGGTCAGTCCGTCGCGGCGCAAAGGTTGCCAGGCGGCATAGGCGAACACCCGGGTCAGGAAGTTTTCGCGTAGCACCGGGTCGTTGAGGCGACCGTCTTCCTCCACCGGCAGGTCGGGGTGGCGTTCGCAGAAGGCCTGGGCATAGATGCCGCGGCCACCGCCGTCCTGGGTCACGCCGTTGTGGTCGTAGACCTTGACCCGCTCCAGTCCGCAGGACGGCGATTTCTGCATGAAGATGTAGCCGCAGATATCATCCAGCTCCCCAGCCATCTGCTGCCCGTAGTCGGCCAGTGCCCGGGTCACGTTGAAGTCGCGATTCACCGTGCCGAGCGCCTCGGGATGTTCGGGGTTGCCCACCAGGCGAATCGGCTCCCGGGGGATACCCAGGCCGATGGCGACTTCGGGGCACACCGGCACGAAATCGAAATAATCGACGAGGGTGCGGCTGCACAACTGCGATTGCTTGTGCCCGCCGTTAAAGCGAACTTCAGCACCCATCAGGCATGCGCTAATGGCGATTCTGGGTTTGGCGATGGCTGTGCTGGGCATGGGCGACCTCTGATTGCTAAATCTTGTACAGTTTTTCATTTCTGTACAATATTTTCATCATAGGTCCGAACGTGCACAAGTCAACCGGATTTGTGGGGCAAGGCGACGTCAATCGGTGTCGCAGGCAGGCTGCTGTCTCTTTCGACAGCAGCGAAGGGCGATGGGTGACGCGATCTACTGCAGGCTTGCATGCAGACGGCGTGCAGCTTCCTGGCCGCTGAGCCAAGCGCCTTCGACCCGACCGGACAGGCACCAGTCGCCGCACACATACAGGCCCAGGTCGGCATCGGCCAGCGCGCCCCATTCGTGGCTGCCGGCGGGGCGGGCGTAGAGCCAACGATGGGCCATGCTGAAGCTCGGTGCAGGCATTGCACTGTGCAGCAGTTCGGCGAAGGCGCCATGCAGGTGCTCGATCACCGCTTCCTTGGACAGGTCGATGTGCTGCCGGCTCCAGTCGCTGGTGGCGTGCAGGACCCAGGTGTCGAGCTTGCTGTCGCGTCCCGGTTTGCTGCGGTTGCGCGCCAGCCAGTCCAAGGGGCTGTCCTGTACGAAGCAGCCTTCCATGGGCGTATCCAGCGGTGCTTCGAAAGCCAGCGCCACGGCCCAGGTCGGGTCCATCTTCACGCCGGCGGCCACTGCGGCCAGCTTCGGTACGGCCGCCAGCAATGCGGTGGCCTGGGGAGCGGGCGTGGCGATCACCACTTGGCCGAAGGGGCCGTGGGTGAAACCTTCCGCGTCCTGCAAATGCCAGTGCTCCTGGCCGCGGTAGACCTCGGTGATCCGGCAGGCAAACTGCACTTGCAACTTGTCGAGCAAGGCGCGGGTGATGGCACTCATGCGCGGCGCGCCGACCCAGCGGGTCTGTTCGTCTGGCGATGGGCTCAGTTGGCCGTTCTGGAAGTTGTAGAGTTGTGGGTTCCATTCCGCCGCCCAGCCGTTGGCTTGCCAGCGCTGGACTTCCGTGACAAAGCGGCGATCGCGGGCGGTGAAGTATTGCGCGCCCATGTCCAATGCGCCGGCGTCGCTGCGCTTGCTCGACATGCGTCCGCCGCTGCCGTGGCTTTTATCGAAGAGTTGAACGATGTGCCCGGCCTCCGTCAGGGCCTGGGCGGCTGAAAGTCCGGCGATGCCGGTGCCGATGATTGCGATAGGTACAGTCATGAGGGCCTCGTTTACCTTTCTGTACAGACTACGCCGTCGTTTAAACCTGTACAATTCGGGTTTTTGGTATAAGTTTTACCGTTCGCGTTTGGGCAGGTTGTCCTATTGTTAAACACAGACCCTGTCCGATACGAAAAATCCCTGCTTATAAAAATAGACTAATGGGCCGGGTAAAACGCGATGCGAGGAACATCTCATGCACATATTGCTGACCGGCGGTACTGGTTTGATCGGACGTCAGCTCTGCCGCCTCTGGTTGGGGCAGGGACATCGCTTGACGGTATGGAGTCGTCGACCCGAAGAGGTGACGAAAATCTGTGGCGCAGATGTGCGAGGCGTTGCCAAGCTTGATGAAATTGTCGAGCCGGTGGACGCGGTGGTCAACCTCGCGGGAGCGCCGATTGCCGATCGGCCCTGGAGCCACAAGCGCAAGATGTTGTTGTGGAGCAGTCGCATCACGTTGACGGAAGTTCTGCTGGCGTGGCTGGAGCGTTGCGAGCAGAAACCGCAGGTATTGATTTCCGGTTCCGCGGTGGGCTGGTATGGCGACGGTGGTGAGCGTGAGTTGACCGAGGAATCGGGGCCGGTGAGCGAAGATTTCGCCAGCCAGTTGTGCATTGCCTGGGAAGAAACCGCACAACGGGCCGAGGCGTTGGGCATACGCGTGGTGCTGGTTCGTACCGGCCTGGTCCTGTCTGCCGAGGGCGGCTTTTTGTCGCGGCTGCTGTTGCCATTCAAACTGGCGCTGGGCGGGCGTATCGGCAATGGTCGGCAGTGGATGCCGTGGATTCATATTGACGATCAAATCGCCCTGATTGATTTTCTTCTGCACCGCTTTGAGGCCAGCGGTCCTTATAATGCGTGCGCTCCGAACCCGGTACGCAACCGCGATTTTGCCAAGGCCCTGGGGCATGTATTGCATCGGCCAGCCGTGGTGCCGATGCCGGAACTTGCGTTGAAAGTCGCGCTGGGGGAATTGTCCTTGCTGTTGCTCGGCGGCCAGCGCGCCACGCCGGCCCGATTGCAGGCGGCGGGTTTCACATTCCGCTTCACTGATTTGCCTGCGGCCCTGGAAGACTTGTCCAGCCGCCTTTGAAATAGGACGTTGCATGACCGATCACGCGTTGCTTCTGGTGAATCTGGGTTCGCCTGCCTCCACTTCGGTGGCCGATGTGCGCCGCTACCTCAATCAATTCCTGATGGACCCGTATGTCATCGACCTGCCATGGCCGGTGCGGCGCTTGCTGGTGTCGCTGATCCTGATCAAGCGTCCTGAGCAGTCGGCCCATGCCTATGCCTCGATCTGGTGGGAGGAAGGGTCGCCGCTGGTGGTGCTCAGCCGTCGGTTGCAACAGGCCATGACCGCACAGTGGACCCAGGGCCCAGTGGAACTGGCGATGCGTTATGGCGAGCCGTCCATTGAATCGGCGCTGGTGCGGCTGGCGAGCCAGGGGCACAAGAAGATCACGTTGGCGCCGTTGTACCCGCAGTTCGCCGACAGCACCGTGACCACGGTGATCGAGGAGGCCAAGCGGGTCGCGCGGGAAAAGAAACTCGATGTGCAGTTCTCGATTCTCCAGCCGTTCTACGATCAGCCCGAATACCTCGACGCCCTGGTGGCCAGCGCCAAGCCGTACCTGATGCAGGAGCACGATCATCTGTTGTTGAGTTTCCACGGCTTGCCGGAGCGACACCTGACCAAGCTCGACCCCACGGGGTTTCATTGCTTCAAGGATGCCGACTGCTGTAAGAACGCGCCGCCGGAGGTCATGGCGACCTGTTACCGCGCGCAATGCATTCGCACTGCCGAGCTGTTCGCCCAACGCATGGGGCTCAAGGCTGGCCAGTGGTCGGTGTCGTTCCAGTCGCGATTGGGCCGGGCCAAATGGATCGAACCCTATACCGAAGCGCGCCTGGAGGAACTGGCCAAAAGCGGCGTGAAGAAAGTCTTGGTGATGTGCCCGGCGTTCGTGGCCGACTGCATTGAAACCCTGGAGGAAATCGGCGATCGCGGCCGCGAGCAGTTCCGTGCGGCAGGGGGGGAGGAGTTGGTGTTGGTGCCTTGCCTTAATGATGAGGCGCAGTGGGCGCAGGCGTTGAGTACCCTCTGCGAACGGGCGCCGATAGCTCTGTAAACCTCGAAAAGCATCGCGGGCAAGCCTTGCTCCCACAGATTTTGTCTTGACCACTCAAGCATGGTCCACTCAAGACCTGTGGGAGCAAGGCTTGCCCGCGATGACGGCAGTGCGGGCGATGAAAGTTCTGCGTTTTACTGGAACGGCTCATCCGCCTGCTTCTGCTTCCAGCTGTCATTGCCCGGCAGCAGCAGGTTCAGCGCGATCGCCACCACCGCGCACAGCGCGATGCCTTTGAGGCCGAAGTCGTCCGGCCCAGTGCCGGTGCCCACCAGCACACCGCCGATGCCGAACACCAACGTCACCGAAACGATCACCAGGTTGCGTGCCTCGCCCAGGTCGATCTTGTGGCGGATCAAGGTGTTCATGCCCACTGCCGCAATCGAACCGAACAGCAGGCACAGGATCCCGCCCATCACCGGCACCGGGATGCTTTGCAGCAGCGCGCCGAACTTGCCGATGAATGCCAGGCTGATGGCAAAGATCGCCGCCCAGGTCATGATCTTCGGGTTGTAGTTTTTGGTCAGCATCACCGCGCCGGTCACTTCGGCGTAGGTGGTGTTGGGTGGGCCGCCGAACAGGCCGGCGGCGGTGGTGGCAATGCCGTCACCGAGCAGTGTGCGGTGCAGGCCGGTTTTTTTCAGGTAGTCGCGACCGGTCACGCTGCCCACGGCAATCACGCCGCCGATGTGCTCGATGGCCGGTGCCAGGGCGACCGGCACGATGAACAGGATTGCCTGCCAGTTGAACTCCGGCGCGGTGAAGGCCGGCAGTGCGAACCACGGCGCGGCGGCGATTTTCGCGGTGTCCACGACGCCGAAGAAAAACGCCATGGCAAAGCCCACCAACACGCCGGAAATGATCGGCACCAGGCGGAAAATGCCTTTGCCGAACACCGCCACGATCAGGGTGGTGAGCAGGGCCGGCATCGAAATCAGCATCGCGGTTTGATAATGAATCAGCTCGGTACCGTCGCCGGCCTTGCCCATCGCCATGTTGGCGGCAATCGGCGCCATGGCCAGGCCGATGGAAATGATCACCGGACCAATCACCACCGGCGGCAGCAGCCGGTCGATGAACCCGGTGCCCTTGATCTTCACCGCCAGGCCCAGAAAGGTGTAGACGAAACCTGCCGCCATCACACCGCCCATGGTCGCGGCCAGGCCGAACTGGCCCTTGGCGAGGATGATCGGGGTGATGAAGGCAAAACTCGAAGCCAGGAACACCGGCACCTGGCGCCCGGTGACGATTTGGAACAGGAGCGTTCCCAGGCCGGCCGTGAACAGCGCCACGTTAGGGTCCAGCCCGGTGATCAGCGGCATCAGTACCAGCGCACCGAAGGCGACGAACAGCATCTGCGCGCCAGACAGCACCTGGCGCCAGAGCGGATCGTTGAACTCATCCTGCATGCTCAAGCGTCCTTCTGCTTGGTGCCGAAGATTTTGTCGCCGGCATCGCCCAGGCCCGGGATGATATAGCCGTGTTCGTTGAGTTTCTGATCGATGGACGCGGTGTAGATGGTCACATCCGGGTGGGCATCGTGCACGGCCTTGATGCCTTCGGGGGCCGCGACCAGCACCATGGCGCGGATGTCCCGGCAACCGGCCTTTTTCAACAGGTCGATGGTGGCGACCATGGAGCTGCCGGTGGCGAGCATCGGGTCGATGATCATCGCCAGGCGCTCGTCGATTTCCGGCACCAGTTTTTCCAGGTAGGTGTGCGCCTGCAGGGTCTGCTCGTTGCGAGCTACGCCCACAGCGCTGACCTTGGCCCCCGGGATCAGGCTCAGTACGCCTTCGAGCATGCCGATGCCGGCGCGCAGGATCGGCACCACGGTGATCTTCTTGCCGGCGATTTTCTCGACCTGGACCGTACCGGCCCAGCCGTCGATTTCATAAGACTCCAGCGGCAGGTCCTTGGTGGCCTCGTAGGTGAGCAGGGCACCGACTTCCTGGGCGAGTTCACGGAAGTTCTTCGTGCTGATGTCAGCGCGGCGCATCAGGCCGAGTTTGTGTCTGATCAGCGGATGGCGGATCTCGAGGATGGGCATGGGGAAGGCTCCGACGGCGGGCAAAAAAACCGGTTTAGATTAATCTATCCGAGGGTGTTGTCCTATAGACAATACGGAACGTTAGTCCACAAACGCTTGATCTGGCCGGGCGGGGTGCGTACCTTTGCCGGTTTTTCCGATCCGCTACCCCTGGAGAGCGACATGTCCGCTGATCTCGAGCATATCCGTCAAATCATGCGAGAGGCTGACTGCCTGTACACCGAAGCCGAAGTCGAAGCGGCCATCGCCCGTGTCGGTGCGCAAATCAACGACCAACTGGCCGAGGCCAACCCGGTGGTGTTCTGCGTCATGAACGGCGGGCTGATTTTCTCCGGCAAGCTGCTGACCTACCTGAACTTCCCCCTCGAAGCGTCCTACTTGCACGCGACGCGTTATCGCAACGAAACCAGCGGCGGCGACCTGTTCTGGAAAGCCAAGCCGGAAGTCTCGTTCATCGACCGCGACGTGCTGATCATCGACGACATCCTCGACGAAGGTCACACCCTGGGCGCGATCATCGACTTCTGCAAACACGCCGGTGCCCGCGCCGTGCACACCGCCGTGCTGATCGACAAGGACCACGACCGCAAGGCCCGTCCTGACTTGAAAGCCGATTTCGTCGGCCTGCCGTGCATCGACCGCTATATCTTCGGCTACGGCATGGACTACAAAGGTTACTGGCGCAACGCCAATGGCATTTTCGCCGTCAAGGGCATGTAATCGATGACTCGGCCAAGCTTTCTGGATCATGCACTGTTCGATGACTTGGCCGAAAAATCTGCGGCCAGTCCTCGTGGGCGGCAGCATCATAACTTCCATGAGATGGATGAGCCGTGCCACCGCATGGCGGTGGGCTTACAGCCTTCGACCTACATCCCGCCGCACCGCCACCTGAGCGCCGACAAGGCGGAAACCTTGCTGGTGCTCAAGGGCCGGTTGGGGGTATTGATCTTCGATGAAGCCGGCGCGGTGGTGGACAAGCGCATCCTGCAGGCTGGTGGTGGTTGCCTCGGCGTTGACCTGCCGGCCGGTGTGTATCACGGATTGGTGGTGCTGGAAGCCGACAGCCTGATGTTCGAATGCAAGGCCGGCCCCTACCGGCCCGTGGGCGAGGGCGAACTGGCCCACTGGGCGCCCCGTGAAGGCGAGGCCGGCGTGGCGCAATACCATGCCTGGATGCGCGCCCAGTTCGACTAATACCTGTGGCGAGGGGATTTATCCCCGCTGGGTTGCGAAGCGACCCCAAACCGATCGACTCGATCAGCCTGACATAACGGGTTGCCTGTTTTTAGGGCTGCTTCGCAGCCCAGCGGGGATAAATCCCCTCGCCACATGAATTTAGCTGCCCATCTGCGCCCTCACTACAGATCAAGCCAGTCGTGAGTGGGCGGTGCTATTGGCAGCCAGCCATTGCTCGCTCTTGATCCGCGCCTGCTCCAGGGTCTGCACATACGCCAATTGCCGCTGCTCGCGATGAATGCCGGCGCGGCGCAGTTTCAGGCGCACCCTTGGCGCCGTCGCGACCAGGATCAGGCCGATGCCCTGCTTGCGGTAATCCTTCAGGATGTTTTCGAACGCGGCCAGCGCGGTCATGTCCAGCATGGGCACGGCGCTCATTTCCACGACCACCACCCGGACCCCCGGATCGAACTTGCGCAGCACATCCAGGGCTTTTTCCGCCGCGCCGAAGAACAGCGGTCCGCGAATCCCGTAGCAACGCACATGCTCGGGCATGTCCAGCAGGGCCTGGTGGAAGTGGCGGGGCAGTTCGGCGCTGTCGGTCAGTTCGCTCATGCGCTTGATGAACAGCCCGGCGGCCAGCAGCAGGCCGACGGCGACGGCCATGACCATGTCGAACAGGACGGTCAGGCTAAGGCAGGTCAGCAGCACCAGTACGTCGCTGCGCGGGGCGATGCGCAAGGTATGCAGCACGTGTCCGGCTTCGCTCATGTTCCAGGCCACTATCACCAGTAGCGCCGCCAGGGCAGCCATGGGCAGGTAGCTGAACAGTGGCGCCAGCAGCACCATCGCCAGCAGCACCACAAGGCTGTGAATGATCGCGGCCAGCGGTGAAGAGGCGCCGCTGCGCACATTGGTCGCACTGCGGGCAATGGCCGCCGTGGCGGTGATACCGCCGAACAGCGGCGCCACGAGGTTACCCAGGCCTTGGCCGATCAGCTCGGCATTGGGGTCGTGCTTGCTGCCGGTCATGCCATCCGCCACCACGGCGCACAACAGCGATTCGATGGCGCCAAGCATGGCAATGGCGAAGGCCGGGCCCAGTAATTGGCGGATCAGGTCATAGGAAAGCGTCAGGGGATGGCCTTGGCCATCTGGCAGGTTCCATGGCCAGTCGAAGCTCGGTAAAAACGGCGGGATACCGGGGTGGCTGATGCCATCGACCACGTAGCTGAAACGCTCACCCAATGTCGCCACCGGCCAACCGCCGTGCTCCAGCGCCAGTCCCAATAGGGCCCCGACCAGCAAGGCAACCAAATGCCCGGGAACCCGCGGTACCCAGCGTGGCCAGGCAATCAGTACTGCCAGGCACGTGACGCCGATGATGCCATCGCCGAGTCGGGCACTGGGCAGCGCCACGATCAGTTCGCCCAACTGTTCGATGTAGTGCTTGGCTTGCCCGACGGTGGTCAGCCCCAGCAGATCCTTGAGTTGCAAGGTGGCGATGACCACGCCGATCCCGGCGGTAAAGCCGAGGATCACCGGGTAGGGGATGTATTGGATCAGCCGTCCGGCGCGCATCAACCCCAGGGTGATGAGAATCAGGCCGGCGAGCATGGTGCATAACAACAGGCCGCCGAGGCCATATTGTTGGGTGATGGGCAGCAGGATCACCACGAACGCCGCCGTCGGCCCGCTGACGTTGAAGCGCGAGCCGCCGGTGAGGGCGATCAAGGGCGCGGCCACCAACACCGTGTACAAGCCATGTTGCGGCGGTACGCCAACGGCAATCGCCAGGGCCATGGCCAGAGGGATGGCGATGATGCCGACGGTCAGCCCGGCCACCAGGTCGCCACGCAGGCGCTCAAGGGTGTAACCGGCGCGCCAGGTTTGGCGCCAGGCGGCAAACAATGGTGGGGCGGAGAAAGACATGGGCACTCCACTAAGTGAACGGGGCAAACACCGAACTCCCGGCAAACACCCAACCTGTGGCGAGGGGATTTATCCCCGCTGGGCTGCGAAGCGGCCCCCATCGGGTTGGGGTGATCTATCTGACTCACCGAGTATCCGGTTTGGGGCTGCTTCGCAGCCCAGCGGGGATAAATCCCCTCGCCACAAAAAGCATTCTGTGGCGGGTGTCAGGGCTGATGGCTCTTTGAGTATGCCGTGCTCGTTGCGCGGATGTATTGATCTGGATCGTTATTTTTACCGCTTAGGCTCATGCTAGAGTGCCCGGCCAAGACCCCGGAGCTTGTCATGCGTGTATTGATCCGCTGCGCCACTTTGCTGTTGATCTCCAGTCTGCCCTTGGCGGCCGAGGCTGCGCCGATGCACAGTCAATTCCTGCCGCCTGATGACCTGGTGGTGCGCCAGGAACAGCCTGAACAGCAGCAGTTGCTGCAAGTGACCGAGTATTCGGTGGTACTGGGTAACCAGCGTCAGTCCAACCAGCAACCGATTCCGGTCACTTCGCCCTTGCTGGTCCGCCTCAAGGGCAAGCCGATGAACAAGGGCGCGACCCTCAGCCAGGTGATCCTCAACTTCGACGGCGAAAGCAAAAGCCTGAAGAAACCGGTTTTCGACGAGGCGAGCAAGACCCTGACGCTGTCTTATCCACAGGCCCAGTACCGGGTGGTCATCGATCTGCTGCGCAACAACACGGTCTATGTGCAGTTTCTTACTTACGCCAACGGCCATATCTGGGCCGACCTGCACACCGGTGCCGAACGCCCGCGTTGAGCCCCGAGGCCTGCCGGGGGTAAACTGCCCGCCCCGTGAACTGTGCGAGCTGGAGCCGGCAATGCGTAAAGACAAGAAACAAGTGATTGGCGACGAGATTGGCGATGAACAGATCAAGCTGTTCCTCAATTTCGAACCGGTCGATGCCACGTCGCCGTCGCTGCACAAACTGATCAAGGCCTACCGCGGCCTGCGGGTCGATGACTTTGAACGCTTCCTGACGTTCTTCGTCGAGGCCGGCCATGACCTCAACGGCAAGGATGAGCACGGCAATGATTTCGTTGCGCTGATCAAGGACCAGCGTAATGCCGAGGAATATATTGAGTTGATCAAAAAAGCCCGCGGCTGAATTAACGTCCATCAACGCTCTTCGGAGCGTTGAGTATTCCGCTTGAACGCAACTAATTTTTTCTTTTGCACATCGCTCTGAAAGGTTATGTCACCATTCGGGCTGTTCTGTTTTATTTGAAATTCCATTACTTTGCGTCGAAGCCAATTGGCTTTGACGTTATTGTTTAAATGGAGCTGTACTCATCATGGAAGTTAAAAATAAATGTATCGCTGGGGTGTTATTGCCTTTGGCAGCGTGCCTGGCAAGTTCAGTGTCCTATGCGCGGGATGACATTCTCAATGTCGAGATCTACAACGCAACAGCAACCGACATTGTTCCCGGTAGCGGCTTTAGCTGGACTGAATATTGGGCCAGTTCGGGCCACAATTTTTGGATAAGCCCCGGTGAAAGCCAGGAGCTAACGTACTATCTGCCCCAATCGCGCGACGAGCGGGAGGCCTTCAGCTACACGCAAGACCGCCGCACCTGTCATTTCAGCTTTGGGCATGTCGCAAGAACACCGATCAGTGAGGGGGCGATGCCTTATCGTCGCTGGGTCAAAGCGGAGCCGACGGATTATTGTGTCGCTCAATTGATTGATGTTGAAGATCATGACGGCTATGTTCGTAACGGTGGAACACGCGTCAAGTTCACCATGAAGTAACACCGCAGGAAAATAAAAAGCCCCCCGTCTGCACGGGAGGCTTTTTATATTGACTGCAAGCGTCAGGCGTAACTTTGCGCCTTGCTGTCTTCAACCAACTCCAACGCAACGTTGTTCTGCGCGTTGATCTTGCGATACAGCGCCGCGTCGGTTTCCAGCACTTTTTCCCGGGCCGGGAAGATTTCTGCGAGCTTGGTAGCCCACTCGCCCTTGGTTTTGTCCGGGAAGCAGCGCTCGATCAGTTCCAGCATGATCGACACGGTCACCGAAGCACCCGGCGATGCGCCGAGCAGGGCGGCGAGGCTGCCGTCCTTGGCCGCCACCAGTTCGGTGCCGAACTGCAGGACGCCACCTTTCTTCGGGTCTTTCTTGATGATCTGCACCCGTTGACCGGCCACTTCCAGGCGCCAGTCCTCGGCTTTCGCCTCGGGGTAGAAGCGACGCAGGGATTCCAGGCGCTGTTCCATGGACTGCATCACTTCGCTGATCAGGTACTTGGTCAGGTCCATGTTGTCCCGGGCCACGGCCAGCATCGGGCCGATGTTGCCGGCACGTACCGACAGCGGCAGGTCCATGATCGAGCCGTGCTTGAGGAACTTGGTGGTGAAACCGGCGTACGGCCCGAACAGCAGGGATTTCTTGCCATCGACCACGCGGGTGTCCAGGTGCGGCACCGACATCGGCGGCGAGCCCACGGCGGCCTGGCTGTAGACCTTGGCCTGGTGGTGCTTGACCACTTCCGGGTTGTCGCAACGCAGCCACTGACCGCTGACCGGGAAGCCGCCGAAGCCCTTGCTTTCCTCGATGCCCGAGGCCTGCAGCAGCGGCAACGCCGCACCGCCGGCACCGAGGAACACGAACTTGGCGTCGACATCGCGGCTGCTGCCGGAATTGACGTCCTTGATGCTCACGGTCCAGCCACTGCCGTTACGCTTGAGGCCGGTGACGCGCTTGCAGTATTTGACCTGGGTGTCCGGGGCGCTGGTCAGGTGCTTGAGCAACTGGTTGGTCAGGGCCCCGAAGTTGACGTCGGTACCGTTCATGACGCGGGTGGCGGCGATGACTTCGTCGTCAGGCCGGCCAGGCATCATCAGCGGCATCCACTCGGCCATCCGGGCCTTGTCCTCGGTGTATTCCATGTCGGCAAAGGCGTGATGCTGGTGCATCAGCTCGAAGCGCTTCTTCAGGAACGACACGCCTTTCTCGCCTTGCACGAAGCTCAGGTGTGGCACCGGGGCGATGAAGGACTTGGAGGAGCCGAACGTGCTTTTTTTGGTCAGGTACGTCCAGAACTGCTTCGACACCTCGAACTGGGTGTTGATGTGCACGGCTTTCTTGATGTCGACATTGCCGTCGGCCGCCTGGGGCGTGTAATTGAGCTCACACAGCCCGGCGTGGCCGGTACCGGCGTTGTTCCAAGGGTTGGAACTCTCCGCGGCACCGGAATCCATCAGCTCGACGACTTCCAGCGAGATCGCGGGGTCGAGCTCCTTGAGCAGTACGGCCAGGGTGGCACTCATGATGCCGGCCCCTACCAGAACTACATCAACTGCTTCGTTATGCGCCATTTAACGCGTCTCCAAAATCTGCAGCACCAAATTGTCGGCATAGCGGCCATGAGTGGCGGGGCAGGTCAGTTGCGCCCCAGTTATCCATGGCCAGGATCGCCATGTCCGAATCTTCGCAATTTTTCGCACCTACTGCGGATGCATGCAGCCTGGCCTCAAGAGTCACATGAACTCATTTAAGCGCCGGGCAGGCAATTCGACTTATGGCCGAGACATCCGTTCGTGCAACCAAATCCGTAGCGGACAGGCTTCAGGCGCCGGTTCTTGAGCGATATCCGGTCCTGTGTCGTTGGGCTGTTTCAGACGCTAATGGTGCTTGTTCAGACGCAAAACTCTTCATTTGCTCGCCACACTCTCGTGAAGTTGTGAAAACCCGTTTTTTCACGCTCTTTTGAAGACGTGAACCTCAAAAAAGGGCTGTCCCAGCCTGGCACTGCGCCCGGTTTGGTTGCCCCCATGTAGTACATGACAGGCAAAACGGGCAGACAGCTCAGTGACCGAGCGTAATGACAGCTCTGCAGATTCGCGAAAAGTGGTGTTTTGCCTGGAGGAACAGCAAGCACGCCAGCTTCACTCGATCTGTGTGGGCGGCTCTCTGTGGGCGTTGCGGGGTGCCAATACCAGCGCATCAGCGGTGTTGCGAGGCCCGATCAGGAGACGTCCTTATAATCGGGGGGAGATTATATCGAAGAAACGCAGGGAAATGGTCGTGTTTAATGACTTTTATTAGCCGTCCGGTCAGATGGTCAACAGCTGCCGGTTACGTGCGCGGGCAGGAAGCGGTTGCACGCGGGCGCTGGCGGGCAATGGCTGATGCAGCCAGTTGAGACGGATCTCTTCGATTTCCACCCAGCCTTCGCCCATGGGTTGCAGGCTGCACTGCTTGAACGCCTGGCAACGGCCGTCGCGATCGAGCAAAGCGAAGCTGCGGTGATGAGGGCGAGGGGTGAACAGGGAAATAAGGAAGCGCATGATCGAATACCGGGTCAGGGAGCTTGGGACAAGCCTGGCAGCGGCCCATGACATGCCGGTGTAAGGACCGTGACAATGGGGTGACAGGAACCGGCAACCACGGCCCGTGTCAGACATTTCAGTATTCATCGTGCGACGCTAGTTCACGGCGATGGCGCACCGCTATACTGCCGGCCTGTTTGTGCCCGATTCTGGAGAGAAGAGCATGTTGCAACGCCTGTTGTTCGGTTTGATCGCTGTGACCAGTCTGACCCTCGTCGGCTGCGCCCACAGCCCGCAACAACTTAACCCGGAGCCCAAGCTCAATGCCCAGCTGGCGCCTGTGGGTCGTGGCCAGCCGGTGGTGGTGCGGGTGGTGGACGGTCGTCCGTCGCCGACGCTCGGCACCCGTGGCGGGCTGTATCCGGAAACCAGTGTGATCACGGTGCAGGGCGCGCAGATCCTGCCCAAGCTGCAGGCCCAGGCTGAAGCCGCCGTGCGTTTGCTGGGCTTCACGCCGACCGCCAATGCCTTGAATGCACCGCAACTGACCGTGACCCTGGCCGAGCTCAAGTACCAGTCGCCCAAGGAAGGCATGTACGTGACCGAAGCCACCATCGGCGCGACCTTTCGCTCCGACGTGCAGAACGCCAACCGCCGCTACAGCGGTCGTTACGGTGCTTCCCTGGACCAGCGCTTCGGCATGGCGCCTAACCAGGACACCAACACCAAGCTGGTCAGCGATGTCTTGAGCGATGCCCTGACCCGGCTGTTCAAGGACCCGACCATTGGCCAGGTGCTGGCTGAGTAAGATTTCGGCCGCATGACCCTGGGCTGCAATGGCCCAGGGGGGCGATGAGGCTTGTGACCTGTGGGAGCAAGGCTTGCCCGCGATAGCGATCTGTCCTTCCCTGCATTGTCGAAGGTGCCGCCCTCATCGCGGGCAAGCCTTGCTCCCACAGAATGGAACCGTCATGCAGCCTCTGAGTACAGCTCCAGTACGCTGATCCCGGTCAGCAGGTCTGTCTCCGGCAGGTCGGCATGTTGATGGCCGCCGAGGGCGCAATACACCAGCCAATGTCGGTCCTGCACGTTGAAGGACAGACTGTCGACGAGGTTCTGTTGTTCGTCGCTTGGGCTGATGAGATAGAGGCGGTCCTGGTTTTCGGCGTGCAGCATGACGGGTTCCGTGCAGGTTTGAAGGGCGACAGAGTGGCCTAATCAGATGACGAAACCGTGACGGGTGAAATTAGAAAATTGAGCCCGCCCCTGTGGCGAGGGGATAAATCCCCTCGCCACAAAAGCATCCAATCCTGTAGGGGATCGTTACTGGTCGGAAAAAGCGGTGCAGGGCGTCAGGCTTTCGGTAGAATCCGCGCCCTGTTTGTAGGTCCCGGGCGTGTCCTGTCCGTTTTTTCGCTTGAGGTTCGTGATGTCGTCGCATCTGCTTTCGTTGTTCGCCGCCCACCCCGCCAAACTGATCAACCTGCTCGCGTTGCTGTTTGCCTGCCCGGGTGGCTGGGTGCTGCATGCGACGCGCCGCCGTGAACAACGGGCGCGAGCCTGCCTTGAAGCACGCAATCGCGATGGCAACGAACGATTTGAAGCGCTGCTGGATCTGGCCACTCAGCGGATGAACCGGTTTTTCTACCGGTTTGGCTTTGGTTGCCTGGCGCTGGCGTTGCTGGTGTCGTGGATCAGTACGCAGTTCTGATGAAGCAATCTGTGTCGAGTGTACTTCTTTGTGGCGAGGGGATTTATCCCCGCTCGAGTGCGTAGCAGTCGCAAGCCCTTGGGCTAGCCCGAGATCTCGGGGCTGCTACGCAGCCCAGCGGGGGTAAATCCCCTCGCCACAGCAAGCTCCCTCGCCAAAGGGAGCTTGTACCTCAGAGCTGTCGCTTAAAGCGCCAACCCAGCCTTGACCCGATACTGATTGCGCACCGGCGTTGCGTATTGCAGCACCAGGAACGGCCGGTGTTCCGGCGGGCAAGCGTCCAGCCGGCGTTGCCATTCTTCCTGGGCCTTGGCCAGCTCTTCGGCACCGAACACCTCGGCCGCCTTAGGCACCTGCAACTGCGGGTCGGTGTCGGCCCATTGGGCATAAGCCAGGTAGTGCACCGGGAACAGGCGGTAGCCGCCGAGAATCTGCCGATCCATCTCCTGGGCCAATTGCTTGGTGTCCTCGAACAGCTCGGTGATGGGCGCGGCGAAGTTCACGTGGACCCGGCCCTTGTAGCCGGTGATGCCCTTGGCGATGCTCACGTCGTCCTCGCCCGGGACCTTGGTGTAGGTGCCAGTGGTGGCGCGGATGTACAACTCGCGGGCCTTGGCCTGGTCGCAGGGGTCGTATTCGTAGCTGATCGACACCGGTGTGAGGTTCAGTGACTGGATCACCTCGCCGAACGGCTCGTCCTTGCGGCTCATGTGGAACATCTTGAGGATCGCCGATTCGGTCCGGTCGTCACCGTCCTTGGCCCGTCCTTCGGCCTGGGCGATCCAGATCGAGGCGCAGTCGTGGCGGATCGAATGGTTGATGTACGCCGACAACAACTGGTACGCCGCCATTTTTTCCCGTCGGCCGGTGATGGAGCGGTGCACGATGAAGCTCTTGTTCAGGCGCATCAGGTCGCTGACAAAAGGCTTTTGCAGCAGGTTGTCGCCAATGGCGATGCGCGGGGTCGGCAGGCCGGCGTGGTACACGGCATAGTTGACGAAGGCCGGGTCCATCACGATATCGCGGTGGTTGGCGATGAACAGGTACGCACTGCCGGACTTGAATTGCTCCACCCCGGTATAGGTCACGCCATCGGTGGCGCGCTCGATGGTGTGGTCGACGTAGAACTCCACCTTGTCCTGCAACGTGGCGACCGACGTCACGCCGGCGAACTCACGGCGCAATCTTTGCGCTATAAGGGGTTTGAGCATCCAGCCGAAGGCGCCGGCCAGGCGTGGGAAGCGGAAGTGGGTGAGGATATCTAGAAACGCCTTGTCGCCAAGCAGTCGTGCCAGCACCGCTGGGACTTCGCTGTCGTCGTAAGGTCGGATGGCATCGAATTCGCCCATCATGCTCTCTTGTTGGAAACGGCTAGGGTAAGTAAAGGTTCTAACGAAAAAACGACAGGGTACGGCCTGGAAGATAAGCCAGACAAAAATAGCCCTGCAAATAGACCGGCGATTATACGCACAAGTCACCTGGGAGACCGCGATGCTGGAAACCGAACGCTACGAATGTCCTTATTGCGGTGAACCAGCGGAAGCGGTTCTGGATTTGTCCGGCGGCGACCAGACCTATATTGAGGACTGTCCGGTGTGTTGCCGCCCGATCACCTTCGTGCTGCAGGTCCATGAAGATGAGTGGCATCTCGAGGTCCGCAGCGAAAACGAGTGAAGGGGGCGCCCATGCAGCGAATCTACGAGCTGGAAAACCTGATGGAAGGCGAGTTGCTGCAAGGCATGCTTGCCAGTGAAGGCATCACGGCGCATCTGGTGGGGCGCGATCTGCTGGGCGGTGCGGGGGAGTTGCCCATGCAGGGCCTGCTGGGACTGGCGGTGGAAGACGAGCAGGCGCAATACGCCCGGGAGTTGATCGCCGCGTACAATGTCGCACTGCCGTTGCCCGGCGATGAACCGGACAGCTACCCCGGCACGCTGGTCTGTTAGGCTGGCGGTCGTTCGTTCGATCAAGAGTCGTGTTGCCCCATGTGTGGACGTTTTGCCCTGTTTCGCTGGAACCCCAGCTTCGCGGCCCTGCCCGGTTTCCCCGCCGATCAGAAGGCCCAATGGAATATTTCGCCCAACGATTCGGTGCTGATGCTGCGGGCCGGCGCCGAGGGCCAGCGCGAACTGGCCCGGGCGCGCTGGGGCCTGACGCCGCCGTGGCTGACCGACCTGTCCCGCACGCCGGCCCATGCTCGGGCCGAAACCGTGGCCGAACAACCGATGTTCCGCGAGGCCTTGCGCCTGCGCCGCTGCCTGCTGCCGGCCAATGGTTTCTATGAGTGGCGCGGCGGCACGCGCAAGCGTCCGTACTGGCTGACGCCGGGAGAGGGTTCATCACTGTTTTTTGCCGCGATCTGGGAGGCGTATCCGGTACAGGAACAGGTGTGGCTGAGCACGGCGGTCATCACCCAGCCAGCGGCGGGCCAGCGCCGGCCGTTGATTCTGGACGAAGAAGGTCAGCGCCTGTGGCTCGACCCCGAGACACCGCTGCATGCCTTGCAAGGGCTGCTGGCAAGCGAGCCGGCGCCACTGCGCGAGCGGGTGTTGGCCAACATGGTCAATGATCCGAAACTCAATGGGCCGGAGTGCTTGACCCCGGCTTGAGTTTTGCGGCGACTGTGCTGCCCTCATCGCGAGCAGGCTCCCCACAGTGGATTACAGGTGTATTCAAATTTCCCGTACACCGACCATCCCCTGTGGGAGCGGGCTTGCTCGCGAAAGGGGCATGACATCCAACATTCATGCAAGCTGACCCACCGCTTTCGCGAGCAAGCCCGCTCCCACAATAGGCTGCGGGCGTTCACAAAAAATGTGTTCACCGCCTATCCCCTGCGGGGTTAATCGTGATGCGGCTCACCGAGGAAGGTCAACGAGGTGAACACGCCACGGGTGGCCACGTCCTTGTTGTCCTTGAGGGCAATTTCCATCTGCGCCGCGATCACATTCAAGCCTTCGTTGCGCACCAGCACCTTGGCCCGGCCTTCTGCGTCGGTTTCAGTCGATACGGTGTTCGGCGCGCTGCGGTAGTCGCCCACCAGTTTCACACCGGCCGCCGGTTTGCCGTCCAGCAGCACCCGTACCGGCAATGACTGGCCCGGGCCAACGGTCAGCGGGTCGACTTCCGGCAGGATCACGAACTTGATCGGTGCCAGCGTCGGCAGTTTCGCTCCCGGCTCATAGATCGCCAGGCTGTACTTGAACGTGTGGGTCGACTCGATCGCCCCGGGCACTTTGCTGCGGCCTTCGTTGATCCACTTCTTGTCGGCTGTCTGGGACCACATGCCGTTGTCCAGCGCCACGGCCAGCACCGCTGGCGGCTTGAGCGGTTGCAGGCGGGCGTGATCCGGCAGGCGCTCTACGGTGACCGGGATCATCTTGCCGCCCAGGTCATAGGCCCAGGCGCCGCTGACTTTCTGCGCCTTGAAGGCATTGTCTTCGGCGCCGTGGCCGTAGATCACTTCGATGTTGCCGCGACGCTGTTCGGTCCACAGACCATGGGCCGAGGCCTGTGTGGCCAGGAGCAGGCCGAGCAGGGCGAAGGTCTTGGGGTATTTCATGCTGACTTCCTTTATAGATCGAGGGTGAGGCTGACAGTGAAGTTGCGCGGATCGCCGGGGGTAACCCAGTAATTGCTGTAGGAGCGTTCGTAGTATTTCTCGTCGAAGACGTTGTTCAGGTTCAGGCCCACGGTGACGTCATCGCTGGCCTTGTAATGGGCCAGCAGGTCCACGGTGTGATAGGCCGGCAGTTCGAAATCCTTGCCGGCTTCGCCCGAGCGATCACCGACGTAAGTGAACGCCGCGCCGACATCCGAACCGCGCAGGTGGCCGTCCTGGAATTCGTAGACGCCCAGCAGGCTACCGCTGTGTTTGGCGACGCCGAGGATTCGGCTGCCGGTGGGATTTCCCTGGTCGCCCTGGGTCACTTCGGCATCGATGTAGGCATAGGCGCCGATCACGCGCACGGCGTCGGTCACCTGCCCAGCCACTTGCAGGTCGATGCCTTGACTGCGAGCCTTGCCGATGGCGCGGCTGAAGTCGGTCCCGGCGACCGGGCTCAGGACGTTTTCCTTCTCTATATGGAACGCCGCCAGGGTGGTGCTCAGGCGGTCGTCGAACAACTCGCTCTTGATCCCCACTTCATAGCCAACCCCTTCCTCGGGATCGAAGGTTTTGCCACCGGCATCCAGGCCGTTGTTGGGCTTGAACGAGGTGGAGGCGTTGGCGAACAGCCCGACTTCGGGTGTCAGTTGATACAGCAGGCCGGCCCGTTGCGTCAGGGTGTCGTGGCGCTGGCGGCTGGTTTTACTGCGGGTGTGATCGTCGATGCTCTGCTCGAAATGCTCATAACGTACGCCGAGCATGCCCCGCAGTTTGTCGGTGAAGACGATCTGGTCCTGCAGGTTCAATGCGCGGCTTTGCACACGCTCGAAAAAATCCGTGCCGGTACGATCACCATTGGGTTTCGGCTGGCCGTAGACCGGCTGATAGATGTCGATGGGGTAAGCGCCGGCGATGTTGGTCACGCGCTCGTTCTTGCGGTAATCCTCGTATTCGCTGCCGATCAGCAGCTCATGCTGCCACGGCCCGAGGTCGAACAGACCGCGCAATTCCAGTTGAGTGATGCTGTCGTGCCAATTGTTGTCGCGCTCGCGATAGCGGCGGTCCACCGTGTGGCCGTCGGCGTTCAGTGGTCGTGCTTCGGAGGCAAAACCCCAGAGTTCACCCTGCTTGTAATGGCTGGCCAGGCGCAGTTGCCAGGTGTCGTTGAGCTGATGTTCGAGGGCGGCCTGGAGCATGTTGTTGTGATTGTCGATGTCGCCGTCGTTGGGTTCGCCCAAAAAGGTCGAGCGGGAAACGCCGCTCCAGCGGTTGTTCGGGGCGACAATGCCACGGTCGAACGTCGAGCTGTGGCGCACGATTTCGCTTTCCACCAGTAACCGGGTGTCAGGGTTCAATTGCCAACTGATGGAAGGCGCGACGAAGACGCGCTGGCTGTCGACGTGATCGCGAAAGCTGTGGTTGTCCTCGATCGCCAGGTTGACCCGCGACAATAGGTTGCCTTCGGTGTCCAGTGGCGTGTTGACGTCCAGCGCGGTGCGGTAGCGATCCCAGCTGCCGGCGCTGGTTTGCAAGGTGGTGAAGGCTTCGGGCTGGGGTTTCTTGGTGACTATGTTCACCGTACCGCCGGGATCGCCCCGTCCATACAGGCTGGCGGCCGGCCCCTTGAGCACTTCGATCCGTTCGATGTTCGCCGTGTCCGGCGTGCTCGGATAACCGCGGTTGGCGCTGAAGCCGTCCTTATAGAACTCCGACGTCGTGAAGCCGCGCACGCTGTATTCGTAGAGCGTCAGGCCACCGAAGTTGTTCTGCTTCGATACACCGCCGGCGTATTCCAATGCCCGTTCGACGTTGGTGCTGCCCAGGTCCTTGAGCACGCTGGCGGGAATCACGCTGATCGATTGCGGGATGTCGCGCAGGGCCGTGTCGGTTTTGGTGGCGCTGGCCGAGCGCGTGGCGCGATAGCCTGTGACAGGTCCGGTGGGGGATTCGTAGTCGGACGTCACGGTGATGGCGTCCAGCTCCAGGGGCTGGCTCTCTTCGGCGTAGGCCGGATCGCCCAGCAGGCCCAAGGCGAGACTGGCAGCGGAAATCCGTTTCAGGGATGACATGTTAGGGTGTTCCAATTTTTAGTATTGAAACAATATAACACTACCGATGAGAATTTATGCTATTCCTGATTTTCAGAGAGATGGAGCCGCTGTAGGAGCTGTCGAGTGCAACGAGGCTGCGATCTTTCCCCAGACACTTGAGTCTCAAGCAAAAGATCAAAAGATCGCAGCCTTCGGCAGCTCCTACAGAGCCCAGCGGGAGCAAGCTCCCTAGCCACAGGGGGGTGGAAGGCTTGAAGCGGCTTACTGCTCTTCCTTGAGCACCACCGGCGCCGGCGGTGGGCGCAGGCCGATTTCAGCGGTGAGCTTGAGCTCCTTGCCGTTGCGCATGACCTGGATCGTCACCTTGTCGGTGGGCTTGATCCGCGCCACCTGGTTCATCGAGCGGCGGCCATCGCCGGCCGGCTCGCCATCGATGCTCAGGATCACATCGCCCAGTTGCAGGCCGGCCTTCTGTGCCGGGCCGTCGCGGAAAATCCCCGCCACCACGATGCCGGGCCGCCCGGACAAGCCGAAGGACTCCGCCAGTTCCTGGGTCAGCGGCTGGACTTCAATGCCCAGCCAGCCGCGAATCACCTGGCCGTGTTCGATGATCGACTTCATCACCTCCATCGCCAGCTTCACCGGAATGGCGAAACCGATGCCCTGGCTGCCGCCGGACTTGGAGAAGATCGCCGTGTTGATCCCGGTGAGGTTGCCGTTGGCATCCACCAGCGCGCCGCCGGAGTTGCCGGGGTTGATCGCGGCGTCGGTCTGGATGAAATCCTCGTAGTTGTTCAGGCCCAACTGATTGCGCCCGGTGGCGCTGATGATGCCCATGGTCACGGTCTGGCCAACGCCGAACGGGTTGCCGATGGCCAGGGTCACGTCGCCGATGCGGATGCTGTCGGAGCGGCCGATGGTGATGGCCGGCAGGTTCTTGAGGTCGATCTTCAGCACCGCGAGGTCGGTTTCCGGGTCGCTGCCGATTACCCGGGCCAGGGTTTCACGACCGTCCTTGAGCGCCACCACGATCTGGTCGGCACCGCTGGTGACGTGGTTGTTGGTCAAAATATAACCTTCCGGGCTCATGATCACGCCCGACCCCAGGCTCGACTCCATGCGCTTCTGCTTGGGCGAGTTGTCGCCGAAGAAGCGCCGGAATTGCGGGTCTTCGAACAACGGATGGCTGGGTTTGTTGATGACCTTGGTGGTGTACAGGTTCACTACGGCTGGCGCGGCGGTGGTCACGGCGTCGGCATAGGACACCGGCCCCTGTTGCACCGCCTTGGTTTGCGGCGCCTGCTGCAAGTTGACGTCGAGGCTCGGCAAGCCCACCCATTCCGGGTAGCGCTGGATAATCAGTAGAGCGACAAGCACGCCGGCCAACAGCGGCCAGCCGGAAAAACGCAGCGCCTTGAGCATTAAGCACGTCCTACAAAGGTTGCAGGCGGTATGAGACCGCCCATAATGTCGCGCATTATACGAGGCCGCGCGTGCCTCTGAACGGGATATTTAGGAGTCTTTTCATGGCCGTAGCCCTGAACACCCTGGTCGAAGAAGCGGACCGTTACCTGGCCAGCAGCCGGATTGCCGATTATTGCCCCAACGGCCTGCAGGTCGAAGGTGCGCCCCAGGTGATGCGCATTGTCAGTGGCGTCACCGCCAGCCAGGCGTTGCTTGATGCTGCCGTCGAGGCCGAGGCCGACCTGGTGCTGGTGCATCACGGTTACTTCTGGAAGGGCGAAAACCCTTGCATCACCGGCATGAAACAGCGTCGCCTCAAGACGTTGCTCAAACATGACATCAGCCTGCTGGCCTACCACTTGCCCTTGGACCTGCACCCGGAGGTGGGCAACAACGTGCAACTGGCCCGCCAGTTGGACATCACTGTCGAGGGACCGCTGGATCCGGACAACCCCAAGATCGTCGGCCTGGTCGGCTCCCTGTCCGAACCGATGACGGCGCGGGATTTCGCGCGCAAGGTCCAGGAAGTCATGGGGCGAGAGCCGTTGTTGATCGAAGGCGAGCAGATGATTCGCCGGGTCGGCTGGTGCACCGGTGGCGGCCAGGGCTATATCGATCAGGCGGTGTTGGCTGGCGTCGACCTGTACCTCAGCGGCGAGGCGTCGGAGCAGACGTTCCACAGTGCGCGGGAAAATGGCATCAGCTTCGTCGCCGCCGGGCATCATGCGACCGAACGCTATGGTGTCCAGGCGCTGGGTGATTATCTGGCGCGACGCTTCGCCCTGGAGCACATCTTCATCGATTGCCCGAATCCCATCTGACTGTTTATAACCCCTGTTTGTATTCCCTGTGGGAGCGAGCCTGTGGGAGCAAAGCCTGTGGGAGCAAAGCTTGCTCGCGATAGCGGCGTTGCATGTGCCGACGTCATCGCGAGCAAGCTTTGCTCCCACAGGGTTCACTGTCTCCCACAGGGTTCACTGTCTCCTACAGGGTTCACTGTCTCCTACAGGGTTCACTGTCTCCTACAGGGTTCACTGTCTCCTACAGGGTTCACTGTCTCCCACAGGGTTCACTGTCTCCCACAGGGCCCACTGCAACGGCCGAACCGTCAGGCATATCCATATGCTGTTTCGATCTAGTTGGCGCCCTGATTAGAAGAGGTCGCTGTGCTAGGATTCCCCGCTCGAACACGGCCCGCTGGCCGTTCATAAGAAAGTTTTCGTGAGTAGCCATGGTCGACAAACTGACGCATCTGAAACAGCTGGAGGCGGAAAGCATCCACATCATCCGCGAGGTGGCCGCCGAGTTCGATAACCCGGTGATGCTGTACTCCATCGGTAAAGACTCCGCCGTGATGCTGCACCTGGCACGCAAGGCGTTCTTCCCCGGCAAGCTGCCGTTTCCGGTGATGCACGTCGACACCCGCTGGAAATTCCAGGAAATGTACAAGTTCCGCGACCGCATGGTCGAGGAACTGGGCCTGGATTTGATCACCCATGTGAACCCGGACGGCGTGGCGCAGGGCATCAACCCATTTACCCACGGCAGTGCCAAGCACACCGACATCATGAAGACCGAAGGCCTCAAGCAGGCCTTGGACAAATATGGTTTCGACGCCGCGTTCGGCGGTGCCCGTCGCGATGAAGAGAAATCCCGCGCCAAGGAGCGCGTGTACTCGTTCCGCGACAGCAAGCACCGCTGGGACCCGAAGAACCAGCGCCCGGAGTTGTGGAACGTCTACAACGGCAAGGTCAACAAAGGCGAGTCGATCCGGGTATTCCCGCTGTCGAACTGGACCGAGCTGGACATCTGGCAGTACATCTACCTTGAAGGCATCCCGATCGTGCCGCTGTACTTTGCCGCCGAGCGTGAAGTGATCGAGAAGAACGGCACGCTGATCATGATTGACGACGAGCGCATCCTCGAGCACCTGTCCGACGAAGACAAAGCCCGTATCGTCAAGAAGAAAGTGCGTTTCCGTACCCTTGGCTGCTACCCGTTGACGGGCGCGGTGGAGTCCGAGGCCGAAAGCCTGACGGACATCATCCAGGAAATGCTCCTGACGCGAACTTCCGAGCGCCAGGGCCGGGTCATCGACCACGATGGCGCAGGCTCGATGGAAGATAAAAAACGTCAAGGTTATTTCTAAGGGGCTGTCATGTCGCATCAATCTGATTTGATCAGCGAGGACATCCTCGCCTACCTGGGCCAGCACGAGCGTAAAGAGCTGCTGCGCTTTTTGACCTGCGGTAACGTCGACGACGGCAAGAGCACCCTGATCGGGCGCCTGCTGCACGACTCCAAGATGATCTACGAAGATCACCTGGAAGCCATCACCCGCGATTCGAAGAAAGTCGGCACCACCGGTGACGATATCGACCTGGCGTTGCTGGTCGACGGCCTGCAGGCCGAGCGCGAGCAAGGCATCACCATCGATGTCGCCTACCGCTATTTCTCCACCGCCAAGCGTAAATTCATCATCGCCGATACCCCAGGCCATGAGCAGTACACCCGCAACATGGCCACCGGTGCGTCCACCTGTGACCTGGCGATCATCCTGGTGGACGCCCGCTACGGCGTGCAGACCCAGACCCGTCGTCACAGCTTCATTGCCTCGTTGCTGGGCATCAAGCACATCGTCGTGGCCATCAACAAGATGGACCTCAAGGACTTCGACCAGGGCGTGTTCGAGTCGATCAAGGCCGACTACCTGAAGTTCGCCGAAGGCTTGAAGATGAAGCCCACCACCATGCACTTCGTGCCGATGTCTGCCCTCAAGGGCGACAACGTGGTGAACAAGTCCGAGCGTTCGCCGTGGTACACCGGCCAGTCGCTGATGGAGATCCTCGAGACCGTGGAAGTGGCGGGCGACCGTAACTTCACCGACCTGCGTTTCCCGGTGCAGTACGTCAACCGTCCGAACCTGAACTTCCGCGGCTTCGCCGGCACCCTCGCCAGTGGCATCGTGCACAAGGGCGACGAAGTGGTGGTGCTGCCGTCGGGCAAGAGCAGCCGCGTGAAATCCATCGTCACCTTCGAAGGCGAGTTGGAACATGCAGGTCCTGGCCAGGCGGTAACGCTGACCATGGAAGACGAAATCGACATCTCCCGTGGCGACTTGCTGGTGCATGCCGACAACGTGCCGCCGGTCACCGACAGCTTCGAAGCGATGCTGGTGTGGATGGCCGAAGAGCCGATGCTGCCGGGCAAGAAATATGACATCAAGCGCGCCACCAGCTACGTGCCGGGCTCGATTGCCAGCATCGTCAACAAGGTGGATGTGAACACCCTTGAAGAAGGTCCGGCCAGCGCGTTGCAGCTCAACGAAATCGGCCAGGTGAAGATCGCCCTGGATGCGCCGATCGCTCTGGACGGTTACGAGAGCAACCGCACCACTGGCGCGTTCATCGTCATCGATCGCCTGACCAACGGCACGGTCGGTGCCGGCATGATCGTCGCCCAGCCGCTGGCTCACGGCAGCAGCACGCACCATGGCAAGCTGGCCCATGTGTCGGTGGAAGAACGCGCCCAGCGCTTCGGCCAGCAGCCGGCCACGGTCTTGTTCAGTGGCCTGTCGGGCGCAGGCAAAAGCACGCTGGCCTATGCGGTCGAGCGCAAGTTGTTCGACTCGGGCCGTGCGGTCTTTGTCCTCGATGGCCAGAACCTGCGCCATGACCTGAACAAGGGCTTGCCACAGGATCGCGCCGGGCGTACCGAGAACTGGCGCCGGGCGGCTCACGTCGCCCGTCAGTTCAACGAAGCCGGCCTGCTGACCCTCGCCGCGTTTGTCGCCCCGGATGCCGAAGGCCGCGAACAGGCCAAGGCGCTGATCGGCAAGGAGCGTCTGCTGACGGTCTACGTCCAGGCCTCGCCAACGGTGTGTGCCCAGCGTGATCCGCAAGGGCTGTATGCCGCCGCTGGCGACAACATCCCGGGCGAATCCTTCCCGTATGACGTGCCGCTGGATGCCGACCTGGTGATCGACACCCAGTCGCTGACCCTGGAAGAGAGTGTCAAGCAGGTGCTGGATCTGCTGCGCAAGCGTGGGGCGATCTAAGGTCCGCCGCTGTAACTAAAAGCCCGCAGATGAGCGATCATCTGCGGGCTTTTTCATTTCCAGAGAACAATTCGGTCAACTGTGGGAGCGGGCTGTGTGGGAGCAAGGCTTGCCCGCGATGAAAACGCCGCGGTCTCTTGAGGACCGCAGCGCCTGGATCGCGAGCAAGCCTTGCTCCCACACAGCCCGCTCCCACAGGGGAAGTTAGTGGGGGTTTGGATACTCCCGATGCATCTGCGCAAGCAACGCATCCTTGTCCTGCCACAACTGGTTGATCCAGCCCTGGAACTCCAGGCGATACACGCCGTCCTGGTCGTAGTTCTTGCCAATGAACTGCGCTGGGATCTTCAGTTCCTGGAAATGCACCACCACCTCTCCAACGTTGCCGCAGAGCAAATCCCAATAGCCCGGACGACCGCCCGGATAATGAATGGTCACGTTGATGATCGACTCCAGTTGCTCACCCATGGCATCCAGTACAAACGCGATGCCGCCGGCCTTGGGCTTGAGCAGGTAGCGAAACGGTGACTGCTGCTGGGCATGCTTGCCGTCGGTGAAGCGCGTGCCTTCGACGAAGTTGAAAATGCCCACAGGGTTGTCGCGAAACTTCGCGCAGGTCTTGCGGGTGGTTTCCAGGTCCTTGCCTTTCTTTTCCGGATGCTTCTCCAGGTAAGCCTTGGAGTAGCGTTTCATGAACGGGAAGCCCAGCGCCCACCAGGCCAGGCCGATCACCGGCACCCAGATCAGTTCCTGCTTGAGGAAGAACTTCAGCGGCCGGATGCGTCGGTTCAGCACGTACTGCAACACCATGATGTCGACCCAGCTCTGGTGGTTGCTGGTGATCAGGTACGAATGCTGGTAGTCCAGGCCCTCCAGGCCGCTGAGGTGCCAGCGGGTACGACGCAGCAGGCTCATCCAGGCCTTGTTGTTGCTGATCCAGGCTTCGTGGATGTGGCCCATCAGCCAGTTGGTGAAGCGCTGGGCGGCGGGGAAGGGCAGCAACAGCTTGAAGATCGCCACGATGAACAGTGGCGTGCAGCAGGCGATGGTGTTCAGCGCCAACAGCAGCGAGGCAATGACGCCGCGCAAAGGAGCAGGCAAAAAGTCCAGCATTTAAATGTCCAAAGGTCGGTTGGCGGCTTGGATCGCGGTCAGGGCGATGGTGTACACGATGTCGTCGACCTGGGCGCCGCGGGGCAAGTCATTCACCGGTTTACGCAAGCCTTGCAGCATCGGCCCGAGGCTGACGCAGTCGGCGCTGCGCTGCACGGCCTTGTGGGTGGTGTTGCCGGTGTTGAGGTCCGGGAAGATGAATACCGTCGCCCGGCCGGCCACCTGGCTGTTGGGCGCCAATTGCCGTGCCACGGTTTCGTTGGCGGCGGCGTCGTATTGCAACGGACCATCGATCAACAGGCCGTGCTGGGCCTCGTGGGCCAGCAGGGTGGCTTCGCGAACTTTTTCCACTTCTTCGCCACTGGCCGACTCGCCGCTGGAGTAGCTGAGCATCGCCACCCGCGGCGTGATGCCGAACGCGGCGGCCGAGTCGGCACTTTGCAGGGCGATTTCCGCCAGCTCCGCAGCGCTGGGGTGCGGGTTCATCACGCAGTCGCCGTAGACCAGCACTTCTTCGGGAAACAGCATGAAAAACACCGAGGACACCAGCGAGCATCCTGGCGCGGTCTTGATCAGTTGCAACGCCGGGCGGATGGTGTTGGCGGTGGAATGGATGACCCCGGATACCAGCCCGTCCACTTCATCCAGGGCCAGCATCATTGTACCGATGACCACGGTGTCTTCCAGTTGCTGCTCGGCCATCGGCGCGTTCAGGCTCTTGCTCTTGCGCAAACTCACCATGGGTTCGACGTAACGCTCGCGAATCGAATCCGGGTCGAGAATCTCCAGCCCCGGCGGCAGTTCGATACCTTGGGCGCGGGCCACTGCCTCGACGTCGGCCGGTTTGGCCAGCAACACGCAGCGGGCAATGCCCCGGGCCTGGCAAATGGCGGCAGCCTGGACGGTCAACGGTTCGCTGCCTTCGGGCAGCACGATGCGTTTGTTGGCGGCCTGGGCGCGCTGGATCAACTGATAGCGGAACACCGCTGGCGACAGGCGCATTTCCCGTGGCGTGCCGCAGCGCTGGTGCAGCCATCTGGCGTCCAGGTGACTGGCGACAAAATCGGTGATGATCTCCGCACGTTCGCGGTCATCGATGGGGATTTCCTTGTTCAAACCGTTGAGCAGGTTGGCAGTGTCATAGGAGCCGGTGCTCACCGACAGCACCGGCAACCCCGCCTGCAAGGCGCCGCGACACAAATCCATGATGCGCGGGTCGGGCAGGGTGTCACTGGTCAGCAGCAGGCCGGCCAGCGGCACGCCGTTGATCGCTGCCAGGCTCACGGCCAGGATGATGTCGTCGCGATCGCCGGGGGTCACCACCAGCACGCCAGGCTTGAGCAGCTCCACGGTGTTGCGCATGGTGCGCGCGCAAATGATGATGTTGCTCATGCGCCGGGTTTCGTAGTCGCCGGCGTTGAGCACCTGCGCGCCCATCAGGTCGGCCACGTCGCGGGTGCGCGGGGCATTGAGTTCGGGGCGAAACGGGATGCAACCGAGCAGGCGGAAATCGCCGCTGCGCAGCAAGGGCGAGTGTTCCTTGAGCCGTGCGGAAAACGCCTCCATGCTTTCGTCGGTGCGGACCTTGTTCAGGATCACCCCGAGAACTTTCGGGTCCTTCGGCCCGCCAAACAACTGCGCCTGCAACTCTACCCGGCCAGACAGTTCGGTCAGCACTTCGTTTTCCGGCGCCGACACCAGGATGACCTCGGCGTCCAGGCTCTTGGCCAGGTGCAGGTTGACCCGGGCGGCGTAGCTGGCGTTGCGGGTCGGGACCATGCCTTCGACGACCAGCACGTCCTTGCCGATGGCTGCCTGCTGGTACAGCGTAATGATTTCTTCCAGCAGCTCATCGAGCTGGCCGTCGCCGAGCATGCGCTCGACGTGCGCCAGGCCCAGTGGCTGCGGCGGCTTGAGGCCATGGGTGCGGGCCACCAGCTCGGTGGAGCGTTCCGGCCCGGTGTCGCCGGGATGCGGCTGGGCAATGGGTTTGAAAAAGCCGACTTTCAGCCCGGCGCGTTCAAGGGTGCGCACCAGCCCGAGGCTGATGGAGGTCAGGCCCACACCAAAATCGGTGGGCGCGATAAAAAAAGTTTGCATGCGAATTCTCTAAGGGGGAATGGCGCGGCCTATATCTGGCCGTCTACCCACGATTCAGTCGCCAAGGTTATCGCTAACCGGGCCTTGAGCGCACCAGCCGCAATCAAAGGGCTGACCTATTTTTTCAATACGTTGCCCGGGGTCCAGCACCCAGGCCCGGGACTGCCACGGTGGCTGGTGACGCAGATGCTGAGTGTGGCCACAGGACAGCTCGGCCACCCAGTGCCCGTCCTCGTCCTGATGGAAACCGGTGACCGTCGGTCTGTTCGAGCTAGCCCGTTTGTCCGGGTTCCGTTCGCTTTCGGGCAAATCCTTGTTTAGACTTGTCCGTTCTTCATTCTTATGCAAAAGGTCTCGCCCCATGCTGATCGCCGCCAATAAGGCTGTCTCCATCGACTATACCCTGACCAATGACGCTGGTGAGGTCATCGACAGCTCTGCCGGCGGCGCTCCGCTGGTCTACCTGCAAGGCGCAGGTAATATCATTCCGGGTCTGGAAAAGGCCCTGGAGGGCAAAGCCGTCGGTGACGAGCTGAAAGTGGCCGTTGAGCCGGAAGACGCTTATGGTGAATACTCCGCTGAGCTGGTCAGCACCTTGAGCCGCAGCATGTTCGAAGGCGTGGATGAGCTGGAAGTGGGCATGCAGTTCCACGCCTCGGCGCCCGATGGCCAGATGCAGATCGTCACCATCCGCGACCTGGAAGGCGATGACGTCACCGTTGACGGCAACCACCCGTTGGCCGGTCAGCGCTTGAACTTCCAAGTCAAGATCGTCGACATCCGTGACGCCAGCCAGGAAGAAATCGCCCATGGTCACGTCCATGGCGAAGGCGGCCATCACCACTGATTTCTGCGCTACGCTCAAGTAACCAGTGAACTGGAAAGGCGCCATACGGCGCCTTTTTAGTCGGTTGCTGTTAGCATCACCCATGGCTGTTTCGAAAAGATCCGCAAACCTGGAGTTCGTCATGAGTGCTTTTCACGACCTTAAATTGAAAGCCCTGGATGGTCAGGAGCTTGCTCTGGCGCCGTTCAAGGGGCAAGTCGTGCTGGTGGTCAACGTCGCCTCCAAATGTGGCCTGACGCCTCAATACGCGGCGCTGGAAAACCTCTATCAGCAATACAAGGCCAAGGGTTTCAGCGTGCTGGGCCTGCCCTGCAATCAGTTCGCCGGGCAAGAGCCGGGGACCGAGCAGGAAATCCAGGACTTCTGCAGCCTCAACTATGGCGTGACATTCCCGCTGTCCAGCAAGCTGGACGTGAACGGTCACGATCGTCATCAGTTGTACCGCCTGCTGGCGGGCGAGGGGGCCGAGTTTCCCGGGGACATTACCTGGAACTTCGAAAAATTCCTGCTCGGCAAGGACGGTCGGGTACTGGCGCGTTTCTCACCGCGCACGGCGCCGGATGATCCTGCCGTGATCCAGGCGATCGAAAAAGCGCTGGGCTGAAAGCCCGGCACTGAACCCTGTGGCGAGGGGATTTATCCCCGCTGGGTTGCGAAGCAGCCCCCAAAACCTGCTAACTCGGTGTGTCAGAAAAGACTCGGTCGCAGCTGATGGGGTTGCTGCGCAACCCAGCGGGGATAAATCCCCTCGCCACAGGTTTTGCACTCGCCTTGGCATTAGCTTCCAGACAGTCGCGATCTTTTGATCCTTAATCACTCCAATCAATAGTGCTACCCAGCGCTTACCATGCTCCATATTATCGTCGTCATATCCGACCTGTGACTTCGTCCCGTGGAGTGCCCCATGCCTGCAAAAGCCCTGTTCAAACCTTTCCACCTCGGCGCGCTCGAGTTGCCGACCCGGGTGGTGATGGCGCCGATGACCCGTTCCTTTTCGCCGGGCGGCGTGCCCAATGCCAAGGTCATCGAGTATTACCGTCGCCGCGCGGCGGCCGGGGTCGGCCTGATCATCACCGAGGGCACGACGGTGGGGCACAAGGCCTCCAACGGCTACCCGAACGTGCCGCATTTCTATGGCGACGCCGCGCTGGCCGGCTGGAAGAAAGTGGTTGATGCGGTGCATGCCGAAGGCGGCAAGATTGTTCCACAACTGTGGCATGTGGGCAGTGTGCGACGCATCGGCACCGAGCCGGACGCCAGCGTGCCGGGCTATGGCCCGACCGAAAAGCTCAAGGACGGTCAGGTGGTGGTCCACGGCATGACCCAGGCGGACATTGACGACGTCATCGCCGCGTTCGCCCAGGCGGCAAAAGACGCGCAAAGCATTGGCATGGACGGAGTGGAAATCCACGGTGCCCACGGCTACCTGGTGGACCAGTTCTTCTGGGAAGGCAGCAACCAGCGCACCGACGGATATGGCGGCAGCCTGGCCAACCGCTCGCGCTTTGCGATCGAATTGATCCGTGCCGTGCGCGCGGCGGTGGGAGAGGGCTTCCCGATCATTTTCCGCTTCTCCCAATGGAAGCAGCAGGACTACACCGCGCGCCTGGTGCAGAGCCCTGAAGCCCTGGGCGAATTCCTCAAGCCGTTGTCTGACGCGGGCGTGGATATTTTTCACTGTTCGACACGGCGCTTCTGGGAGCCGGAGTTCGAAGGCTCCGAGCTGAACCTGGCCGGCTGGACCCGCAAGCTCACCGGCAAGCCGACCATCACCGTTGGCAGCGTCGGCCTGGATGGCGAGTTTCTGCAGTTCATGGTCAACACCGACAAAATCGCGCAACCGGCCAGCCTGGAGAAACTGCTGGAGCGCTTGAACAACGATGAGTTCGACCTGGTGGCGGTGGGGCGTGCGCTGCTGGTGGATCCGGACTGGGCGCAGAAAGTTCGCGAAGGTCGGGAGCAGGAGATCTTGCCGTTCAGTCGTGAGGCGTTGATGACCCTGGTTTAAGCGGCGCCTTGTAGGGCCTCATCGCGGGCAAGCCTTGCTCCCACATTGATCTTCAGCGAACACATTTTGCGTGAACGACTGATAACTCTGTGGGAGCAAGGCTTGCCCGCGATGCTTTTCAGCGTTGCGACACGGCCTGGGGCAGCGACGATTCGACCTGGCAAACCCCGCGCAACTGCGCCTCGAATTGCTCGATCACCGACGCCCAGCCCTGGCGACTGGCATGCTGGCGCGCATTGAGCCGTACGCAACGCAAAGTCTCGCGCTTCTCCAGCAGCCAACGGGCCGCATCGCAAAACGCCTCTTCATCCCCCGGCATCGCCAGCACGCCGTTATAGCCGTGGCGAATATGTTGCGCCGCCGCAGCCTGATCGTAGGCCACCACACCCAGCCCGGACGCCAGCGCTTCCAACACCACATTGCCGAAGGTTTCGGTCAGGCTCGGAAAGACAAACACATCCCCGGATGCATAATGGCTGGCCAGCGCCTCGCCGCGTTGCGAGCCACAAAAGATCGCTTCGGGCAGTTCCTGTTCCAGCGCGGACCGCTGCGGGCCGTCGCCGATCACCACCAGTTTCATCCGTCGCCCTGGGAAAGCGCTGCACAGCGTGGCGAAACTGCGCTTGAGCAGCCCGAGGTTTTTCTCCGGAGCCAGGCGTCCGACGTGGATCACGGCGATGTCATCGTCGCCCAGGCCCCACGCCTCACGCAGGCTCGCCGAGCGCTTGACCGGATGAAACAGTTGGCTGTCCACGCCGCGCGACAGCAGCGCCACGCGCTCGAAATGTCGTCGCTCCAGTTCCAGGCGCTGGCTGACGCTGGGCACCAGGGTCAGGTTGGAGCGGTTGTGAAACCAGCGCAGGTAATGGGTGAGCACGCGACTCAACAGCCCGAGGCCGTACTGCTGGGTGTATTGCTGGAAATTGGTGTGGAAACCACTGACCACCGAGATGCCCAGGCGACGTGCCGCGCGCAGTGCCGACAAACCCAGTGGCCCTTCGGTGGCGATGTACAGCACGTCCGGACGATGGCGTTTCCAGCGCCTGAGCAGTTTGTGCATGGACGCCTGGCCCCACTGCAAACCCGGATAGCCCGGCAACGGCCAGCCCCGGCACAGCAGCAACTGCTCGTCACTGGCCAGGTGTTGGTCGTCGACCTGGCGCGGCCGTATAAGCTCGACCTGATGCCCGCGGGCGCGCAGGCCGTCGTACAGGCGGCCCAGGGTATTGGCCACGCCATTGATTTCCGGCGGGAAGGTTTCGGTGATCAGGGTAATGTGCAGGGGTGTGGTCATGACCCCAGTGTCGACCGGGGCCATTTCGTCATTGTGACGTCAGGATGATGGATTTGTGACGGGCTCAGCCCTGCCGCGCCAAAGCGGTCTCGGCGCCTTGCTCACGGACCCAGAACAACGTCGCCCCGGCCACCGCTGCCGGCATCATCAGGATATTCACCACCGGGATCAGCAACACCAGGTACACGCTGCCGCCAAAGCCCAGGCTCTGCCAGCGTTTTTCCCGCAGCCAGGCGAGCATCTCGTTCCAGCCCAGCTTGTGGTTGTCCGCCGGGTAGTCGATGTACTGGATCGCCATCATCCACACGCCGAACAGCAGCCACAGCGGTGCCGCCACCAGGTTGACCACGGGGATGAACGACAGCACGAACAGCCCCAGGGCGCGGGGCAGGAAATAGCCGAGCTTGCGCGCTTCCCGGCTGAGAGTCCGCGGGATCATGGCGATCAATTCGGCCCAACTGAAGGCCGGGAAGTCGTCGGTGCCGCGGATGACCACTTCGACTTTTTCCGCGAGAAAACCGTTGAACGGTGCGGCGATGACGTTGGCGAGCATCGTGAAGGAGAAAAACACCATCAGCACGACGAGCACCACAAACAGTGGCCAGAGCACATAGCTGAGGAAACTCAGCCAGTCTGGCAGCGACGGCATCAGCGTATCGACCCACAGGCTGAACTGATGGCCGGCCAGGTAGATCAATCCGACAAACAGCACCAGGTTGATCGCCAGGGGCAAGAGTACGAAGAGGCGCAGGCCCGGGCTCAAGACCAGCTTGAGGCCTTCTCGCAAATATTGCGGGCCGGACAGGACGGGGGCGGGCATAGGTGACTCCGAGCGAAGGTGAACGCGCCGACCTTACCGGCTTTGCCCCGCCCGGGAAAGCGGCGACATGGCGTGTAACAACGTTTCTTCAGGCGAAGGCGCCTATTGAAAGGACCGCTGGGGATAGAGCTCACCTATGAGCTGGATTGTTAAACCGTATTTCCTTAATCTTCGCTCCCTCGATACGCTGCACCCATTCTTTTCCAGGACTGTCGAACCCAAGCCTTCCCCAAGTGCGTCAACGGTCCTTTTTTATTCGCGCCGCTCACCCGGCGTTCCGGCCCGCAAGGTCCGGTCAACAGGAGCAGGTCATGTCTGAAGTGCGTCATTCGCGAGTGATTATTCTCGGTTCCGGCCCTGCCGGTTACAGCGCTGCGGTTTATGCGGCCCGTGCCAACCTCAAGCCGCTGCTGATCACCGGCATGCAGGCCGGCGGTCAATTGACCACCACCACCGAAGTCGACAACTGGCCGGGCGACGTCCACGGCCTGACCGGCCCGGCCTTGATGGAGCGCATGAAGGAACACGCCGAGCGTTTCGAGACCGAGATCGTTTTCGACCACATCAATGCCGTGGATTTCGCCGCCAAGCCCTACACCCTGACCGGCGACAGCGCGACCTACACCTGCGATGCCTTGATCATCGCTACCGGCGCCAGCGCTCGTTACCTGGGCCTGCCGTCGGAAGAAGCCTTCATGGGCAAAGGTGTTTCCGCCTGCGCCACCTGCGATGGTTTCTTCTACCGCAACAAGCCTGTGGCAGTGGTCGGTGGTGGTAACACCGCCGTTGAAGAAGCGCTGTACCTGGCCAACATCGCCAGCACGGTCACCCTGATCCACCGTCGCGAGACTTTCCGCGCCGAGAAGATCCTGATCGACAAGCTCAATGCCCGCGTCGCCGAAGGCAAGATCATCCTCAAGCTCAACGCGACCCTGGACGAAGTACTGGGCGACAACATGGGCGTGACCGGTGCCCGCCTGAAGAACAACGACGGCAGCTTCGACGAGATCAAGGTTGACGGCGTCTTCATCGCCATCGGCCACACCCCGAACACCTCGCTGTTCGAAGGCCAGCTGGAACTCAAGGACGGCTACCTGGTGGTCAAGGGCGGCCGCGACGGCAACGCCACTGCCACCAGCATCGAAGGTATCTTCGCGGCCGGCGACGTGGCCGACCACGTCTACCGCCAAGCGATCACCTCGGCCGGTGCCGGCTGCATGGCAGCCCTGGACACCGAGCGCTACCTGGATGGCCTGCAGAACGCTTCGTTCTGATTCAGCGGGTACAAAAAAACCGGCTTCGGCCGGTTTTTTTATGGGCGGGTATTAATACATCCTGCGGGAAACCTTTGTGGGAGCGAGCCTGCTCGCGATGGCGTCAGACCAGCCAGCATCGATGTTGGCAGATATACCGCTATCGCGAGCAGGCTCGCTCCCACAAGGTTTTGTGTGGTCAGACGCATTGCATTCAGGCCAGCTTCGCCAAGCACGCCTCCAGGATATCCAAGCCTTCCTGCAATACTGCCGGCTCGGTCGTCAACGGTGCCAGCAGTCGAATGATGTGCCGCGATTTTCCGCTGGGCATCAGCAGCAAGCCCGATTCCCGCGCCAGGGCCAGCAGTTGCGTCAGTTGTGCCGAGGCCGGGCTGCCGTCGGCGTGGGTCAGCTCGATGCCGCGCATCGCGCCGACGCCGGTCAGGCGGCCCAGGTAGGGCGTCAGCCCACGGCTGCGCCAGGATTGGTAGCGGCTGACGATCGCCTCTTCCTGTTGCGAGCCCCAGGCGTGCAGGTTGGCGTCGGTCATTTCATCCAGGGTCGCCAGGGCGGCGGCGCAGGCGATGGGGTTGCCCGAGTAGGTGCCGCCGAGGCCGCCCTTGGGCAGGTTGTCCAGCAGCGCCTTGCGTCCCACCACCGCGCCCAAGGGCACGCCGCCGGCGATGCTTTTACCGAGCAGGATCAGGTCCGGTTCGATGCCCAGTCGCGAGAAGGCAAAGCGTTGGCCGGTGCGGCCGAAGCCGGACTGGATTTCATCGATGATCAGCACAATGCCCTTGTCATCACAGAACTGCCGCAGGGCCTGGGCGAAGGGCACGTCCATCGCCAGGAAGCCGGCTTCGCCCTGCACCGGTTCGACAATGAAACAGGCGACGTCATTCACGTCGATCTCGACGCTGAACAGTCGCTCCATGGCCTTCAAGGCCTCTTCGCCGGTGACGCCGTTGTCCTGGCTGGGGTACGGCAGGTGATACACCGGCCCGGGCAGTACGCCGACTTTCTGCTTGTAAGGCGCGACCTTGCCGTTGAGGTTGAGGGTCGCCAGGGTGCGGCCGTGAAAGGCGCCATCAAACGCGATCACGGCGGTACGGCCCGTGGCGCCGCGGACGATCTTCAAGGCGTTCTCCGCCGCTTCGGCGCCACTGTTGGTGAGCATGCCGCTGACCGGATAATCCACCGGGACAAACGCCGCCAGGCGTTCCATCAATTCAATGTAGGGCGCGTGGGGCGCGGCATTGAATGCGTAGTGCGTCAGCCGGGTGGCCTGTTCACGGATTGCCTCGACAATGCGCGGATGGCAATGGCCGAGGTTCAACACACCGATGCCGCCGACGAAATCGATGTAGCGTTTACCGTCGGTGTCCCAAACCTCGGCATTCTGGCCGTGGCTGAGGCTGACGGGATGCACGATGGAGATCGATTGGCTGATGGTTTCGCTGCTCATGGATGACGGCTCGGACGATGGAGAAATTTCCGTTATCTAAGCCGCGAGCAGAGGGGCCCGGCAAACGAAATAAAGTTGCCGGGTCAATCTTAAAAGTCGGGATGTGGGGCGGAAGGATTTATTTGCGGGAGGAAGACCTGTGGGAGCATGGCTTGCCCGCGATGAACGATAACGCGGTTCGGCTGTTAAACCTCGGCGCGCCCATCGCGGGCAAGCCATGCTCCCACAGATGAATGCCCTCGCCACAGAAGAGGGCTGCAAGAATTTGTGGATCAGCGCCGCTGCAGCGGCTGTGCCTCGAACGTCACACCGGCCAGCCCATGGACCATCAGCGCGCGGATATTGCCGTGATCGCTGCCGTCGGGCGTGGCCAGCACCGAGCGGTAATGTTCGCCGAACGCCCGCAGCGCTTCTTCATCGCTCAAGCCTTCGAGCAGCGCCAGGCCCAGGGTCTTGCACGAACCTTCGTTCTGCCCGGCGGCGTTTTCCACGCCACCGTTGTTGAAGGCCTGGGGCTGGTAGTCGTAACCGGCGGCGATAAAGGCCAGGGTGTCGGCGAAGGCATGTTCGCCGCTCTTGAGACGGGTACGCAGGGTATTGAGATCAGGCATCGGGTTTTCCTTTGGCGAACGCCGCTTGTTGTTCGGCGCTGGCTTCTTTCTGGTATTGGGCTTTCCACTCGGCGTACGGCATGCCGTAGACCACTTCGCGGGCGTCGTCGAGGCTGACCTCGACCTGGCGTTCATCGGCGGCGGCCTTGTACCACTTGGACAGGCAGTTGCGGCAGAAGCCGGCGAGGTTCATCAGGTCGATGTTCTGCACATCCTTGCGGCTGTCCAGGTGGGCAACCAGCCGACGGAAAGCGGCGGCTTCGAGTTCGAGGCGTTGTTGGTCGTTCATGGTGTTCCCTGACGGGCAGCTGCAAGCGGCGAGCTTCAAGCTGCAAATTGGATGGCGTTGATCAGGCTTGAAGTTTATCGCTTGAAGTCAGTAGCGGCTACGAAGCCGCCCGGCTTGCCGCAAGGGTAATCGACACCGACTCGGCAAATCGCAAGGCGTGGGGTTTGTCGACTTCGACTTCGGCGTACAGCACCGATTCGTTGGCCATGACCAGGTCGAGCAATTCCTGGGTCAGGCGTTCGAGCAGGGCGAAGCGGTTGCCTTCCACGTGGGCGATGATCGCCTTGGTGATGGTGCGGTAGTTCAGCGCGTGGTCGATGTCGTTGTCGCGCACCGCTTCCTGGGCGGCGTAGAGGATGGTCAGGTTGATCAACACATCCTGCTTGTTGAGGATTTCATCCTCGTTGATGCCGATGAAGGTGCGTAGGCGCAGGTCCTTGACCTTGATGCGTGCCATGGCTGGCTGAAGTTGTGGCATTTAATTGCTCCGTCGAATCAATTGCAGGAACTCCTGGCGCGTGGTGCTGGAGTCGCGAAAGGCGCCGAGCATCACCGAGGTGTTCATGGTCGAGTTCTGTTTTTCGACACCGCGCATCATCATGCACATGTGCTGGGCCTCGATCACCACCGCCACGCCGGCGGCCTGGGTGACCTGCTGCACCGCGTCGGCGATTTGCCGGGTCAGGTTCTCCTGGATTTGCAGGCGGCGGGCGAACATGTCCACCAGCCGGGCGATCTTCGACAGCCCCAGGACCTTGCCCGTAGGAATATAAGCCACATGGGCCTTGCCGATGAAGGGCAACAGGTGATGTTCGCAGAGTGAATAGAGTTCGATGTCGGCGACGATCACCATTTCATCGCTGTCAGAGGCGAACAGCGCGCCATTGACGATCTGCTCGACGCTTTGTTCATAGCCATGGCAGAGGTACTGCATGGCCTTGGCGGCACGGACCGGGGTATCGAGCAGACCCTCTCGCTCGGGGTTTTCCCCCAGGCCTATAAGGATTTCGCGGTAGTTCTGGGGCAGGGATAGCGTCATGGTGCATCCTCGAAACAAGGCTATTTGACGTGCCGCCCGCCGTTGACGGTCAGGGTCGTGCCGGTGACATAAGGGTTGTCCAGCAGATAACGCAGGCTCTGGTAGATCACTTCGCTGCCGGGTTCGATGCCCAGCGCGGACTTGGCCAGGGCCTTGGCGCGGTAAGCCGCGTCGTCTTCGGGGTTGAACAGTAGCAGGGCCGGGGCGATGCCGTTGACCTTGATCGCCGGGGCGAACTTCGCCGCGAACGACAGGGTCAGGCTTTCCAGGCCAGCCTTGGTGGCGCAATAGGCGATATGCCGGGCGCTGCCCTTGCGGGTCACATCATCGCTGATGTGCACGATATCCGCCGGGGTTGAACGCTGCAGCAGCTCGGCGCCGTGCAGGTTGATCAGGTAAGGCGCAAGCATGTGCACGCCGAACATGGCGTTGAAGGCCGCTGCTTCGCTGCCCGGGTCCTCGGCCAGCCAGGCCGAGGCGTTGTGCACGATGGCCCGCAGCCGGTCGGTGTGCTGCTTGAGTTGTTCGATAAAGGCCAGGATCCCCGCTTCGCTGGAGAAGTCGGCAAACAGCATGACCGCGCCCAGGTCTCGCAACGTTTGCACGCCTGGGCGTTCGGTTCGATAGGTCGCGATCACCGGTTGCCCGTCTTCCAGCAATCGCCGGGCGCAATGCAGGCCGACGCGCTGGGCTGCGCCAGTGATCAGGATCGGAGCGGTGGCGCTGGACATAGGACGGCTCGGTTCACGGCAAGAGCAAAACTATAACAGCGACGGGTAGTGTGTACCTATTGATGGCTAATCCAGCGGATATATCGCCGTATTCCACTGTGGGAGCGAGCCTGCTCGCGATGTGCTGGGTCAGCCAACACAAATATCGCCTGACACACCGCTATCGCGAGCAGGCTCGCTCCCACAGAAACCGCTGCCAAGGCTGGCAGCATCACCGATTCTGTGTGAAAGGCTTGGCCGGCAACGTCCGCTGTGGCGCGCCGTTGAGCCAGTTCGCCAGCAGATGGGTCGACATCGGGATAAACAGATAGACCATCAGTGGCGTCAGGATCAGCGTGCTGATGAACACCCGGCTCAACAGGCCCAGTTCGCTCAGCAGCGGCCCCAACAGGAAATTGAACAACAGCGAGACGGGAAAAAACGCCAGCCAGATGGCCACGGCCTGTTTCCAACGTGGCGGACGCTGACCGACTGCGCCGAACCAGCCATCGATGCCACGCACCCGGTGTTCGGAGGGATGGGCAAACAGATCGCTGCCCCGTCCCAGCCAGGCCGTGCGGGAGGCCGAGTGTTCCCAGGCGTGCAGCGTCTGCTCGTCGGCAAAACGGAAGATGATCTGGAATTCATCGTCCTCGGGCGGTGGCGCGAGCACGCCGGAACCCAGGTAGCCAGGAAAGTCGGTTGCCAGTTGTTCGCCTTCGCGCAACCAGGCGATCAGGTCCTGATAACGTCCATTGGCAACGCGGCGGGCAACCATCAAAGTGACGGGTGAGGTAGACATTATGTATCTCCGTAAGACAGGCGCGGCACTCCGGGTAGGAGGTTCGCTGGGGACGCCCCGGGGTGGTGGGTAGCGTCTGGTCGCCAAAAAACAGGCAAGGATTATTCCTGATTGTGCGTAAAACAACAAAACCGCACATCGAGTACGTTTATCCTTGTCATGACATGTCCTGGGAGGGGTAAACTAGGATCCAATTTGCCAGCCGGAATTGTCTGCCAAAATGAGTGTAATCACAGAGGATGGCTTCGTTTTCCAGGCATCAGGTGCCTTGAAGCGGGAAGACCTGTTTCCCATTCGCGAAGTCGCGCGCATGACCGGCGTTAACCCCGTGACCCTGCGTGCCTGGGAGCGGCGCTACGGTTTGATCCAACCTACCCGCACCGAAAGCGGGCATCGCCTGTACTCGTTGGGCGATATTGAAAAAGTGCGCAGCATTCTGGCTTGGATAGAGCGCGGGGTGGCCGTCAGCAAAGTGGGAAAGATCCTGGCGAAGACCGAGTCGGTGCAACCGGTTTCCACGCTGATCTCATCCGATCTGGTCAGGGCCGATCACGCCCGCTGGCAACAACAGGTGGCGGACGCGGTTAGCAACTTTGACGATGTGGAGCTGGATCGCGTCTACGGGCAGGTCTTTTCCACTTACACCGTGCCGGTCGTATTCCAGGACATTCTGATGCCGCTCTGGCGACAAATGCTGTATCGCCAGCCAGAGTTCGGGCAAATCAGCGAATGGGTGTTTTTCGATGGGTTCCTGCGTTCGCGCATCATCCAGCGGCTTTTGCTCAAGCGCGAAGCTGGGGCGCCGCGTGTCCTGGTCTGTGCCATTGCCGGCCAATGCCGTGAGCTGGAGTTGCTGGTCGCGGCGCTGTTCCTCTCCAAGGCGGATGTGGGCGTCAGGGCGCTGTCGATCGGCCTGCCATTCAACGAGCTGACCCTGGTGTGCCAGAAGATCCAGCCGGTGGCATTGGTGCTGGTTTCCAATCATGCGCCGCTCCCGGATTTGCCCAAGCGCCTGGGCAAATTGGCGATGAGCCTGGACTGTCCGGTGATGCTGGCCGGTGAAGCATCCGACTTGGCGCAGGAAAGCCTGGCTAGCTCGTCAATCGGCTGCCTGGGCAATGAAGGAACGGTGATGCGCCAGCGCCTGTGTCAATTTCTGGCAGGCAACCTCGACACCTAGAGATGCATGGAAGGATGGGTCAGGCGATGTTGCTGCAGGATGTACTGGCGCAGGCGCTCCGTCTCGTCCTGGTCATTCTGGCTCAGGTGGTAGGCAAACAGGCCGCGATCGGTTTCCCGTTCGAAGGTGCCTCGCAACGAAATTCTCTCGTAGCCTGATGGGCTGAACCACAAGGCAAACTGCTTTGGCGGTTTGGTCCGACTGCGGTTTTCCAGCAATACGCCCTTGCAGGAGACTTCGTGGACCCACAGCGGTCCCGGCTGACCCTTGATATTTTCCAGCGCCACCGGCTCTTCGAGCGCCAGACGCCATGGGCGTATCTTCGGTCCGTCCTCGTAGATGCTTGGTACACCCAAGCGCAGGTGCATCGCATGGAATTCGTCTTCCACCAGATGCAGCGGAAAGGTCATTTGCTGGTTTTCGAAATTGGCTTGCAGCGTAACCTGCTCATTTGCCGCCAGACGTGTCAGCAAGTCACGGATCTGCGACCCACCGTTTACCAGCAAGCTCGACGTGACATCCCGCTCGTTCAGCTGCGGGTTGTGTTGCATGGTTCGGATGAAATCCAGTTCATCCTGCGTCAGAAGGGCATCGCGCTGCATGATCTGCTCGAAATAATAATTTACGTGTTCACTGGTGATTGTAGTGACTGACCATTAATTCGTGGTTTTGTTTGAACCGTTCGTCGCTTCGAGCCGGGCAATTGTCGCCCGCGCGTCGGCCAGCTCCTTTTCCAGCTGTGCGACGCGTTGTTGAGCCTTGACCTGGGTTGTGACGTCTTTTTGCACACCCACGAAATAGGTATGTCCGTCAGCCTGGTTTTTTACCGTGGACAGTGACAACTCATTCCAGAACGGCGTGCCGTCCTTGCGGTAATTGCGCAGCACCTCACGACAGGTACCGCCCTCTTGCAAGGCTTTGCGAATCGGCTCCAGCGAGGGCTGGTCCCGATCACCCGATTGCAGGAACCGGCAATCCTGATAGAGGATTTCGTCGCGGTGATAACCGGTCAATCGTTCGAAGGCCGGGTTCACGTAGATCAGGATATTGTCTTCACCTTCTTTTTCGGCGATGACAATCCCGTCGTTCGAAGCATTGATGACCAGTTGCATCAGTTGAGCGTTGATCATGGGGAGAACCCTTTGAACATCCTTGTAGAAGCAGCATTCTAAAAGAAATCGATAGACTGTCCACTGGCCATTAGGGCCGTTGAGAGCCATTCGCAGCCTGACAGGTGCAACTGTTACTATCCCGGCTCTTTTTTCAGGTTCAGGATCAGATTGATGAAAGTCGCCATTCTTTCCGGCTCGGTGTATGGCACCGCCGAAGAAGTCGCCCGGCACGCCGCCAAACTGCTTCGCAAGGCAGGTTTCGACGCCTGGCACGACCCGCGTGCGACCCTGGCGGATGTGCAGGCATTCGCCCCAGAGGCCGTGCTGGCAGTGACTTCCACCACCGGCATGGGTGAGTTGCCGGACAATCTGATGCCGTTGTATTCGATCATCCGCGACCAATTGCCGGGGTTCTTTCGTGGTTTGCCTGGCGCGGTGATCGGCCTGGGCGACGCCAGTTATGGGGATACCTTCTGCGCCGGCGGCGAGCAGATGTGCGAACTGTTCGTCGAATTGGGCGTACGCGAGGTGCTGCCGATGCTGCGCCTGGATGCCAGCGAAAGTGTCACGCCGGAAACCGACGCCGAGCCATGGCTCGCTGAGTTGATCGACACATTGCGCGCTTGAAGCGGGTGCGCTGACTCGTTCGGCCAGTAAGCTGGCTGCCAACGCAACTACCGCCTCTTAAAGAGCTGACTAGACTGATTTTCTTGCGTACGACGTTTCGATCGAGACATATAACAAGAAACCAGAGGTCAGAGCCGTGAGCGTAGCGCCCGTCCAAACGATACTCAGCATCAAGGATCAGGTCAGTGCGGCCGAATGGCAAACCCGGGTGGACCTTGCCGCCTGTTATCGGCTTGTCGCGCTGCATGGTTGGGATGACCTGATCTTCACCCATATTTCCGCAAAGGTTCCCGGTACCGAGGATTTCCTGATCAACCCGTTCGGGATGATGTTCCATGAAATCACCGCCTCGAGCCTGGTCAAGGTCGATCAGGCCGGCAACAAATTGATGGACAGCCCCTACGAGATCAACCCGGCCGGCTACACCATCCACAGCGCGGTGCATGAGGTGCGCCATGATGTGGCCTGTGTGCTGCACACCCACACCGCTGCTGGCGTGGCGGTATCGGCCCAGAAGCAGGGGGTGCTGCCGATCAGCCAGCAATCGCTGTTCGTGCTGTCGAGCCTGGCTTATCACGCCTACGAAGGGGTGGCCTTGAATCACGAAGAAAAGGCTCGCTTGCAGGCGGACCTGGGCGAGAGCAACTTTCTGATGCTGCACAACCATGGCTTGCTGACCTGCGGCGGGACCATCGCCGATACCTTCCTGATGATGTTCACCTTTCAGCGGGCCTGTGACATTCAGGTCCTGGCGCAGAGCGGCGGGGCCGAACTGATTGCCATCGAGCCGCAGATCCTGGCTGGCGCCCGGGCGATGATCGCCGGGGTGACCAAAAGCGCCCAGGGCATGGGCGGCGCGTTGGCCTGGCCGGCGTTGTTGCGCAAGCTCGATCAACAAGATGCCGGGTATAGAAGTTGATGGCCCTGGCCCAGATTCCCCTGCGTATCTGGCGCCAGCGCAGCCAGATCTTCATGTTCCGTGGCCATGCCATCCGTTACTGGGTGGCCGGGCAGGGTGAGCCGCTGCTGCTGATCCACGGTTTTCCCACCGCCAGCTGGGATTGGCATTACCTGTGGCAACCGCTGGTGCAACGCTACCGGGTGATCGCGTGTGACATGCTCGGTTTCGGTGACTCCGCCAAACCGACGGATCACGTCTACAGCCTGCTGGAGCAAGCCGATCTGCAACAGGCCCTGCTCGCGCACCTGAATGTGCGGGGCGCGCTGCATGTGCTGGCCCACGATTACGGCGACAGCGTGGCCCAGGAGCTGCTGGCGCGGCATTACGAAGCGCGCATCCACCTCGCCAGTTGTGTCTTTCTCAATGGCGGCCTGTTCCCGGAAACCCACCGCCCGGTCTGGGCCCAGAAACTCTTGCTCAGCCCGCTGGGGTGGCTGTTGGGGCGGGCGTTCTCCCGGGAAAGCCTGGTCAGCAGCTTTCGGCAGATTTTCGGCCCCAGGACCACCCCCACTGAAAGCGAGTTGGATGATTTCTGGAGCCTGGTGCAAGCCCATCACGGTCCGAGGATCATGCACAAGCTCATCGCCTATATTCCCGAACGCCGTGTGCAGCGTGATCGCTGGGTGCAGGCGATGCAGCGCGGCGACGTGCCGTTGCGGGTGATCGACGGCGCGCTCGACCCGATTTCCGGTGAACACATGGTGGCGCGCTACGAGGCCCTGATCCCAAACCCTGACACGGTGTTGCTGCCCGACATCGGTCATTACCCGCACATCGAGGCACCCGTGCAGGTGCTCAAGCATTACCTGGCGTTTCGCGAAGCCATCGCCGCACCGCACAGACAAATGGCCTGTTCATGACGACTTGGCATTGCAGCAGACCTGTGGGAGCGGGTTTGTGTGGGAGCGGGCTTGCTCGCGAAGGCGTCAGCACATCCAGCATCTATCCTGACTGAAAGACCGCTTTCGCGAGCAAGCCCGCTCCCACAGTTTTTCGGGTGTTTACGAGATTGCATTCCACTGCAAATCCCTTGTGGGAGCGAGCCTGCTCGCGATAGCGGTGCCTCTGCCAGCAGGAAAATCGAATATGCCGCTGTGGCCTGGGCCTGCATCATCCCCTCACCTTATCGGTCACTATTCACTTGCAACCGTGTTGATTGTGACCGGCCGACTTGTGCCGGACACTCGTGCCCATTGTCCTGTCCGCCTGCTGGAGTTCTGCCATGAGTGAGTCTGTGCGCTTCGAAGATAAAGTCGTGATCGTCACGGGGGCCGGCGGAGGCCTGGGACGCGCACATGCGCTGCTGTTCGCCAGGCAAGGTGCGAAAGTGCTGGTCAACGACCTTGGCGGCTCGGCTCAAGGGGAAGGGGCCAACGCCTCGGCAGCAGACCGGGTGGTCGCCGAAATCCGCGAGGCGGGCGGCATCGCCGAGGCCAACCACGACTCGGTGACCGATGGCGACAAGCTGGTACAAAACGCCCTCGACGCGTTCGGTCGCGTCGACGTGGTGGTCAACAACGCCGGGATCCTGCGGGACAAGACGTTCCACAAAATGGACGACGCCGATTGGGACCTGGTCTACCGCGTCCACGTCGAGGGCGCCTACAAGGTCACCCGGGCCGCGTGGCCGCACCTGCGTGAGCAAAACTACGGGCGAGTGATCTTCACCGCTTCCACCTCGGGCATCTACGGCAACTTCGGCCAATCCAACTACGGCATGGCCAAGCTCGGCCTCTATGGTTTGACTCGGACCCTGGCTATCGAAGGCCGCAAGAACAACATCCTGGTCAATGCCATCGCCCCCACCGGCGGCACGCGCATGACCGAAGGCCTGATCCCGCCGCAGGTATTCGAACAACTCAAGCCCGAACTCGTCAGCCCGCTGGTGGTGTACCTGGCCAGTGAGAATTGCCAGGAAACCTCCGGCCTGTTCGAAGTGGGCGGCGGCTGGATGGGCAAGGTGCGCTGGGAGCGCAGCCTGGGCGCGGGCTTCGATCCGCGCAAAGGCTTTTCGCCCGAAGACGTCGCCGCCCATTGGCAGCAGATCTGCGACTTCGAGGATGCGGTGCACCCGAACGACAACCTGGAAGCCTTGAAAGAAATGATGGCGAACCTGCAACGCCACGCCATCTAGACCTCACTGCCCGGGTCGGTTGCCGTCAGCCGCGGCAACCGTGCTCATGGACAATACTTTCGCCAGGGCCGCCGGGTTCTCGGCGGTCTCGATACCCATCACACCGTCATATCTCGCCGGGCGGAAGTGCCCTTGGGAATCAGTGACGAGGTCGACGATTTCAATGCAGTCGAAGTCTCGTTCAGGTTGCGTCGATTCCCCCAACTGCTCATCCCCGAATGCCAGGCGCACTGTTTTTGTCCGCATAAAAAAGGCCGCTGCAAAAAGCAGCGGCCTAAGCGTGACGTTGCAAAGGAGCTACAAACCAACGTCGGTAAACACGGGATGATGGACCGATACGCCAATCCATCCGAAGACGGTGTGCCAGGCATGAGGGATGCCATGAGGCTTGTGCTTGCAGGCCCGTTGCCCTGAAAGCCCGGCCAGCATAGGCATCGAGCCTTGCGGGAAACAGCCCGGATCCGGACATGCACCGTTGCAAGGCGCGTAACAGTCGAAGGCCGGGCATGAGTATGCGCGGCGCTGATGACCCATCATCCAGTCCATCCATGCACGGCGCAAAGGCCCGGGCCGCATGGGCTGTAATCCTTTTTAGGTACAGCGCGAATACCTCCTTGGTGCGCTTATCGCCCATGGCGTGCGGCAGTAGGGTGAAGCTTCTGTCACTCACCGGGGAAGACGCATGACAACAATAACAATGCGCGCCATCTTCAAGCCGCAGGCGCTGGCCGTTGCGGTGGCCTTGGGTTGCTGTGCCCAGGCGCAGGCCGTTTCATTCAACATTGGCGAGATCGAGGGTCAGTTCGATTCGTCGCTGTCCGTGGGCGCGAGCTGGGGCATGCGCGACGCGGACAAGGACCTGATCGGCACGGTCAACGGCGGTACGGGCCAGTCCTCCACCGGTGACGATGGGCGGCAGAACTTCAAGAAAGGCGAGACCTTTTCCAAAATCTTCAAAGGCCTGCACGACCTCGAACTCAAGTACGGCGATACCGGCGTGTTCGTGCGCGGCAAGTACTGGTATGACTTCGAACTCAAGGACGAGAGCCGTCCGTTCAAGGACATCAGCGACAGCAATCGCAAGGAAGGCGCCAAGTCCTCGGGGGCGCAGATTCTCGATGCCTTCGTCTATCACAACTATTCCATCGCCGATTTGCCGGGCACTGTGCGCGCCGGTAAGCAGGTGGTCAGTTGGGGGGAAAGTACCTTCATCGGCAACTCCATCAACAGCATCAACCCGGTGGACGTGTCCGCGTTCCGTCGCCCCGGTGCGGAGATCAAGGAAGGCCTGATCCCGGTGAACATGCTGTTCGCCTCCCAGGGTTTGACTGACAAGCTGACCATCGAAGGGTTCTACCAACTGGAGTGGGACCAGACGGTTGTTGATAACTGCGGTACGTTCTTCGGCAATGACGTGGTGGCCGATGGTTGCACCAGTGGCTACACCGTGGGCAGCCCGGCGATTGCGCCGTTCGTGCCATTGACTCAGGCCTTTGGCCAGGGCATTGAGGTGAATGACGAAGGCGTTGTCATTGCTCGCAGCGGCGACCGTGACGCCCGTGATTCCGGCCAGTGGGGCACGGCGTTGCGCTGGCTCGGCGATGACACCGAGTACGGCCTGTACTTCATGAACTATCACAGCCGCACGCCTACTGTCGGCACCACCACGGCAGACGCCTCTACGCTGGCCGTGCTTGGGAACCTGGGGCCAGGGGGTATGATCCCGATTGCCGAAGGACTTGCCCCCGGCAGCGGTGCGGGCCTGGCGCAAAGCGTGATGCTGGGACGCGGTCAGTACTACCTCGAGTACCCCGAGGACATTCGCCTGTACGGCGCCAGTTTCTCCACGACGTTGCCCACCGGTACCGCGTGGACCGGCGAAGTCAGCTACCGCCCCAACGCACCGGTGCAGGTCAATACCAACGACCTGACCCTGGCGCTGCTTAACCCGATTGCCGGTGGCGCGGCTTCACCCATCGCGACCTCGGCCGGGGCGGACAACACCGGCTACCGTCGCAAGGAAATCACCCAGGTCCAGAGCACCCTGACGCACTTCTTCGATCAGGTACTGGGCGCCGATCGCCTGACCCTGGTCGGCGAGGCGGCGGTGGTGCACGTCGGCGGTTTGGAATCGAAGGACAAGCTGCGTTACGGCCGCGATTCGGTCTACGGCCAGTACGGGTTCAATGGCGACACCGATGGCTTCGTCACCTCGACGTCCTGGGGCTATCGCGCCCGGGCGATTCTCGATTATTCCAACGTGATCGGCGGGGTGAACTTCAAGCCCAACGTGTCCTGGTCCCATGACGTGGCCGGCTATGGCCCCAACGGCCTGTTCAACGAAGGCGCCAAGGCCGTCAGCCTCGGTGTCGATGCCGATTACCGCAACACCTACACCGCCAGCCTCAGCTACACCGACTTTTTTGGCGGCGATTACAACGTTCTCGAAGACCGCGACTTTCTCGCGTTGAGCTTCGGCGTGAACTTCTGATCTGGCTGACAAGGAAAACCCAATGCGCAAGATGATCCTGCAATGCGGTGCCCTGGCCTTGAGCCTGCTGGCCGTGAACGTGATGGCGGCGGTCTCGCCGGAGGAAGCGAACAAACTGGGCACCAGCCTGACGCCGTTGGGCGCGGAAAAAGCCGGCAATGCCGATGGCTCGATTCCGGCCTGGACCGGCGGCATTGCGAAAAACGCCGGGGCCGTGGACAGCAAGGGCTTTTTGGCCGACCCATTCGCCAATGAAAAACCGTTGTTCACCATCACCGCCGCGACCGTGGACAAGTACAAGGACAAGCTGTCCGAAGGTCAGGTCGCGATGTTCAAGCGCTACCCGCAAACCTACAAGATCCCGGTCTACCCGACCCATCGAAGCGTGGGCCTGCCGCCGGAAATCTACGAGTCGGCCAAGCGTAGCTCCCTCAACGTCACGTCCATCAACGACGGTAACGGCCTGTCCAATTTCACCGGCAACCGCTACTACGCCTTTCCGATTCCGAAGAACGGCGTGGAAGTGCTGTGGAACCACGTCACCCGTTATCACGGTGGCAACCTGCGCCGGGTCATCACCCAGGTCACGCCGCAAACCAATGGCAGCTTCACGCCGATCCGCTTCGAAGAAGAAATCGCCGTGCCGTTCCTGATCAAGGACGCCGACCCGGAAAAGGCCAGCAACGTGCTGACCTATTTCAAGCAGTCGGTCACCGCCCCGGCGCGCCTGGCCGGTAACGTGCTGCTGGTGCATGAGACCCTCGACCAAGTGAAGGAACCGCGCCTGGCCTGGATCTACAACGCCGGCCAACGTCGTGTGCGTCGCGCCCCGCAAGTGGCCTACGACGGCCCGGGCACCGCCGCCGACGGGTTGCGCACCTCCGACAACTTCGACCTGTTTTCCGGCGCGCCGGACCGTTACGACTGGAAGCTGATCGGCAAGAAGGAAATGTACATCCCGTACAACAGCTACAAGCTCGATTCGCCAAGCCTCAAGTACGACGATGTGATCAAGGCCGGTCACATCAACCAGGACCTGACCCGTTATGAATTGCACCGCGTCTGGGAAGTGGAAGGTACGGTCAAGCCCAGCGAGCGGCACATCTATGCCAAGCGTCACATGTACTTCGACGAGGACAGCTGGCAGGCGGCGCTGGTGGATCACTACGACGGTCGCGGCCAACTGTGGCGGGTGGCCGAAGGTCATGCCCAGTTCTACTATGACCATCAGAACCCGGGCTACACCCTCGAGGCGCTCTACGACATCATCGCCGGTCGCTACATCGCGCTGGGGATGAAGAACGAAGAGAAACACAGCTACCAATACGGTTTCGAAGCCAAGGCAGCCGACTACACGCCGGCGGCGCTGCGTTCGGAGGGGGTTCGATAAGTCTGACTGTTGGAAAGATAACTGTGGCGAAGGGATTTATCTGTGGGAGCAAGGCTTGCCCGCGATGGCCGCACCGTGGTCTGAAAGCTGAACCGCGTTATCGTTCATCGCGGGCAAGCCTTGCTCCCACAGTGAATCCTTTCCCCACAAGGTTGTGTCTGATTTGATCATCGTGATCGACCGGCAGCGCTCCTGCCGGTCGTTTTTTTATGGGCGCCAATCAGCGCGCTGAATACTTCTCCAAAGCTCGGCGACACAGGACTAGGGTGGTGAGATAACAATAAACAGGATCTTCCCCCATGACCGCCATGACTCCGTGTCCGGACCGTCCAGGATTGCTGCCGCGCCTGTCCTCGACGCATCTGCCGCGGCGGTCCCTGAGCGAGCCGCTGCTGACGTCCGAAGCGCGGGTAAAACTGCTCTGCGCGCCCGCGGGCAGTGGCAAGAGTGCGTTGTTCGCCGAGTGCTTCCTGCAGGCCCCCAGCGACTGTCGACTGCATTGGTTGCCACTGGGGGGCGCGGCGTTGAGCGCGGCGCAAATGTGCGAGCAGCTGGCCCAGGCCCTCGGGTTGCCCCTGCAGGACGAAGCGGGACTGCTGGCCCACCTGGCGCGTTTGCAAACCCCCACATGGTTGTTCCTGGATGATTACTGCCGGGCGCCGAATCCCGAACTGGACCAGTTGCTCGACCGTCTGTTGAACACCAGCAGTCCGGCGTTGCACCTGTGGTTGAATGGCCGCCGCCGTCCCCACTGCAACTGGCCGCGGCTGTTGCTTGATGACGAGCTGCACGAGTTTGATGCGCAGGCGTTGTTCTTCACCCCTGACGATATCCAGCCACTGCTTCGTCATCTGCCCGGCCCCCAGGCTGCCCGCACCGCCCGCGAGGTGATTCAGCGCAACGGTGGCTGGTGTGCCGGGGTGCGCATCACCTTGCTTTCGCGCTGCGAATGGGCGCGCAGTCAGGCGACGCCAGGACGACCGGGGACCTTGCTCGACTACTTGGAGTACGAACTGTTCAGCACCCTGACCCCGGATCTGGCGCAGGCCTGGCGTGTGCTGGCGCATCTGCCGCGCTTCAATGCCCGGTTGTGTGAACACCTGTTCGGCGACACCGTGGGTGCGCAATGCCTGCCGTTGTTGCTGGAGCTGGGGTGTTTCATCGAGCCGTGGGAACAGACCTCGGATTGGTTGCAGATTTTCCCGGCCCTGGCCCGGCTGGTGCGCGAAGAGCCCTGGTCGCAGGGGCGTTCCTGGCATCGACGGGCCTGTCAGTGGTTTGCTGCCGAGCAGGACTGGCAAATGGCGTTCGAGCAAGCCATGTTGGCCGAGGAGTTCGAGACTGCCGTGAGTTTCTTGCAGCATCTGAGCTTCGAGCACGTCTTGCAGCGCCGCAACGTGGTGCTGTTGCTGGGCTTGCACGATCAACAAGGCGAAGCGCTGAGCCTCGGTACGCCGCAATCGGTGGGGTTGGTCACCGCTGCGCTGTTGTTCGCCGGACGCTTCGACGCGGCATCGACATGCATTGAGCAACTGGCCCGGTTCATGCCGCAGCCTTCGGCCTGCCGGCAGCGACAGGTGCTGGCCAGGTGGCTGGTCTTGCAGGGCTGGTTGTCGCACCTCTCGGGTGATGGTGAACTGGCGCGCGAGCATTTCCTCCAGGCCCAGGCCAGTCTGGACCCCGACGCCTGGGCCCAACGGGTGCTGTGCCTGGGAGGGCTGACGCAGCAGGCGCTGATTGCAGGCGAACTGGCTTCTGCGCATCGGATCAACCGCCAGGCACTGTGCCTGGCGCGTGCGCAAGGCTCGCTGGTATTCGAAGGGTTGCTGGAACTGGACCACGCCCAAGTCCTGGAACAACGTGGCGCGCCTCACCGAGCGGATCATCTGCTGGCCGCCGTTCAGGCGCTGCTGGATAAACCGGGCCAGGATTTTTCCCCGTTGTTGGGACGTATTGCCCTGCGGCGCGGGCGCCTGGCATTGCGCATGGGCTTCGAGGAACGGGCCGCCGAGCAGTTTCAAACGGGCCTGGAAACGGGCCTGCACAGCCAGGACAAACAGGTGCTCTATGGCTTTCTCGGCAAGGCCAGCGTGGCGGCCAACCAGGGCGACTATGGCGAGGCTTTCATGCAATTGCGCGATGCCGAGCGGATCATGCAGCAGCGGCACATCCCCGACACCGTTTACCGTGGCGTGTTGTTGCAAACCAGTTGCCAGTTCTGGTTGCAACAGGGGCGGGCGGAACTGGCCCATGAGGCCTTGACCCGCGTCTTGCGCCATTTTCACGGACCGCAGGCCAAGCACGCACCTCCCGCGACCCTGGAGTTGATTGCGCGGCTTGAATACCTGTTGGTGTTGGCCGAGGTCTACCTGCAACGGGCACAGGATCCGCAGGCGCGCCTGCAAGCCATGATCGACCGGGCACAACAGAGTGAAATGCACAGCTTGGAAACCGAACTGCATCTGGTATTGACGGAGGTTGTCTGGTTGTCCGGCGATCGTTCCCAGGCCCGGACACTCCTGCAAGAGGGGCTCAAGCGAGTCACTTGCTGGCGGGCCCAGCAAGCCTTGTGCGAGCTGCGCTTGCGCCAGCCCGAGTTGGTGCGCTGGGCACAATCGGCAGAGCCGGTCGAGCTGCCTGCCAGCACCGAGGACACCTTGCTCAGTCATCGCGAACTGGAAGTCCTGGAGCTGATTGCGCAAGGTCATTCAAACCAACAGATTGCCGAAAAGCTGTTCATATCGTTGCACACGGTGAAAACCCATTCGCGGCGGATCCACAGCAAGTTGGGCGTCCAGCGGCGTACGCAGGCGGTGGCAAAAGCCAAGGTCATGGGGGTGATGGGCTAATGTCCCCATCGGCAACTGATCACCCTCATCTCAATGATCTAGTGATCAGGATTGTCCCGGATTTACTGGGCTGATCCCGGACCCGCTTCATACCCCATCCGCCAACTCACGGCCCGGGTCGCCGCCAACAGGCGTTGCGCCGCCGGGCCGTTTTCGTCGGCGTGGAACAGCGAGGTCGGACCAACGATGGTCATCACCGCTTTCACCTCGCCGACGGCATTGAAGACCGGAGCGGACAAGGCATCCACGCCCGGCATCAGCAAACCATGCACATGGTGCAGGCCGCGACTGCGAATCTGCTCGCACAGGGCGGCATAGACGTGGTCGTCGGCCAGAGCGTGGCGCTCGGTGCCCTGTACTTCCTGCTCGCGCAAGCCGATGGTCTCGCGCGCCGGCAGATAAGCGCTGAACACCAGCCCGGTGGACGAACTGAGCAGTGGCAATACCGAGCCCAGTTGCGTCACCACGGTCACGGCCCGCACGGCGGGTTCGATGCGCACCACGGTCGCGCCATGGTTGCCCCACACCGCCAGGAAGCAGGTTTCGTTCAAGTCGTCGCGCAATTCGGCCAGGGGCAGGGCGGCCACTTGCAGCACGTCCATGCCGTTGAGCGCTGCCAGGCCTACGCGCAGGGCCTCGCGGCCCAGGCCGTAGTGGTTGGTGGCGGCGTTCTGCTCGGCAAACCCACTGGCGATCAAGGCCTGCAGATACCGATGAACCTTGCTCGCCGGCATTTGCACGTGTTCGGCCAGCCGCGACAGCGACGTGGAGGGCGACAGTTCGGCCAGGGCCTTGAGGATGTCGGTGCCGACTTCGGCCGAGCGGACTTTCTGTTTACCGTTGCTGAGCGGGGTTTCCATAAAGGCGCAGGGTCCAGAGGCGAATGGGCGTCTTTATAGCTTGACGGTCGCCGTCGAGCAAATTACGTTATGCGTAATTGAATTACGATAAAAATAACCCGGTGCGCCTCAACCACTCCGTTGAGTGACGGGCCGCATTCCTGGAGGCTCCATGAACCTCGATTCCCCAGCGTCGGACCTGGCTTACCAATCAGGCTTGGGCAACGAATTTGCCAGCGAGGCATTGCCTGGCGCACTGCCCGTCGGCCAGAACTCGCCGCAGAAAGCCCCGTACGGTCTCTATGCCGAGTTGTTCTCCGGCACGGCGTTCACCATGGCCCGCAGTGAAGCGCGGCGTACCTGGATGTATCGCATCCGGCCGTCGGCCAATCACCCGGCCTTCACCAAGCTCGAACGGCAACTGGCGGGAGGCCCGTTGGGCGACGTCACGCCCAATCGCCTGCGTTGGAACCCGCTGGAGATTCCCGCCGAGCCCACCGATTTCATCGATGGGCTGGTGTGCATGGCGGCCAATGCCGGTGCGGACAAACCGGCCGGCATCAGCCTTTATCAGTACCGGGCCAACCGCTCCATGGAGCGGGTATTTTTCAATGCCGACGGTGAATGGCTGATCGTGCCGCAACTGGGACGGCTGCGGATCACCACCGAGTTGGGCGTGCTGGAACTGGCACCGCTGGAAATCGTCGTGCTGCCCCGGGGCCTGAAATTTCGCATTGAACTGCTCGACCCGCAGGCCCGTGGTTACCTCGCCGAAAACCATGGCGCGCCGCTGCGCCTGCCGGACCTCGGGCCCATCGGCAGCAATGGCCTGGCGAACCCGCGGGACTTCCTGACGCCGGTCGCCCATTACGAAAACCTCGCGCAACCGACCCCGCTGGTGCAGAAATTTCTCGGTGAGTTGTGGGGTTGCGAGCTGGATCATTCGCCCCTCGACGTGGTGGCCTGGCACGGCAACAACGTGCCGTATAAATATGATCTGCGCCGCTTCAACACCCTTGGCACGGTCAGCTTCGATCACCCGGACCCGTCGATTTTCACCGTGCTGACCTCGCCCACCAGCGTCCACGGCCTGGCCAACCTCGATTTCGTGATCTTCCCGCCACGCTGGATGGTGGCGGAAAACACCTTCCGTCCGCCGTGGTTCCACCGCAACCTGATGAACGAATTCATGGGCCTGATCCAGGGTGCCTACGATGCCAAGGCCGAAGGTTTCCTGCCGGGCGGCGCGTCCTTGCACAGCTGCATGAGTGCCCATGGCCCGGACGGCGAGACCTGTACCAAGGCAATCAACGCTGAACTTCAACCAGCGAAAATCGACAACACCATGGCGTTCATGTTCGAGACCAGCCAAGTGCTGCGTCCAAGCCGTTTCGCCCTGGACTGCCCGCAATTGCAAACCGACTACGATGCATGTTGGGCCTCGCTGCCTGTCACGTTCGACCCGACCCGGAGATAACCCATGACTCAACTTTCCCCTGCCCGTAGCTGGGTCGCCTGTGCCAACGGCCATGCGGACTTCCCGTTGCAGAACCTGCCATTGGGTATCTTCAGTGTCGATGGCGGTGCCCTGCGCAGCGGCGTGGCGATTGGCGAGCGGATTTTCGATCTGCAGGCGGCGCTGCACGCGGGCTTGTTTGACGGCGCGGCACGCCAAGCTGTCGAAGCCATGGCCGACGGCCAGTTGAATGCATTTTTCGACCTGGGCCGAGGCGCCCGGGTTGCCCTGCGTGAACGACTGCTGGAACTGCTGCGCGAGGACAGCTCCCTGCGTGGCAAGGTAGAAGCCCTGGGCGCGAAATTGCTGCTCCTCGCTGCCGACTGCCAAATGCACTTGCCGGCCAGGATCAACGACTACACCGACTTCTACGTCGGTATCGAGCACGCGCAGAATGTCGGCAAGCTGTTCCGCCCCGACAATCCGTTGCTGCCCAACTACAAATACGTCCCCATCGGTTACCACGGTCGCGCCTCGACCATTCGCCCGTCCGGCACCGACGTGCGCCGTCCCAAGGGCCAGACCCTGCCAGCGGGCCAGGCCGAGCCGACCTTCGGCCCGTGTGCGCGACTGGACTATGAGCTGGAGCTGGGCATCTGGATTGGCAAGGGCAATGCCCTGGGCGAACCGATCCCCATCGGCGATGCCGCCGAGCACATCGGCGGGTTCTGCCTGCTCAACGACTGGTCGGCCCGAGATATCCAGGCGTGGGAATACCAGCCCTTGGGACCATTTCTGTCGAAGAGTTTCCTGACCAGTATTTCGCCATGGGTGGTGACGGCTGAAGCCCTGGAACCGTTCCGTCGCCCGCAACCGGCACGCCCGGAAAGCGATCCGCAACCGCTGCCGTATCTGCTGGACAAGCGTGACCAGGCCGGCGGTGCCTTCGACATCGAACTGGAAGTCCTGTTGCTGACCGAGGCCATGGGCGAGCAAAACCTGCCGGCCCAGCGCCTGACCCTGAGCAACACCCAGTACATGTACTGGACCGTGGCGCAAATGGTTGCGCACCACAGCGTCAACGGTTGCCAGTTGCAGGCCGGCGACCTGTTTGGCTCGGGCACCTTGTCGGGCCCTGAAAACCATCAATTCGGCAGCCTGCTGGAAATCACCGAAGGCGGTAAAAAACCGATCGAACTGGCGTCTGGCGAAGTGCGCCGATTCCTTGAGGACGGTGACGAAATCATCTTGCGAGCCCGCTGCCGCCGCGAGGGTTTCGCGTCCATCGGCTTCGGCGAGTGCCGGGGCAAGATTCTGCCGGCGCGTTGAGGGGCAGCGCATGGAACTCTATACCTACTACCGCTCTACCTCGTCCTACCGGGTACGCATTGCGTTGGTGCTCAAGGGCCTGGATTACCAAGCCTTGCCCGTCAACCTGATCGCTGCGCCTGGGGGCGAGCATCGCCAGCCGGCCTACCTGGCGATCAACCCCCAGGGCCGGGTACCGGCGTTGCGTACCGATGAGGGCGCGCTGCTGGTGCAATCGCCCGCCATCATCGAATACCTGGAAGAACGTTATCCACAGGTGCCGCTGCTCAGCGCCGACCTGGCGGTGCGCGCCCATGAGCGTGGCGTCGCCGCGCTGATCGGTTGTGATATTCACCCCCTGCACAACGTCAGCGTGCTCAACAAGCTGCGGCAGTGGGGCCACGATGAAACGCAGGTGACGGAGTGGATCGGGCACTGGATCAGCCAGGGATTGGCGGCGGTGGAGCAGTTGATTGGCGACGACGGCTATTGCTTCGGTGCAGTGCCGGGGCTGGCGGATGTGTACCTGATCCCGCAGTTGTACGCGGCCGAGCGGTTCAATGTTTCGTTGCTGGCGTATCCGCGGATCCGTCGCGTCGCGGCCTTGGCGGCTGGGCATGCGGCGTTCCAGCAGGCGCACCCGGCGAATCAGCCGGATACTCCTACTTGATATTGATGTTGGCTGGTCTGCCGTCTTCGCGAGCAAGCCCGCTCCCACATTGATTCGGGTGTACGCCGATCAAATGTGTGGGAGCGGGCTTGCTCGCGAAGGCGATTCAACCGTCGACAAAGATGTGCAGCCTTACGACCACTCAATGCACCACCGAATTCGGCGGCAAATGCCCCAGCCGCTCCGTCAGCCGGATTCGCTGGATCGGATCGTCGCTGAGCATCAGGGCATGCTCCAGGTCGAAGCGTTCGGCGTTGGGGCAATCGAGTCGTTGATACAGGCTGGCGCGGGCCAGGTAGTCGGCGGCGCTGGCGTTGCCCAGTTCCAGCACCCGTTCGGCGTCGATCAGGGCCGCGATGTAATCGTCGTTCGCCAGATGCAATTGACGCAGGTTGCGCGACAGGCGTTGCAGCATCTGCATCGGCTCGGCGTTGACCAGGTGCTCAGCCTTGAGCGGCATGTTCGTGCCGTATTGGCGCTGTAGCAGTTCCCGGCAGTCATTGGGGTACAACCGCCGGCCACCGCACGGATCGAGCAGGTGATCGGCGCCGGGTACCTTCAACAGGAAATGCCCGGGGAAATTGACACCGACCATCGGAATTTCCAGGCCTCGGGCCAGTTCCAGGGCAATCAGGCCGAGGGCCAGGGGTTGCCCGCGTTTGCGTGCCAGGACTTTGTCCAGCAGCGCCGCTCGCGGCCGTAGAGGTGTGAAGTCGTCCTGGGCGAAACCCAAGTCATTGAGTCGCCGCAGCAAGGGCTGGCCCAGTTCGCTGACTGGCAGCATCGGCAGGCCATGGCTGACCCGCTGTTGCAGCTCCTTGAAATCCTTCAGCAAGGCCGGTACGTCGACCTCGCGATCATGTTCGGCAGCGATCCACAGCGCCGCTTCGAACAGCGCCGGTGGCGAGCGGTGCAGACAATCAAAAAAGGCTTGGCGCGGTTTCATCAAACTCTCCGGGCTATGCTCCCGTTTTAGCCCTGCCATGGATTTTCGTCCAGTCTCGGAAAGAGGCTGCAACAGGTTATGCCGAAAAAGAATGATCACCCTGGGTACTTATTCCGGCGTGCTCCAGCAAATTTCGACTGCACGCCTATACTGGCGAAACAAACAAAAGTGATTCGGGAGCCTTTCGATGTTTGCTCTCATGCAAAGCTCCCGCCTTGAATCGCTGCACCTAAGCGTAGACCCGGCAACCGGGTTGAAGGCGGTGATTGCCATTCATTGCAGTCGTCCGGGGCCCGCCCTGGGGGGCTGTCGTTACCTTGCCTACCCCGACGACGAAAGTGCCGTGGTCGATGCCGTGCGGCTGGCCCAAGGCATGAGCTACAAGGCGGCGCTGGCCGGCTTGCCCGTGGGCGGCGGGGTGGCGGTGATCATGCGCCCGGCCCATGTCGAGAGTCGGGCGGCGCTGTTCGAAGCCTTCGGCCGTTGTATCGAGCAATTGGACGGGCGCTACATCACAGCCATCGACAGCGGCACGTCGGTGGCCGACATGGATTGCATCGCCCTGCAGACTCGTCATGTCACCAGTACCACGGCCTCGGGAGACCCCGCGCCCCATGCGGCGATGGGAGTCTTTGCCGGCATCCGTGCCACCGCCATGGCCCGTCTGGGCAGCGATAACCTCGAAAGCCTGCGGGTAGCGATCCAGGGCCTGGGCAATGTCGGTTATGCCCTGGCCGAACAGCTGCACGCGGCGGGTGCCGAACTGCTGGTCAGTGACATCGACCCCGGCAAGGTGCAATTGGCGATGGAGCAACTGGGCGCCCACCCGATCGCCAACGACGCGTTGCTCAGCACGCCCTGCGACATCCTTGCCCCCTGCGGACTGGGTGGGGTGCTCAACAGCCAAAGTGTGGCGCAACTGCGCTGCTCGGCCGTTGCCGGCTCGGCCCATAATCAGTTGAGCAACCTGCAAGTGGCCGACCAGTTGGAAAGACGTGGAATTCTCTATGCGCCGGATTACGTGATCAACTCCGGCGGGCTGATCTACGTCGCGCTGAAGCATCGCGGCGAAGAACTGTCGACGATCACTGCGCATTTGTCGAAGATCGGTGCCCGGCTCACGGAAGTCTTTGCCCACGCCCAGGCGGAGAAGCGCTCACCGGCGCGGGTGGCCGATGAGCTGGCGGAGCGTTTGTTGTACCGCTGAAAATCAAAAGGAAGTAATGGGTAGCAGTGAAGCAGCCTATCTGTGGGAGCAAGGCTTGCCCGCGATGCAGGCGCCGCGACTGTTCAGGCTAACCGAGTCATCGTTCATCGCGAGCAAGCTTTGCTCCCACAGATGCAATTACCTCAGCAGATACACCGGAAAGCACTCGCACAAATGCATCACTCGGCGTCGGGTGTTTTCCAGACGCGCCGCGTTGTCCGGCTGTTCCAGCAGGTCGGCGATCAAGTTCGCCACTTCGGCACATTCCGCTTCGCCAAAGCCGCGCGTGGTCAGTGCCGGCGTGCCGATGCGAATGCCGCTGGTGATGGCCGGTTTCTGCGGATCGTTGGGGATCGCGTTTTTGTTCAGGGTGATGTGGGCACTTTCCAGCAGCGCCTCGGCGTCTTTGCCGGTGATGTTCATCGAGCGCAGATCGAGCAGGAACATGTGGCAGTCGGTACCGCCGGACACCACCCGCAAGCTGCGTCGGGTCAGGACGTCGGCCATGACCCGGGCGTTGTCGATCACCCGCTGCTGGTAATGCTTGAACCCGTCGCCCAAGGCTTCGTTGAACGCCACGGCCTTGGCGGCGATGACGTGCATCAGCGGGCCGCCCTGGTACACCGGGAAAATCGTCTTGTCGAGCAGGGCACCATATTGCGCCTTGGCCAGGATCAGACCGCCGCGCGGGCCGCGCAAGGTCTTGTGGGTGGTAGAGGTGATGAAGTCGGCGATCCCCACCGGCGACGGGTACACGCCGGCAGCGATCAACCCGGCGTAGTGCGCCATGTCCACCATCAGGTAGGCGCCGATTTCATCGCAGATTTTGCGAAAGCGCTGGAAGTCGATGGTCCGCGAATAGGCCGAGGCCCCGGCGATGATCATCTTCGGCCGGTGTTCCCTGGCCAGGGCTTCCATTTCTTCGTAGTCGAGGGTTTCGGTTTCCGTGTCCAGGCCATAGGAAAATGCCCGGTAGATCTTGCCGGAAAAATTCACCGAGGCGCCGTGGGTCAGGTGGCCGCCATGGGCCAGGGACATGCCCAGGATGGTGTCGCCGGGTTCAAGTACCGCCAGGAAAACCGCCTGGTTGGCCTGGGAACCGGAGTGCGGCTGCACGTTGACGTATTCGCAGTTGAACAACTTGCGAGCGCGTTCGATGGCCAGGTTCTCGATTTCATCGACGACCTTGCAGCCGCCGTAGTAACGCTTGCCCGGATAGCCTTCGGCGTATTTGTTGGTGAGCACGGAACCCTGGGCCTGGAGCACTTCCTCGCTGACATAGTTTTCCGAAGCGATCAGCTCCAGGTGGGTTTCCTGGCGGTTGCGCTCGCGGTCGATCAGGCGGGCAATGGTGGGGTCGAAATTGTGCAGGCTCATGGTGTGATTCCTTGGGTAAGTGCTTCGGCCAGTGGCGCAGTCACGTAGTGCGGCAACACCCGTGGCTGGCTTTAGTCGAGTCGGTCAGGCTGGTGGGTGGCAAGCGTTCGATTGGTTGCATCGAGCGGTCATGGTCGGCTGCCCTCGGCGATAACGGTGGCCTTGCGTTCGCGGGTGTAGGTCAGCACGAAGTGCGCCACGAGGCCGAAGATCAAGCCCCAGAATGCAGCAGCCAGGCCGAGGAAGCTCATGCCCGAAGCTGTTACTAGGAAGGTGATCAGGGCAGCTTCGCGTTGTTTCTCGTCAGCCATGGCGCCGGTCAGTCCGGCACTGATCGCGCCAAACAAGGCGAGGCCGGCGAGGGAGGCGATCAATTCTTTCGGCAGTGCGGAGAACACCGAGGCCAGGGTGGCGCCAAAGGTGCCCATCAGAATGTAGAACACCCCGCAGGCGATCCCGGCCATGTAGCGTTTATCGCGGTCTTCGTGGGCTTCGCGGCCGGTGCAGATCGCTGCGGTAATGGCCGCCAGGTTAAAACCGTGGGAACCGAACGGGGCCATCAGGATCGAGCCAATCGCGGTGACCGAAATGATCGAGCGTGCTGGCGTGTTGTAGCCCGAGGTGCGCAACACGGCCATGCCTGGCACGTACTGGCCGGTCAAGGTCACCAGCGCCAGGGGCAGGCCGATATTGATGATTGCGTGCCAGCTCCATTCAGGGGCGATGAAGACCGGCTGGGCCACGGCGATGGTGATCGAGGTGCTGTTGAGTTCACCGAACGAGGCGGCCACCGCGCAACCGACGATCAGCACCGACAGGATCGCGTAGCGTGGCGAAAAGCGCTTGAAGATCAGGTACGCCGCGATCATCGCCAACACCAGCGCCGGCTGCAGCTTGATCGAGGTGAACAGCTCGGCGCCGAAGCGGAACAGGATCCCGGCGAGCATGGCGGCGGCAATGGCCTTGGGCAGGCGGCTCATCAATTTGTCGAACGCACCGGACAGGCCGACCAGCGCGATGATCACCGACGCCACCACATAGGCACCGATGGCCTGGGGCAGGGTCACGGTGGGCAGCATCGACACCAGTAACGCTGCCCCCGGTGTCGACCACGCGGTGATGACCGGAACACGCAGGCGCCAGCTCAGGAGCAGTCCGGTAATCCCGCTGCCAATGGAAATGGCCCAGATCCATGAAGACACCACGTCGTTGGGCAGGTGCGCTTCCTTGGCTGCCTGGAACACGATGATGAGCGGGCCGGCGTAGGAAATGATCACGGCGATGAAGCCCGCGATGATCGCCGACAGGGATAGATCCTTTCTGAATGTGTCCATGATGTCTCGACTTGGCGCGACAGGGGCGCGCAGTGAATGATTGAGTCGATTGCTTCGATTCTAGATTAGTGTATTTGAATGAATTGAATTGATTCAATAGGAGGCGAGATTGTTACGAGATATTTTTCTGCTATGACGGGTTGTTTTTGCGTCTTTAAGTAGCTAACTATTTGATTTTAATTGATATTATTTATTATGAAAAATTCTCAATGTCGCATTGAGAAACGATTCAATAATCGATTCAATCGATTCAATTTGTTGATTGTGTCGAATTATTAGTTACCTAACCTCCATGTGATATGCTCGGATATTCATCATTTCTACGATGGGCAGTGATCATTCATGTGGGTTCCCCAGCTAAGCGAGTTCAGCCAGCCGATGTATTTGTCGATTGCCGATGCATTGGCGCGCGATATCAACAACGGCGTGCTGAACGAGGGCGATCGCCTGCCGACCTTGCGGGAGCTGGCCACCACCTTGAATGTCACGCCGGGCACCATCAGCCGGGCCTATAGCGAGGCTCATCGGCGTCGGTTGGTGCAGGGGGAAGTGGGGCGTGGCACCTACGTGCTCAACCAGAAGCAGCTGGAACTGCCGGCCAGCAACAGCGCCTCCGCGCCGCTGAACCTGGGGCAATCCGAACTGCTCGATCTTTCGATCATCAAGCCCTACAGCGAAACCCTGGAGTACTGGTTGCGCGGCGCGCTGGTGGGCATGGCAAAAAGCACCGATTTCGCGCGTGCACTGGATTACGCGCCGGATGGCGGGCACCCGGCGCATCGCGAGGCGGGGGCGCAATGGTTGCGTCATTCATTGCCCGACGCGCAATGGCAGCAAGTGGTGATCACCGCAGGGGCCCAGCATGGCTTGATGGTCGCGATGAGCGCCCTGACCAATGCGGGTGACCTGGTGCTCTGCGAAGCGCTTTGCTACCCCGGCATCATTTCCCTGGCCCATGGCCTGGAGCGCCGCCTGCGCGGCGTGCCGATGGATGACGAAGGCATCATTCCTGAAGCGTTGCGCGAACTGTGCCTGCGCGAGAAACCGGCGATGCTGGTTTGCGTGGCGACCTGCCAGAACCCGACGGCGGCGATCATGTCGCAGAAACGTCGGGCCCAGATCGCCGCGCTTGCCGAGGAATTCGACTTCATCATCCTGGACGATGATATCTATGGCTTCCTCGCCACCGATCCGTCGATCAAGCCACTGTCGGCCTTTGCGCCGGACCGTTCGGTGTACCTGACCAGCCTGTCGAAATCGGTCATGCCGGCGCTTCGCGTCGGTTACATCTACAGCCCGCCTAAATTGCTGTCGCGCCTGACCTCGATGGTGCGCAGCAGTGTCTGGATGCCGTCGCCGTTGACCGCGCAGTTGGCCAGCAATGTGATTACCGAAGGCCTGGACAAGAAACTGATCCGCATCCAGCGCAACGAGGCGGCGGGGCGACAAGCGATCGCCCAGGAAATCTTTGCCAATTTCGAGCTCAAGACCCAGCCATATTCCTATCACGTCTGGTTGACGCTGCCGGAGCCATGGACCAGCGACGAGTTCACCATGCTCGCCCGGGCCAACGGCGTACTGCTGCTCAGCGGCACCCAGTTCCAGGCTGAGCGCTCAGGCACCACTCGGTGCGTGCGGCTGGTGTTGATGTCCCCCACCAGCCAGGACGAACTGCGCTTCGCCCTGACCAAACTGGCCAGCTTGATCGATTCGGATCCGCGTCGTTATTACTAAAAAGATCGCAGCCTTCGGCAGCTCCTACACGGTGTTCCACGTAGGGCTGTCGAAGGTTGCGATCTTTTTGGTTATTCGTCTGACGGATTGAGCAGTTCGGACAAGGCGTCCGGTTGGCTCTTGAATGCCTTGGCGAACACATCACGATTCTTCGCCATGTAGATCCCGGCTTCCTCGACCTGTTGCTCGCTCAGCGATGGAACGGCTTTTTGCAACACCTCTGCCAGCAATTCGGCGAGTTCCAGCATTTTGTCATGACGGTCAGCTTCGGCTTTATCCATGAACAAGCGCTCCAGATCTCGGCTGCTGCGGTATACCACTTCGACGGCCATTCACCACCTCACATGCCTTCACATTGGTTGTCTTTGTGACTACTGTATTTATATACAGGCAAAAGGATAAGCGAATCCTCTTGCTTTGGATAGTGGCTTTTTAATGTAGACCGATTTCGGCATGTGAGGGCAAAGCTTGTGGGTGAAAAGTTTGCGGGAGCAAAGCTTGTGTGGGAGCAAAGCTTGCTCGCGATCAGGCCGCATGAAACTCTCCAAAGTGCCGGATACCAGCCTATCGCCATCTCACCCCCAGGCGCTGGCCTTTTTTCTGCATGCAGAACAACCGTCACGTCCAACCCGCATCATCCGGTCGAACCGACCTAAGGAAACTACATCGTGAAAATCAACTGGGCCGAGAACCTGCGCCAGAACGTCCATCAACTGGCCGAGTCCCTGGGAAACCTGTTCGTCGAGACCTTCCACTACCTGGCGCTGTTCGCCATCGGTGCGGTGACCGCGTGGGCGGCGGTGATGGAGTTCTTGCAGATGCTCGAGACTGGGCACATCAAGATCGACGACATCCTGCTGCTGTTTATCTACCTGGAATTGGGGGCCATGGTCGGGATCTACTTCAAGACCAACCACATGCCGGTGCGGTTTCTGATCTACGTGGCGATCACGGCGCTGACGCGGCTGCTGATTTCCAACGTCTCCCACCACAGCCCGCCCGACCTGGGGATCATTTACCTGTGCGGTGGCATCCTGCTGCTGGCGTTTTCGATCCTGGTGGTGCGCTACGCTTCGTCGCAGTTCCCTTCGGTGAAGATCGAGCACCCGCACCGCAAGGTCGGTGCGGGTACCAGCGAGCATGCCGAAGTGGAGAAAGGAGAAATCTAAATCCCGACGGCAGAGGGCGCCGGCCCCTGGGCGTGCGGTGGTGGCAGCTTGATGTTGTCACCGCCAGTCATGGCTTCGAGGATGGCCACGGCGCTGTGGCCCTGCTCGATGGCGATCCCGAACTGAATACTTTGCACCAGGCGCTTGAGCCGTTCCGGGTCGTTGCGCTGCTGGGCGCTGATCATGCGTTTGGCGACGACGCGCCCGCTCTTGGACAGGGTCAGCATGATGCTGCCATCCAGGCCCTGGATACTCAGGTTGATTTGATAATGCGGCGCAAAAGCGTCGGTAATGATCTGAAAAGGGTTGTCCATGATGCGTCACCGCCTGATTGAACGTGCAGTTGTTGACCGGCCGTGATCGGGATTAGTTCGCAACACCAGACCATCGGCCATTCCATGATCGTGTTCATCGCAAGATTCCTGGGGGCCAGGCAGGCCTCAGGATCAAAAGATCGCAGCCTGCGGCAGCTCCTACAGGGAGTTAGCAAGTGGCATGCCGGAAAAACTGTCGGACAATGATCCCGGAGCCTAAGCGCCGGACGCTCTGGAATGCGGCTATGGCCGCTGCCCGTTTCGGGGCAATAACGCGCGGATGTTCGTTGACGGTGCAGGCGGGGGGGATGATTTGCGGTGGGTAGGCAGGGCAGGGGTAACTCCCGACATTAACAGCGCTTTTGCCCGTTGTCTGGCTTTATTTGCGTATGAATATTTATCTTTTTCTAGGGGTTGAATTGTTCTTCCGCCAGCCCGACTCTGTATTCAAGGGGCCGTTGCATCAACGTCGACGGCCCCCGGCGAGCTAGCTGAAATAAGGGATGAACTATGCAAATCCAAGTCAACAGCGATAACCATATTCAAAGCAGCATCCGACTGGAGGAGTGGGTACGTACTACCATCGAAAGCACGCTCGAACGTTATGAAGAGGACCTGACACGGGTTGAGGTTCATTTGCGGGACGAGAACGGCGACAAGCCCGGTCCCCATGATCTGCGTTGCCAGCTTGAAGCACGGCCGAAGGGCCATCAGCCGATTTCCGTGACGCACAAGGCCGACTCGCTGGAACTGGCGATCGAAGGCGCGGCGACCAAACTTGAAAGTGCCCTGGAGCATTTGTTCGGCAAACTGCGCGGCAAGCGCGCCGCCGTTGAGAAATCGAGCGAATCCGTAGCCTTGGCCGATGCGATGCTGGAAGAGGAGTTCCTGGAAAACGAACGGGCCGCGCTTCACGGCTAAACCCTCGTTCATTTCACTTGCGACTGAAAAACGGGCCTGCAATCGCAGGCCCGTTTTGTTTTATTGGTTTGGTTTCCGCTTCTGCATTGATCACATTCTCCTGTGGGAGCGAGCCTGCTCGCGATGGCGATAGCCGGGGTTAACGCAAAAACGCCTGCCGATACTCTCCAGGCGTCGCGCCCAGGGCCTGGCGGAAGCGATTGGTGAAGTGGCTGGCGCTGGCAAATCCGCAGGCCAATGCCACCTCGCCCAACGGTTGTGAAGTGCTGCGCAACAAATGCCGCGCGCAGGTCAAGCGTCTAGCCAGCACATATTGATGAGGAGGCAGCCCGAAGCTTTCGCGGAACATTCGCGCGAAGTGGTATTCGGACAACGCACACAACGCCGCCAATTGGCCGAGGCTGATGGCATCGGCCAAGTGGCTGTCGACGTAATCCACCAGCAACCGCCGCTGATGAGCGGCCAGGCCGCCTTTGAGGCGAAGTCCCTGACGCTGGCCCACCTGGCTGAGCAGCAGGTGATTGAGCAAGTCATGGGCCAGGCTGGTGGTCAGCAGGCGTTCACCGGGTTCGTCCCAGTTCAGCGCGATCAACTGGCGAAAACGCTGTGCCTGTCGCGGGTCGTCGAGGAACGTCTCCTCGTGCAGTTGCACCTGCCGCGGTTCGCGGTCCAGCAGCGTGACGCACCCCAGGGCGAATTGTTCAGCGCTGAAATACAGGTGGGCAAGGCGAATGTCGCCGTTGATGACCCAGGCCGATTGATGTCCGGCGGGCAGTACGCAGAGTTTGCCCGGCGCGCCCGTGGTGTCGGGCCGCTCGCGGCGAAACGTACCGGTGCCGCCAGCGATGTAGCATGACAGCGTATGGTGGGTCGGCGCCTCGTAGTCCTGGGCGTCGTGGTGATTGCTCCACAAAGCGGCCGCCAAGCCGTCCCCGAGCTCGGCGCTGTGCTCCAGGCGAGCATTGGGCGAGCTGTTGAGGGCTTGAAAGACTTGCAGGGTTTGCAGTGTGGGCATGATCGGTTCTCCAACGCTTGCATCCTACTCCGTCGGCCGATCCACGCCAGCCAGCCTGCCGAAAAAACCGCAAGTTTATGCAAGCGCCGGGTCAATGGCGGCGTGACACTGGGGGCCATTGCCAGGAGTCGCCGTCATGAACCTCTCGTTGTACCTGCTCACCGTGCTCATCTGGGGCACCACCTGGATTGCCCTGAAACTGCAACTGGGCGTGGTCGCCATCCCGGTTTCGATCGTTTATCGGTTTGGCCTCGCGGCGTTGATCCTGTTCGCGATGCTCCTGCTCAGCCGGCGCTTGCAGGCGATGAACCGGCGCGGCCATTTGATTTGCGTTGCCCAGGGCCTGTGCCTGTTCTGCATCAACTTCATGTGCTTCCTGACCGCCAGCCAATGGATTCCCAGTGGGTTGGTCGCGGTGGTGTTTTCCACCGCCACGCTCTGGAACGCCCTCAATGCCCGCGTGTTCTTCGGTCAGCGGATTGCGCGCAACGTGCTGTTGGGTGGTGTCCTGGGGCTTTCGGGGCTGGCGCTGCTGTTCTGGCCGGAACTGGCCGGCCATAGCGCAAGCCCGCAAACCTTGCTTGGCTTGGCGCTGGCGTTGCTGGGCACCTTGTGTTTCTCGGCGGGCAACATGCTCTCGAGCCAGCAACAGAAAGCCGGCCTCAGGCCGTTGACCACCAATGCCTGGGGTATGGCCTATGGCGCGGCGATGTTGGCGGTGTGGTGTGCGTTCAAAGGCATCCCGTTCGACATGGAATGGAACACGCGCTACATCGGCTCGCTGTTGTACCTGGTGATCCCGGGGTCGGTGATTGGCTTTACCGCCTACCTGACGCTGGTGGGGCGCATGGGGCCGGAGCGGGCGGCGTATTGCACGGTCCTGTTTCCGGTGGTGGCGTTGAACGTCTCGGCGTTTGTCGAGGGCTACCAGTGGACGGCGCCGGCATTGGTGGGGTTGGTGCTGGTGATGCTGGGGAACGTGCTGGTGTTTCGCAAGCCTCGGCCAGTGGCCGCGAAAGTCGCGCTGACATAACGTCTAGCGATAATCCCGTGGCGAGGGAGCAAGCTCCCTCGCCACAGTGTGTTCTATTTCCAGACTTTCGGGTTGACCAGGTTCTTCGGTCGCTCGCCCAGCAATGCACTGCGCAGATTATCCACAGCCAGATCGGCCATGGCGGCGCGGGTTTCGTGGGTGGCCGAGCCGATGTGGGGCAGGGTGACGGCGTTTTTCAACTGGAACAGCGGCGATTCGGCCAGCGGTTCTTTCTCGTAGACATCCAGCCCGGCGCCGCGGATGCGATTGTTCTGCAGGGCTTCGATCAGCGCTGGCTCATCCACCACCGGGCCCCGGGAAATGTTGACCAGGATGGCGCTCGGTTTCATCAGGCCCAATTCTCGCTGGCCGATCAGATGGCGGGTCTTCTCGCTTAATGGCACGACGAGGCAGACGAAGTCCGCTTCGGCCAGCAACTGGTCCAGTTCGCGAAATTGTGCGCCCAACTGGTTTTCCAGTTCGGTCTTGCGGCTGTTGCCGCTGTAGAGGATCGGCATGTTGAACCCCAGCCGGCCACGCCGGGCAATGGCCGCACCGATGTTGCCCATGCCGACGATACCCAGGGTCTTGCCATGTACATCGCTGCCAAACAGTTGCGGGCCGACTGTCGCCTGCCATTGGCCAGCCTTGGTCCAGGCGTCCAGTTCGGCCACGCGCCGGGCGCTGCTCATCAGCAGGGCGAAGGCCAGGTCGGCGGTGCTTTCGGTGAGCACGTCGGGGGTGTTGGTGAGCAGGATCCCGCGCTCATTGAAGTAGGCCAGGTCATAGTTGTCGTAGCCCACCGATATGCTGGATACCACTTGCAGGTTCGCAGCACCTTGCAGTTGCTCGCGCCCGAGCTTGCGACCGACCCCGATCAGTCCGTGGGCGTGGGGCAGGGCTTCGTTGAACTGTGCGTTGATATCGCCCTTGGACGGGCTCGGCACGATCACGTCGAAGTCCTGTTGCAGGCGCTCGACCATCTGGGGCGTGATACGGCTGAAGGCAAGTACGGTTTTTTTCATCGTGCAAGGCTCGTCGGGGAGAAGATACCAAGCACGCTAACATTCCTGGCGAGGGTTAGGCGAGAGGGAGTTTGATTGGGATATCGCAAACGCCACCTGTGGGAGCGGGCTTGCTCGCGAAGGCGTCGGGTCAGCTTGCATTGATTTTGAATGCCAGACCGCTTTCGCGAGCAAGCCCGCTCCCACATTTGATTTGTGGTGGGCTCAGATTTTGTAACCACTAAAAATTCTTACGCCGCCCGCAGTGAAATAAAGGCGTAATTGACCGGCGCCTCAGTGACCACCCGCGCGCCGCTGGCCAATACCTGGTGGGCCACATCATCGCCAGACAGATGGAACTGCCACTCACTGGTGTGTTGTTGCGCCGGTTGCAGGCGCGCCTGATCGAGGGCGGCCACGAATGCGCTCATGTCCGGCAGGTACGCGGTGAAGCCGTCGCCCTTGAGCGCGGTAATGCGGATGCCCAGGGCGGCGCAGATGCGGTCCTTGATGGCGATTTCTTCACGGTCGGCCTGGCGTGAACGCTCGATCAGCCGGACCAGTTCCTGGTCGACCAGTTCACCGCCGAGTATCAGTTGTGGCCCGGTTTCCCACGACTCTGGCGGGCATTCCTTGATGGCGATATTGAGGGGGATGTGCGGGTTGATTTCCATCGGATAGATGCGGCACACCAAGGGTCGGCGCTCGTAGATGCGGCACAGGTTTTCTTCGTCAAGATTACGACAACGGCCGACGTTGTAGGCGGCAAAGGTGATCGCCACAAGGGCCTCGGTGCTGCCGCTGTGAACCACCGCCGAGCGGCGCTCGGCATGCTCGCGTTGCCCTGCCGGCAGGCCGAGGCCGTTGGGCAGGAAGGCTTCCACCAGGACAATCACCTGGCCGCCGTCGTCCGCCCACATCCGGGCCTCGTCGAGGGTCAGGGGAACATGGTGATCGGTGCAGCATTTGCCGCACCCTACACAGGAAAACGTTGTGTTCATTGAGCGCCCGGTCGCAGAAGGCTGGGGACGGCGACAGAAAAACGCCGTGATGGACCGTGCGAAGCAAGTTATGCGCCACTCACCCGTCGGTAGCGGCAGGGCGGATCGAGTCCCACTCGGTCACGTAGGCGGTTTTGGTTTTTTTGCGGTAGAGGCACAACTCGGTGCCGATCGCCCCTTTCATGTGCTTCTGCGGATATTGACCTTGCAGCAACAGCGCGGTGTAGCCGACCCGGTCGTCGAATTGAGCGGCGCTACCCACCGGCTCAGCACTCTTCAAACCGCTGGCCTTGATGCAACTGGCCAGCACGGCTTTGTCGTGGGTGGCCCAGGCGTCCGGGCTGGAGGCATGAGCCTGGGAGGCCAGGACAGTGAGGCCAAGGAGAATCAATAGACGGTTTTTCATCAGGGCGCCTTGTTCCGGGAAGCCAGGACAAGAGTATGCCTGAGGTTGTCGGACGGTGATCGCTCCCGCGCTGGAACGCAGAAGCGAGCAACCGATATGACTCAGTGACCTTGTTCGGCAACGGCCTTGGCCGCCGTGATCAGGCACTTGGTCAGTTCCGGTGAGGAAAACTTGGTGAGCACACCGTTGGCGCCGGCCAGCCGGGCTTTTTCGCTGTTCATGGCGCTGTCCAGCGAGGTGTGCAGCAACACGTAGAGGTGGGCGAAGTCCGGTGTTTCGCGCAGGGTCCGGGTGAGGGCGTACCCGTCCATCTCCGACATCTCGATGTCCGAGACGATCAGGTTGATCTGTTCGGCCGTGCCTTGCAGGTCCAGCAGACACTCGATGGCTTCCTTGGCACTGCGGGCGGTGTGGCATTGCAGGCCGAGGTTGCGCAGGGTGTGCACCGATTGCTGCAGCGCGACCTGGCTGTCATCGACCACCAGGATCCGTGCGTTGCCCAGCACCTCGGCGTCTTCCATGCTCAGTTCGGTCGGCGCGGTTTCGATCTGTGCCGGTGCGATGCCGTGGATGACCTTTTCGATGTCCAGTACCTGCACCAGCGTGCCGTCCACCGAGGTCACGCCGGTGATGTACGAACGCACACCGCCGGAGCCGTAGGGCGGCGGTTTGATGTCGGTGGTCAGGCAATGCACGATCTTGCTCACCGCTTGCACATGCAAGCCCTGTTTGGAGCGGCTGACGTCGGTGACGATCAGGCAGCCGCCATCCGGGTCTTCCAGGGGCCGCTCGCCAATGGCGCGGCTCAGGTCGATCACCGACAACGATGTCCCGCGCAGGGTGGCGATGCCTTTGACGTGCGGATGCGACTCCGGCAGCTTGGTCAAGGGTGGGCAGGGAATGATTTCACTGACCTTGAGCAGGTTGATTGCCATCAGCTTGCCGCTGCGCAAGGTAAACAGCAAAAGCGAAAGTGAATCTGCGCGGGCTTTGTTGGAAGACATAAAAACCTTCTGTGGAAAAAGGTGGGGCGAGCATAGCGATCGCCAGAACAGCTTGTGATATTGGGTTATCGACTTGTTGGGGACAGGCTTTAGGACGAAAGCCGTCGACAGTCAATTTCAAGTCAATGAGCTGTGAGTACACACCTTGCGGCGAGGGGATTTATCTGTGGCGAGGGGATTTATCCCCGCTGGGTTGCGTAGCAACCCCCCAGAAAGATTGAACGCATTTAGCCGGGTACTCCGAGGCGAGAGGTTTCAGGGCTGCTTCGCAACCCAGCGGGGATAAATCCCCTCGCCACAACAGCGGTCGGCAGCAACAGACGGGATTATTTAAGCCCCAACCGCCGTGCCATCCGTCCCAGGTTCGCCCGGTCCAGCCCCAGCTCCCGGGCGGCGCTGGCCCAGTTGTGCTGGTGACGCTCCAGGCAAGTGGCGATCAGCGTGCGCTGGAATTCGTCCACCGCTTCGCGCAAGTCCCCTGTTATGCCCTGCGCGGTCGGTGCCGGGTTGATGGACGAAGGTGTGGGGCTGTCTACAGGCGCCTGGGGCAAATCCAGGTCCTGGGCGCTGAGGCTGAGAATTTTCGGGCGCGTCGCGCACCGGCCCAAGGCCTTCAAGGCGCTGCGGCCGATCAGGTGTTCCAGTTCGCGCACATTGCCCGGCCAGTCGTACGCCAGCAGCGCGGCCTGGGCGTCGCTGGTCAGGCGCAGGCTGCCCAGGCCCATGCGCGAACGATTGTGTTCCAGGAAGAACCCACTGAGCAGCAGCACGTCCCGGCCGCGATCGCGCAGCGCCGGCACCTGCAGCGGATACACACTCAAACGGTGATAGAAGTCGGCCCGATAACGGCCGTTGCGCACTTCTTCGGCCAGGTCGCGATTGGTGGCCGCGATCAGGCGCACATCGACCCGGTGTTCCTTGTCCGAGCCCAGGCGCTGCAGTTGACCGCTTTGTAGTACCCGCAACAACTTGGCCTGGACGGTCAGGGACAACTCGCCCACTTCGTCGAGGAACAGAGTGCCACCGTCGGCCAGTTCGAACTTGCCGTGCCGGTCGTTCGTGGCCCCGGTGAAGGCGCCTCGTACATGGCCGAAGAGTTCACTTTCCACCAGCGTATCGGGCAGGGCCGCGCAATTGAGGCTGATGAGTGGCTGCTCGGCACGTTTCGACGCGGCATGGATGGCCTGGGCGACCAGTTCCTTGCCCACGCCGGTTTCGCCGGTGATCAGTACCGTCAGGTCGCTGCCGCCCACCAGCGCGATCTCTTCCACCAAGCGCTTGTGGGGCTTGCTCTGGCCGACCATGTCGCGAGGTTGCTGGCCGCTGGCCTGGCGATAGACCTCGGCGCGACGGTGCTCGTCCTCGGCCTTCAGGGCCAGGCGCTCGATGCGCTCGGCGGCGCTGACCGTGGCGGCGGCGAGGCTGGCGAAGGCTTGCAGGGCACTAAGGTCGATGGGCTCGAAGCGCTCCGGATCCAGCGAATCCAGGGTCAGCAGGCCCCAGGGCCGTTCGTCGACGAACAGCGGGCAGCCCATGCAGTCATGAACCTCCAGATGCTCGGCGAGCCCCTCGACCAGTCCGTCGTACGGATCGGGCAGGCCGCTGTCGGCGGCGAAGCGGGTGGGCTGCGGGTTGGCCAGCAACGCTTCGAAGCGCGGGTGTTCGCTGACCCGGAATCGCCGGCCCAGTGTATCGGTGCTCAGGCCATCCACGGCGAGCGGCACCAGGCAGTCGCCGTCCAGGCGCAACAACGCCGCCGCATCGCACGGCAGCAGGGTTCGCAAGGTGCCGAGCAGGCGCCGATAACGTTCGCCTTCAGGCAGTTCGCGGGACAGATCGGCCACCAGTGGCAGCAGGGAGGTCAGCAGGGCGGTTGCGGTCATAATGACTCCATGTAGTCGTAACGACTATAAGACTGGCCGTGTCGATATGACTACATTGTTTTTAACTGGCTGATTTTAAAGACAAAAATTTATGGCATGGAAACTGATATGACTTACCTAACTGTTATCGGTCATACGCCAGGAGTCACCCTATGCTCAGTCGAGAAGAACGCGCCATCATTCGCTCCACCGTTCCGTTGCTTGAAAGTGGTGGTGAGGCGCTGATCACTCACTTCTATCGCATGATGCTGTCCGAATACCCGCAGGTGCGCCCGCTGTTCAACCAGGCTCACCAGGCCAGTGGCGATCAACCGCGGGCCTTGGCCAACGGTGTGTTGATGTATGCGCGGCACATTGACCAACTCGATCAATTGGGCGACCTGGTGGCGAAGATCGTCAACAAGCACGTTGCCCTGCAGATCCTGCCGGAACATTACCCGATTGTCGGTTCGTGCCTGCTGCGAGCTATCGCCGAAGTGCTGGGCGCGGAGATCGCCACACCCGAAGTGATTGCGGCGTGGGGCGCAGCCTACAATCAGTTGGCCGATATCCTGATCGGCGCCGAAGCCGGCATGTACGACAAAAAGGCCGAGGCCCCGGGCGGCTGGCGTGGCGAGCGTGAATTCATCCTGACGGCCAAGGTGCAGGAAAGCTCGGAGATCACTTCGTTTTACTTTGAGCCGGCGGACAAGGGCCCGATCCTGTTGGCCGAGCCGGGCCAGTACATCGGCATGAAGCTCATGCTCGATGGCGAGGAAGTACGCCGCAACTATTCACTGTCAGCCCTGGCGGACAATGGTCAATACCGTATCAGCGTCAAGCGCGAGCCGGGCGGACGGGTGTCCAATCACCTGCATCATCATTTCGACGTCGGCAGCCGCATCCAGTTGTTCCCGCCGTCCGGGGATTTCTACCTGACTGCCAGCGACAAACCGCTGGTGCTGATCAGTGGCGGCGTTGGCATCACCCCGACCCTGGCCATGTTGCAGGCGGCGCTGCAAACCGAGCGGCCGGTGCATTTCATTCATTGCGCGCGCAACGGCCGTGCCCATGCCTTCCGCGACTGGATCGACGACCTGGCCAAGCGGCATCCGCAGCTCAAGCGCTTCTACTGCTACGACGAAGACGACGGCTTGAGCCCGGCCGCCGACAAGGTGGGGCTGTTGAGCCAGGAACAACTGGCGCAATGGCTGCCACAGCAACGTGACCTGGACGCCTATTTCCTCGGACCGAAGGGCTTCATGGGCGCCGTCAAGCGCCACCTCAAGGCCTTGGGCGTGCCGGAGCAGCAGAGCCGTTACGAGTTCTTCGGGCCGGCGGCAGCGCTGGAATAAGGTCGCGGCCAACTTGGGAAACCGGCTTGGCCTCATCGCGAGCAGGCTCGCTCCCACAAGGGGTTTGCTGTGGACACGATTCCTGTGAACACCGCAAAAAAAACTGTGGGAGCGAGCCTGCTCGCGATGGCGGCGGCAGGTCCATCCTGGGTCCAACTGACCAGAATTAATCCGCACTTAACCTTCTTGCGCTCTATTCCCCTTTCAATGTCGACGCCCGCTGCTCGTTCACTGTCATGGTCTGCGTGTAGACTTCGGGCATCCGACCGCGCGCGAGTGTCGCCGTGCTGCGCGTCGATCCATGCAGACAAAGGGAAACGCAATGAGTGAGGAAATGATGCGCTTAGGCCGTGAGCGGCGCTATCTGGTGCTACTTGGGCTGATCTGCCTGGCGCTGATCGGCGGTGCGCTGTACATGCAGGTGGCCCTCGGTGAGGCACCGTGCCCACTGTGTATCCTGCAACGCTATGCACTGTTGCTGATCGCGATCTTCGCCTTCATCGGTGCCGCCATGCGCACCCGCCGCAGCCTGACGATCTTCGAAGGCCTGGTGGTGCTCAGCGCCCTGGCCGGGGCCGGTGTGGCAGGGCATCACGTGTACACCCAGTTCTTCCCCGCGGTCAGTTGCGGCATCGACGTGTTGCAGCCGATTGTCGATGACCTGCCGCTGGCGAAGATTTTCCCGCTGGGGTTCCAGGTCGATGGCTTTTGCTCCACACCCTACCCACCGATCCTGGGACTGTCCCTGGCGCAATGGGCGCTGGTGGCCTTCGTCTTGACCGTGGTGCTGGTGCCATTGCTGGTGTCACGTAACCGCAAACAGCTTCGCTGAAACGCCTTGATGAAACGCCCCGGTTTCTCTCCTGGAGAACCGGGGCGTTTTACGTTTCACTCTCGAACCGGATCGTCCTTGATCCGAGGCAAGAATAGCCTGCGACAATGTGCGACATGTTGTCACATATCTTGAGGCGCTCAGCCTTTACGAGGGCGATTAAGCGCTCCTTCCTGTAACAAAAAGCCGTCTGGTTTCGCGAAGTGCGTATCGCCTGCAGCAGGCATTTCTAACAGCGAAGCGTCAGGTGCCAGAGGCCCCGAAAACTGGGCGCTTGCCGGGTAAAAAACCTCCTCGCGATCCCCCCGAGCTGTCTAAATCGGGCGTAGTAGCCCTACGTTTTTTGGGGTTCTTGTTGAGAATTAATTTCGATAACATGCTGGCTTGTTGCAATATCGGCGAAAGATTGTTGCCGGATCGGATAAAAATTATTTCGGGATGAGACATGGTCTACAGCGCCTCAGCTCACTACAATCGCCCGCACCGATTTTCCGACCCGGCTCAAGCTTGAGCACGAGAGTGGTCGAAGGGCGCCAGCGCCCCATGCGACCCCAAGGTGTCGGTGCCTCCAACTACCCGCACCAAATGGAATTGGGCTTGAACTAGGCCTTTGACCAACGAATAAGAACTCACTGCTGGCCCAGGATGTGTCGAACAGCCTCTGACGTTCGACGGGCAGCCCTTATTCAATCCAAGAAAATGCCAACCCTTGGCAGGGTGAAGTGTTGGCGATCAAAACCCAACTGCATTGCGCAAGCTGCTTTAGAGGTCGTGAGATGAGTAAAAACAGGTACCCCCGATTACTAGGCTTGTTGCCGCTGCTCGGCACGTTGCTGCTGGGAGGCTGCAACATGACCTTGCTCGATCCCAAGGGCCAGGTCGGCCTGGATGAGCGAAACCTGATCATCACCGCCACGCTGCTGATGTTGCTGGTCGTTGTGCCGGTCATCGTCATGACCTTCCTGTTCGCCTGGAAGTACCGCGCAACCAACACCCAGGCCACCTACACGCCGAAGTGGTCGCATTCGACCAAGATCGAAGTGGCGGTGTGGACTATTCCGGTGCTGATCATCATTGCCCTGGGTTACATCACCTACAAGTCGACCCACGCCCTGGACCCGTATCGTCCGCTGGATTCCGACGTCAAGCCGATCACCATTGAAGTGGTCTCCATGGACTGGAAGTGGTTGTTCATCTATCCAGAGCAAGGCATTGCCACGGTCAACAAGATCGTGTTCCCGGCTCATACGCCGATCAACTTCAAGGTCACTTCCGACACCGTGATGAACTCGTTCTTCATCCCGGGCCTGGGTGGCCAGATCTACGCGATGGCGGGCATGCAGACCAAGCTGCACCTGATCGCCAACCAGAACGCCGAACTCGACGGTATCTCCGCCAACTACAGCGGCGCGGGCTTTACCGGCATGAAGTTCAAAGCAATCGCCACGACCCAGGAAGATTTCGACGCCTGGGTCAACGATGTGAAGAAGGCACCTAAACAGCTTGAAAAAGCTGAATACGAAGCCCTTTCCAAGCCGAGCCAGAACAACCCAGTCGAACTCTACTCGTCGGTTACGCCGAACCTGTTCCAGACCATCATCGACAAGTATGAAGGGATGAATCCGGGCAAGCCGATGCACCACGAGAAGAACGAGAAGGAAGTGGCCCACAACATGGAAGGGATGGACATGAGTTCGCATTCAGCTGCCGGGGCAGAGGAGTAAACGATGTTTGGTAAATTAAGTTGGGAAGCGATCCCGTTCCACGAGCCGATTGTCATGGTGACCCTCGCCATCATCGCGCTCGGCGGTCTGGCGCTGTTCGCGGGGATCACTTACTTCAAGAAGTGGACCTACCTGTGGACCGAGTGGTTGACGTCGGTCGACCACAAGAAAATCGGCGTGATGTACATCATCGTCGCCATGGTCATGCTGCTGCGCGGTTTTGCCGACGCCATCATGATGCGTACCCAACTGGCCATGGCCACCGAGGGTTCGCCTGGCTACCTGCCACCTGAACACTATGACCAGATCTTCACCGCCCACGGTGTGATCATGATCATCTTCATGGCGATGCCATTCTTCACCGGCCTGATGAACCTTGCTGTGCCGCTGCAGATCGGCGCCCGTGACGTTGCCTATCCGTTCCTGAACTCCCTGAGCTTCTGGCTGCTGGTGTCCGGCGTGGTGCTGATCAACCTGTCCCTGGGCGTCGGCGAATTCGCCAAGACCGGCTGGGTTGCCTATCCACCGCTGTCGGGCCTGCAATACAGTCCGGGCGTGGGCATGGACTACTACATCTGGGCGCTACAGCTATCTGGATTGGGGACAACGCTGACGGGGGTCAACTTCCTCGCCACCGTGCTGAAAATGCGTACCCCGGGCATGAAGCTGATGGACATGCCGATCTTCACCTGGACCTGCACCTGGGCCAACGTCCTGATCGTCGCTTCGTTCCCGATCCTGACCGCTACCCTGGCCCTGCTGACGCTTGACCGCTACATGGATTTCCACATTTTCACCAATGAACTTGGTGGCAATCCAATGATGTACGTGAACCTGTTCTGGGCCTGGGGTCACCCTGAGGTGTACATCCTGATCCTGCCGGCGTTCGGGATTTTCTCCGAAGTCATCTCGACCTTCTCCGGCAAGAAACTGTTCGGCCACCACTCGATGATCTACGCTAGCGGCGCGATCTCGGTGCTGGGCTTCATGGTCTGGCTGCACCACTTCTTCACCATGGGCTCGGGTGCCAGCGTCAACGCCTTCTTCGGCCTGGCGACCATGCTGATCTCGATCCCGACGGGTGTGAAGCTGTTCAACTGGCTGTTCACCATCTACCAGGGCCGCCTGCGTTTCACCAGCCACGTGCTGTGGACCCTGGGCTTCATGGTGACCTTCGCCATCGGCGGCATGACCGGCGTACTGCTGGCCATTCCAGGTGCTGACTTCGTGCTGCACAACAGCCTGTTCGTGATCGCGCACTTCCACAACGTGATCATCGGCGGTGCGGTGTTTGGCTATATCGCCGGCTTCGCCTTCTACTTCCCGAAAGCGTTCGGCTTCAAGCTGCACGAAGGTTGGGGCAAGGCAGCGTTCTGGTTCTGGATCTCGGGCTTCTTCGTCGCGTTCATGCCGCTCTATGCATTGGGCTTCATGGGCATGACCCGTCGCTTGAACGCCACCACCAACCCTGAGTGGGTGCCGTACCTGTACGTCGCCATGTTCGGTGCGGTGCTGATCGCTGTCGGTATCGCCTGCCAGCTGATCCAGTTGTACGTCAGCGTGCGCGATCGCAACAAGCCAGAGAACATGTGCGAACACGGCGACCCGTGGAATGCCCATACCCTGGAATGGTCGACCTCTTCGCCACCGCCGTTCTACAACTTCGCCGTACTGCCCAAAGCAGACGTCATCGACCCCTTCACCGAAGCCAAGGAAGCCGGCACTGCGTACCAGGCTCCGGCCAAGTACGAGCCGATCCACATGCCCAACAACACCGCTACCGGTGTGGTCATGGGCGCGCTGCTGACCGTGTTCGGTTTCGCAATGATCTGGCACATCTGGTGGCTGGCCATCGCCAGCCTGGTTGGCACTGTCGTGTACTTCACTATCCATGCCGCCCGTGACGATCAGGGTTACATGGTGCCGGTGGATGTCATCGAGCGCATCGAAGCCGAGCAGCACAAGCGCCTGGTAGCGGCCGGGAAAGTCCCCGCCACCGCCACCCGTGTTGAAACCTCGTTGGAACAGGCTTAAACCATGTCGAATTTAGTGACCACTGTTGGACACGCCCATGGTCATGACCATGGGCACGATGACCATCACCACGACTCGGGCGAGATGACCGTATTCGGTTTCTGGCTCTACCTGATGACCGACTGCATTCTGTTTGCGTCGATCTTCGCGGTGTACGCGGTGCTGGTAAACAACGTTGCCGGTGGCCCGTCGGGCCACGACATCTTTGAACTGCCGTACGTACTGGGCGAAACCGCGCTGCTGCTGTTCAGCTCGATCACCTACGGCTTCGCCATGCTGGCGTTGTTCAAGGGCAAGAAAACCCAGGTGCTGGGCTGGTTGGCCATGACCTTCCTGCTGGGCGCCGGCTTTATCGCCATGGAGATCAACGAGTTCCATATCCTGATCGCCGAAGGCTACGGTCCAAGCCGCAGCGGCTTCCTGTCCGGGTTCTTCACCCTGGTCGGCACCCACGGCCTGCACGTGACCAGCGGCCTGATCTGGATGGCTATCATGATGTACCAGGTCCATAAAAACGGCCTGACTGCCACCAACAAGACGCGCCTGAGCTGCCTGAGCCTGTTCTGGCACTTCCTGGACGTGGTGTGGATCTGCGTATTCACCGTTGTTTATCTGATGGGGACCCTGTAAATGGCTAACGCACATTCCCATGATGGCCATGACGCCGGCCACGGCAGCGTCAAGTCCTACGCCATCGGTTTCATCCTGTCGGTGATCCTGACCGTCATCCCGTTCGGCCTGGTGATGTACCCGTCGCTGCCCAAGAGCCTGACCCTGTGGATCATCCTGATCTTCGCCGTGGTCCAGGTACTGGTGCACCTGGTGTACTTCCTGCACCTGGACCGCTCCGCCGCCCAACGTAACAACGTGGTCGCGTTTGTCTTTGCCGCGATCGTGATTGTCCTGCTGGTCGGCCTGTCGTTGTGGATCATGTTCAGCATCCACACCAACATGATGGCGCACTGAGGAAAGTCCGGATGTCCCTGAAGCACTTTATCCAAATCACCAAGCCGGGGATCATTTTCGGTAACGTGCTTTCTGTGGCAGGCGGGTTTTTCCTGGCCTCGAAAGGGCATGTCGATCTGGCCATCTTCCTGGCGGCGATGATCGGCACTTCCCTGGTGGTGGCGTCCGGTTGCGTGTTCAACAACTGCATCGACCGCGACATCGATATCAAGATGGAGCGCACCAAGAATCGGGCGCTGGTCCAGGGCCTGATTCCGGTGCAACTGGCCCTGGCATTCGCCACGGTGCTGGGCGTGGCCGGCGTGGCGCTGCTGTACTGGGTGGCCAACCCGTTGGCGGCGTTGTTCGCGGTGATCGGTTTTGTCATCTACGTCGGCTTCTACAGCCTGTACCTCAAGCGCAAGTCGGTCCACGGCACGCTGGTGGGCAGTCTGTCGGGGGCGATGCCGCCAGTGATCGGCTACGTAGCGGTGAGCAACAGCTTCGACATGGCGGCGCTGACGCTGCTGGTGATGTTCAGCCTGTGGCAGATGCCGCATTCCTACGCCATCGCGATCTTCCGTTTCAACGACTACCTGGCGGCCTCGATTCCGGTGCTGCCGGTCAAGCGCGGTATCCGCGTGGCCAAGAAGCACATCCTGCTCTACATCCTGGCCTTCCTGGTGGCGACCTTGATGCTGACCTTCAGCGGCTACGCCGGCATGAGCTACCTCGCCGTCGCCGCTGCCATGGGCATGTACTGGCTGTACATGGCCTGGACTGGCTACAAGGCGGTGGATGACACGGTCTGGGCACGCAAGCTGTTCGTGTTCTCGATCTTCACCATCACCGCCCTGAGCGTCATGATGTCCCTGGACTTCAAGGTGCCGAGTGAGCTGCTGCTGACCTACGCGCCTTAAGCTTCAGACGCTGCAAAAAAAGCCCCGCCTTCGAGAGAAACGCGGGGCTTTTTCTTGGACGCTGCCCGAAGGATCGTTCCTACGCTCCGCGTGGGAATGCAGCCCGGGACGCTCTGCGTCCCCCAAGAGCCGAACGCGGAGCGTCCGAGGAGGCATTCCCACGCGGAGCGTGGGAACGATCGACAAGGGGAAAACTCAGCGTGGGCTTATTGCTGGGCGAGGCTGTAGCCGTCGAAGGCTTTCTGCTGTTGCAGGGCGGTGACGATGCCTTTGCGGGTGGCCGGTTGTTCGGTGCCGTCGTTGTCCAGGAAGGTTTCGCTTTCCAGCTCGGCTTCGTCGCCTTCGCCTACGAAGTTGAAGCCCAGGAACTCGAAGGCCTCGCGGTCGACGTTCGGCTTGGAGCGTGGTGTGCGCAGGGGCAGGGTGACGCTGATGCCGTCCTTGCTGATGACAAACACTTCGGCTTCCTTCTTGGCTCGCGAGGCCTTGCCCTTGCTGCCGCTCGGGTTGCTGATGGCCTGGTGGGTCTGGTTCAGCACTGTCAGGGCCAGGCCGTAGACCAGCTCCTGGAACGACGGGTCGTCCTTGTAGCTGGAGAGGATGCGGCTGATCGGGAAGCGGCTGCTCAGGTCTTCCAGGGCCGCGAAATCGGCGGCTTCGGCGTCTTTGAGTTGTTTGAGCTGGCCCATCAGTTCGTAGGCCTTGTCGTCGTCGAAGGCATCGTGAGCCTGGCGGATGGCGTTGCGCAGCTCGCGGATCTGGTCGCTTTCGCGGTTCGACTGGAACGCATCGAGGACCATTTCGCTGATGGTTTTAGCCTGGGGCAGATGCTGTGAAAGATTGATGGAGTTTTCGTATTCCGCTTTGGACGACAGGGTGACTACGGATTCAGCGGTGTTGGAATCGGACATTGAAATTTCACTACTTCTGTTAGCGGGATGAGGCGAGAAAGGCATTGAGCTTTTTTCCGGTCGCCTAATCTATTGGACGCGGGCGGTGTTGTCACGGTCGGCGCTCATTCACAAATCACATTCTTGCCCGACAGCTTGGAGCGATACAGCGCCTGGTCCGCCCGGTGCAGCAACGTCACGTGCTGTTCATCGTCGAACCGCTGCACCACGCCAAAACTCATGGTGATCTGGAAGTCGCCCACCGGCAGCAGGTCGGACAGGCCCCGGCGAATGCTTTCCGCCAGCAGGCGGGCATCGGCCAGGGTGGTGTTGGGCAAAATCATGATGAATTCGTCACCGCCCCAACGCACCAGCAAATCGCCGTCGCGCTCGCAGCGCTTGACGCTCTGCACCACTTGCACCAGCGCTGCGTCGCCGAAGGCGTGGCCGTAGCGATCATTGATGTCCTTGAAGTCGTCGACGTCCATGGCGATCAGCGACAACGGCTCGCGGAAACGTTGCGCGCGTTCACAGGCCAGTGGCAGCGCCTGATCCAGGCGATAACGGTTGGCGACCCGCGTCAGGGAGTCGGTTTCGGCAAGCCTGCGGTTCTCGTCGAGCTGGATCTGCAACTGATGGTTGACTCGGGACAGTTCACTGGTGCGTTCTTCGATGATGGCTTCCAGGGATTTGTTGCGCCGTTCCAGCTGTTCGAACAGGCGCTTCTTGTCATCGATGCTGCGATGGGCGCCGATCATGCGCGCCACCGTGCCGTCCGGGTTGCGGGCGATCACGTAGCCGCGATCCTCGATCCAGATATAGGAACCGTCGTGGGTGCGGCAGCGGTATTCGGCTTGATAGACGTGGGATCGGTGTTCCAGGTAATCGTCGAACAACGCCATGACCCGTGGGTAGTCATCCGGGTGGATCACGCTTTCCCAGGTCAGCACGGTGTTGTCCAGTGAGTGGGGCAGGTAGCCAAGCATCGTGTACCAGCCGGGGTTGCGGTAGACGAAGCCGGTGTTGGCATTCCAGTCCCAGATGCCATCGCTGACCAGTTCCAGGATGGTGTGCAGTACGCCTTCGTCCAGATCGGACAGGTCGAACCGCAGCATGTCGATGTTCGAGGCATCTCCCATCGTTGTTCCCTCAATCAGCCTTGATATCAAAATGCTCGTCCAAGGAGGAAGAGTAGCTGATGGGGTGCGGGGTCACTAGCGGGGTAGCGACGTCCAGCCAAGCCAGGGCACGCTTTTGTGGCGAGGGGATTTATCCCCGCTGGGTTGCGCAGCAACCCCAAAGCTGTCGGTTCACATCGCAGGTGAGTCGGGTTGATGATTTTTGGGGCCGCTACGCGACCCAGCGGGGATAAATCCCCTCGCCACAAGGGCTTGTCCACAACATCATTCGGCTGGGGTTTGGGGTTTGCCCCATTTCTCCAGCGCGAACTCGACAAAGCTGCGCAGTTTCGGCAGGCGGTAGCGATCCTGCGCGTACATCAGGCTCATTGGGCGATGGGGCAACTGATAGCCCTGCAACAAGGTCACCAGGTGACCATCCTTCAGGTCCTGGGCCACCAGCGCATCGGGCAGCATCACCACGCCCATCCCGGCCAGGGCGGCGCGATGCAGGCCCGAGGAACTGTTGATCAGCATCGGTCCGTTCACCGGTACCTTGATCTCGCCGTCCGGGCCGTTGATCGGCCAGTGATCCTGGGCGAAGCGCCATTCGTCTGCTGCCGAATAGGCGAACGACAGGCAGTCGTGCTGCTGCAGGTCCGCAGGTTTTTCCGGTGTGCCGCGCCGAGCCAGGTAGGCAGGGGAGGCGCAGATGGTCAGGGTGTAATCCACCAATGGGCGGGCAATCAGTTTCGGGTCGGGATGGCCGAGGCGGATAGCGACGTCGAATCCATGTTCGAGCAGGTCCAGGCGCTGGTTGGTCAGCACCACATCGAGTTTGACCTGGGTGAAGCGCTGGCTGAATTCGGCCAGCGCCGGTGCGAGGCGTTCGGAGCCGAAGGTCAGCGGCGCGGTGATGCGCAGGGTGCCGTTGGGCTCGCCCTGGGTCTGTTCGGCCAGGCGTTCGGAGTCGGCCACCAGCCCCAGTACTTCCAGGCAGCGTTGGTAGTAGGCCGAGCCGAACTCGGTCAGGCGCTGGCGCCGCGTCGTACGGTTGATCAGGCGCACGCCGAGACGTTGCTCCAGCGCACGAAGATGATTACCCACCATGGTGGTGGACATTTCGCACGCCTGGGCCGCCGCCGTCAGGCTTCCGGTTTCGACCACCTTCACGTAAACGGTCATCGCCTGGAATAAATCCATTATCAAGCTCGGCTTTTAAATGATTGAAGTAAAGCAGCGTTTATCCAGCCTTGGTGGCTAACCATACTGGAAAAAACCAACCAAATGGAGCTTGATGCCATGACCGCTGCCTGCCTGATGACCACTTACCAACCCCTGGCGCTGAGTTTCACCCATGGCTTGGGGACGCGCCTGTGGGACCAGGACGGCCGCGAATACCTCGATGCGGTGGCGGGCGTGGCGGTGACCAATGTCGGCCACTCTCACCCGCGGCTGGTGGCTGCCATCAGCGAGCAGGCCGGCCTGCTGTTGCACACGTCCAACCTGTACAGCATCGATTGGCAACAACGCCTGGCGCAAAAGCTCACTCAGCTGTCGGGGCTGGAGCGGGCGTTTTTCAACAACTCAGGCGCCGAGGCCAACGAAACCGCACTGAAACTGGCACGCCTCTATGGTTGGCACAAGGGCATCGAGCAGCCGTTGGTGGTGGTCATGGACAATGCGTTCCACGGGCGCACCTTGGGCACGATGTGCGCCAGTGACGGCCCGTCCGTGCGGCTGGGCTACCACCGGTTGCCGGGGGATTTCATCAAGGTGCCGTTCGGCGATCTCGCGGCGTTGGAAGCGATCCAGCAGGCTCATGCCGAGCGCATCGTCGCGGTACTGGTGGAGCCGATCCAGGGCGAGAGCGGTGTGCAAATCGCCCCGCCGGGTTACCTCAAGGCCTTGCGGCAGTTGTGCAGCCGGCGCGCCTGGCTGTTGATGCTCGATGAGATCCAGACCGGCATCGGCCGTACCGGCCAATGGTTCGCGTTCCAGCACGAGGGCATCGTGCCGGACGTCATGACCCTCGCCAAAGGCCTGGGCAACGGCGTGCCCATTGGGGCCTGCCTGGCGCGGGGCAAGGCAGCCGAGCTGTTTACCCCTGGCAGCCATGGCAGTACGTTCGGCGGTAATCCGCTGGCCTGTCGGGTCGGCTGCACGGTGCTGGACATCATTGAGCAACAAGCGCTGGTGGACAACGCCAGGCATCAGGGCCAACAGTTGCTGAGCCGGCTGCGGGCCGAGTTGGCGGACAATCCGAATGTCTTGGCGATTCGCGGCCAGGGTTTGATGATCGGTATCGAACTCAAGCAACCGGTCCGCGACTTGGCCCTTCGCGCCGCCCGGGACCACGGCCTGCTGATCAATATCACTCGGGGCCAGACCATCCGCCTGCTGCCGCCGTTGACGATCGATGGACGGGAAGTGGAGATGATTGTCCGGGGCGTGAGCCGCTGTCTGGCGCAGGGGTGAGGGGCGTTCGCCCGGACGACGAGTTCTTATGGGTCAGCCGGGCGAAGCGCGACGCAGCGCGACGGAATTTTTAACGATTGCCGCGTTCCAACGCCTGCCAGAGTCGATTGCCTACACTTTGGCATTCAGACTGAAAACCCAGGAGCATCTTCATGTTCACCTCGCGTCGCTTGATCGTTGTCGCAACTGCCGTGGCCTTGTTGTCCGGCTGTGCGTCGCCCAACCCCTATGACAACCAGGGCCAGGCCTCTACCGAATCGTCGGGCATGAGCAAAACCGCCAAGTACGGCGGCCTCGGTGCACTGGCGGGTGCGTTGGCCGGTGCGGCCATCGGTCACGATAACCGTGGCAAGGGTGCGTTGATCGGTGCAGCGGTGGTGGGGGCTTCCGCGGCCGGTTACGGCTACTACGCCGACCAGCAGGAAAAGAAGCTGCGCGCGAGCATGGCCAATACCGGCGTTGAAGTGCAGCGCCAGGGCGACCAGATCAAGCTGATCATGCCGGGCAACATCACCTTCGCCACCGACTCGGCGAACATCGCCTCCAGCTTCTACCAGCCGCTGAACAACCTGGCCAACTCCCTCAAGGAGTTCAACCAGAACCAGATCGAAATCGTCGGCTACACCGACAGCACCGGCAGCCGCCAGCACAACATGGACCTGTCCCAGCGTCGTGCGCAGAGCGTGGCGACCTACCTGACGTCCCAGGGCGTGAGCGGTGCCAACCTGTCGGCCCGTGGCGCCGGCCCGGACAACCCGGTGGCCAGCAACGCCGACGTCAATGGCCGTGCGCAAAACCGTCGTGTCGAGGTCAACCTCAAGGCCATTCCCGGCCAGCAGTACCAGGCGCCGCAGCAGCAGGGCCAGACTTACCAGCAGTATCCGTAAGCGCTGGGCGGTAAATGAAAAGGGGGCTCTGGAAACAGGGCCCTTTTTTTGTCAGTCAGTTTCTATCCGCCTGATGCAGCCCCTTGTGGTGAGGAGATTTGTGGGAGCAAAGCTTGCTCGCGAAACAGGCGGGTGAGGTGTTGGCTTAAGCCCGCTTTAAATGTGGGAGCGAGCTTGCTCGCGATGGCGGTGTGTCTGAGACGGTGATGTTGGATGTGCCGGCGTCATCGCGAGCAAGCTCGCTCCCAGAGGGGGATTTTCTTGAGGCAATAAAAAAGCCCGCCCGATCATGTGATCGGGCGGGCTTTTAGGTGTTGCCTGGAGATTACTTCTTCAAACCGTAATGCTCATCGAGCATGCCGGGCGAATTCGGGGCCTTGGGGGCGTAGTCCCGGGGCGGTTCCTGATCCTTTGGCGGGGTCAGGCGTTCCCGTGGCGTCTGTGCCGAATCGGCTTGCAGGGCGGCCAACAGGCGTTGGCGAGTCTGCTCGTCCAGGGCCAGGCGATTGGCACCCTCGGACAAATGATCCTGGACTTCCTGGTAGCTCTGGGTGAGTTTTTTCACCAGGGACGCGGTGCTGTTGAAGTGGGTGACCACTTCATTCTGATAACTGTCGAAACGTTCCTGGATGTCGTCCAGCTGACGTTGCGTGCTGTTGGGCACCGCGTTGGGCAGCAGTCGGGCAAGCAGGAATCCAATGGCGACACCGGCAACCAGGGCAAGAGTCGGCAACAACCAAACTAAGAGCGAGTGTTCCACGAGTCCTTCCTCTATAAACGGCTTTGCTTTACGTTAACGGCTCGGACCTGCGCTGTATACCGCGAAGAACATCGCAATCATGCCAGGCACAGACTTTAGCTAGACGAGTCGACCCAATTCGAGGTCACGGAGTTCTTTCCCTTGCTTATGCGCGAAACCCCTGTAGTCATCGATGGCCCGGCGGGCCAACTGGAAGCCTTGTACCTGGACAGCGAGGCTCCCCGTGGCCTGGCGCTGATCTGCCACCCGAACCCGGTGCAGGGCGGGACCATGCTCAACAAAGTGGTCTCGACCCTGCAACGCACTGCCCGCGATGCTGGCCTGGTTACGTTGCGTTTCAATTATCGTGGCGTGGGTGCCAGTGCCGGCACTCATGACATGGGCACCGGCGAAGTGGACGACGCCCAGGCTGTCGCCCAATGGCTGCGGGAAAAATACCCGCAATTGCCGCTGACCCTGTTCGGTTTTTCCTTTGGCGGCTTTGTCGCCGCCAGTCTGGGCGGGCGCCTGGAAGCCCAGGGCCAGCCGGTCAAGCACCTGTTCATGGTGGCCCCGGCGGTGATGCGCCTGGACGAGCAGTCGCCCTTGCCGACAGGTGGCGAGTTGACCGTGATCCAGCCGGAAACCGACGAAGTGGTCGATCCGCAGCTGGTTTACGAATGGTCCGACACGCTCCAACGTCCCCATGAGCTGCTGAAAGTGGCAGAATGCGGACACTTTTTTCATGGCAAGCTGACCGATCTCAAGGATCTGATCCTGCCGCGCCTCTCGAATTGACAGCAGTCTGACAAGCGATAACCCATGACGACGCGTACCCGTATCCTGACCGGCATCACCACCACCGGCACCCCGCACCTGGGCAACTATGCCGGCGCCATCCGTCCGGCGATCCTCGCCAGCCGCGACAGCAACGCCGATTCGTTCTACTTCCTGGCTGACTACCACGCCCTGATCAAGTGCGATGACCCGCTGCGTATCCAGCGTTCGCGCCTGGAAATCGCCGCTACATGGCTGGCCGGCGGCCTGGATGTGGACCGCGTGACGTTCTATCGCCAGTCCGATATTCCCGAGATCCCGGAGCTGACCTGGCTGCTGACCTGCGTCGCCGCCAAGGGCCTGCTCAACCGTGCCCACGCCTACAAGGCGTCGGTGGACAAGAACGTCGAGACCGGCGAAGACCCGGACGCCGGCATCACCATGGGGCTGTACAGCTACCCGGTGTTGATGGCCGCCGACATCCTGATGTTCAACGCCCACAAGGTGCCGGTCGGTCGCGACCAGATCCAGCACGTGGAGATGGCCCGCGACATCGGCCAGCGCTTCAACCACCTGTTCGGCCAGGGCAAGGAGTTCTTCACCATGCCCGAGGCGCTGATCGAGGAAAGCGTCGCCACGCTGCCGGGCCTCGATGGCCGCAAGATGTCCAAGAGCTACGACAACACCATCCCGTTGTTCAGCAGCGCCAAGGACATGAAGGACGCGATTTCGCGAATCGTCACCGACTCCCGCGCCCCGGGCGAAGCCAAGGATCCGGACAATTCGCACCTGTTCACCCTGTTCCAGGCCTTCGCCACTGCCGCACAGTCCGCGGAGTTCCGCAGCGAACTGCTGCAAGGCCTGGGGTGGGGCGAAGCCAAGAACCGCCTGTTCCAGCTGCTCGACAGCGAGCTGGGTGAAGCGCGTGAGCGTTATTACCAGTTCATCGAGCGTCCGTCGGACCTTGAAGACATCCTGCAACTGGGCGCGAAAAAAGCCCGGGCCGTGGCTACACCGTTCCTCAACGAACTGCGCGAGGCTGTTGGCCTGCGTTCGTTTGTCAGCCAGGTCCAGGTGGCCGCCAGCACCAAGAAGAAAGCCGCCAAGGCTGCACGCTTTGTCAGCTTCCGCGAAGACGACGGCAGTTTCCGCTTCCGACTGCTGTCCGCCGACGGCGAGCAACTGTTGCTGTCGCGCAACTTTGCCGATGGCAAGGCGGCCGGCCAGGTCACCAAGCAACTGCAAGCCGGCCAGCCGCTGGATGTACGAAGCGACGACCTGGGTTTCAGCGTCTGGCTCGACGGCGAGTGCGTGGCGAATAGCCCGGCCTTTGCTGACAGCGCCGCGCGGGATGCCGCCGTCGATGCGTTGCGCGTTGCCTTGACGCCTGCCCAGGACTGATCCCGGCACGTCACCCGACCATCGGCCCGAATAAGGGCCGATTGCCATTCCTCTGGGCCGTCGCTACAGTGACGGCCCGTTTTTGTTGCCTTGCTAACGAATATGACGCCCCTAGAACGATATCAAGCTGATCTGAAACGCCCGGAGTTCTTCCACGACGCAGCCCAGGAAACGGCGGTGCGGCATTTGCAGCGCCTGTACGACGACCTGGTCGTGGCAGCGAACAACAAGCCTGGCCTGTTGGGCAAACTGTTCGGCAAAAAAGACCAGGCACCGGTCAAGGGCCTGTATTTCTGGGGCGGCGTGGGCCGTGGCAAGACCTACCTGGTGGACACCTTCTTCGAAGCGTTGCCGTTCAAGGAGAAGACACGGACGCACTTCCACCGTTTCATGAAGCGCGTGCACGAGGAAATGAAGACCCTGGGCGGCGAGAAGAACCCGCTGACCCTCATTGCCAAGCGGTTCTCCGACGAGACCCGGGTGATCTGCTTCGATGAGTTCTTCGTTTCCGACATCACCGACGCCATGATCCTCGGCACCTTGATGGAAGAGCTGTTCAAAAACGGCGTGACCTTGGTCGCCACCTCGAACATCGTGCCGGACGGCCTGTACAAGGACGGCCTGCAGCGGGCGCGTTTCCTGCCGGCCATTGCGCTGATCAAGGAACACACTGAAATCGTCAACGTCGACAGCGGCGTCGACTACCGCCTGCGTCACCTCGAACAAGCGGAGCTGTTCCACTTTCCGCTGGATGCCGCTGCCCAGGAGAGCCTGCGCAAGAGCTTCCGCGCCCTGACGCCGGAATGCACCCAGGCCGTGGAAAATGATGTATTGGTCATCGAAAATCGCGAAATCCGCGCCGTGCGTACGTGCGATGACGTGGCCTGGTTCGACTTCCGCGAACTGTGCGACGGCCCCCGCAGCCAGAACGACTACATCGAACTGGGCAAGATCTTCCACGCCGTGCTGCTGAGCAATGTCGAGCAGATGAGCGTCACCACCGACGACATCGCCCGTCGTTTCATCAACATGGTCGACGAGTTCTACGACCGTAACGTGAAGCTGATCATTTCGGCCGAAGTCGAACTCAAGGACCTCTACACCGGCGGTCGCTTGACCTTCGAATTCCAGCGGACCTTGAGTCGCTTGCTGGAGATGCAGTCCCACGAATTCCTGGCGCGGGCGCATAAGCCGTAGGGAAATTCGGAACACCAAAAAAGGCCTGCGATTGCGGGCCTTTTTATTTGCTGATTCCCCACTTAACCCCTGTGGGAGCGAGCCTGCTCGCGATGGCGGTGTGTCAGCCAGCACAAATATCGGCTGATAAGCCGCCATCGCGAGCAGGCTCGCTCCCACATTGGACTTGTATTCAGCCTAGGCCTACGCCGCCTGCTGAAACTGCTGCCGATACTGGTTCGGCGACAGGTCGGTATGTTGCCGGAACAACCGGGCAAAGAAGCTCGCGTCGTCGTAGCCGACTTCATAGCTGATGGTCTTGATGCTCTTGCGGCTGCCGGAGAGCAGGCCCTTGGCGGTTTCGATCCGTAGCCGTTGCAGATAATGCAGCGGTTTGTCACCGGTGGCGGTCTGGAAGCGGCGCATGAAATTGCGGATGCTCATGCCATGTTCCCGGGCAACATCCTCGAAGCGGAATTTATCGGCGAAGTGCTCTTCGAGCCATTGCTGGATCTGCAGGATGATCACGTCCTGGTGCAGTTTCTGCCCGCCGAAGCCGATCCGCCCCGGCGAATAGCTGCGTTGCACTTCATACAGGATATCCCGCGCCACGGCCTGGGCCACGTTGGCGCCACAGAAGCGTTCAATGAGATAAATGTAGAGGTCGCAGGCTGAGGTCGTGCCGCCGGCGCAGAACAGGTTGTCGGCGTCGGTCAGGTGCTTGTCCTGGTTCAGGTATACCTGGGGGAAGCGCTCCTTGAAGGCGTTGAAGAAACGCCAGTAGGTGGTGGCTTCCTTGCCATCGAGCAGCCCGGCCTCGGCCAGCCAGAACACCCCGGTGGCTTCGCCGCAGAGTACCGCGCCGCGCGCGTGTTGTGCGCGCAGCCAGGGCAAGACTTGGGGATAACGTTGGCAGAGGGTGGTGAAATCATCCCAGAAGGCCGGCAGGATGATGACGTCGGTATTTTCCAGGCCACCGTCCACCGGCATGATCACGTCGCTGAAGCTGTTCACCGGTTTGCCATCGGGGCTGACCAGCCTGGTTTCAAACGCCGGGGTCAGGCCGTGGCCCAGTTGTTTGCCATAGCGCAGGCTGGCCAGGTGGAAAAAATCCTTGGCTTGCATGAGGGTGGAGGCGAAGACCCGGTCGACTGCCAGGATGCTGACGCGCCGCAAGGGCGTGGAGGCGTGCATAGACATAGTTCATCTTTATTTTTATAGGGGAAAGTGGTCAACAGACGGCTGGATCGTCTTATTTTTTGTCGGATGTGTCCAGTGTCCTGTCGCACACCGCAGGCTTAGGCTTTGTTGGATAACCATGCCCAACAATAACCAAAGGTGCGCCATGATCCCAAGAACACTGTTCAGTCCCGAGCACGAATTGTTTCGCGACAGCGTACGAACCTTCCTTGAAAAAGAAGCCGTGCCGTACCACAGCCAGTGGGAAAAACAGGGGCATGTCGATCGCCAACTCTGGAACAAGGCGGGGGAGGCGGGCATGTTGTGCTCGCACCTTCCTGAAGCCTATGGGGGGCTGGACGCAGATTTTCTCTACAGCACGGTGGTGATCGAGGAGATCGGACGCCTGGGGCTGACGGGGATCGGCTTCTCGCTGCATTCCGACATCGTTGCGCCGTACATCCTGCATTACGGCAGCGAAGCGCTGAAACATAAGTACCTGCCGAAGCTGGTGTCTGGCGAAATGGTCACGGCCATCGCCATGACCGAGCCGGGCGCCGGTTCCGACCTGCAAGGGGTGAAGACCACGGCGGTGCTGGACGGTGATGAATATGTCATCAATGGCTCGAAGACCTTCATCACCAACGGCTTCCTGGCAGACCTGGTGATCGTGGTCGCCAAGACCGATCCGAAGGCCGGCGCCAAGGGCACCAGCCTGTTCCTGGTGGAAGCGGGTACGCCAGGCTTTGAGAAGGGCAAGCGCCTGGAAAAAGTCGGCATGAAGGCCCAGGACACGTCGGAATTGTTCTTCCAGGATGTCCGTGTACCGAAGGAGAACCTGCTCGGGCAGGCCGGCATGGGCTTCGCCTACTTGATGCAGGAGCTACCCCAGGAGCGCCTGACCGTCGCCATAGGCGGCCTGGCGTCGGCCGAAGCGGCGCTGCAATGGACCCTGGACTACACCCGCGAGCGCAAGGCGTTCGGCAAATCCATCGCGGACTTCCAGAACACCCGTTTCAAGCTCGCGGAAATGGCCACCGAAATCCAGATCGGCCGGGTCTTCGTCGACCGCAGCCTGGAATTGCACCTGCAAGGCAAGCTGGACGTGCCGACGGCGGCGATGGCCAAGTACTGGGGCACTGACCTGCAATGCAAGGTGCTCGACGAATGCGTGCAGTTGCATGGCGGCTACGGCTTCATGTGGGAATACCCGATTGCCCGGGCGTGGGCGGATGCGCGGGTGCAGCGGATCTATGCCGGGACCAATGAGATCATGAAGGAGATCATTGCGCGGTCGCTTTGATGTCGTAGTGACTGTTAGGCCGCTATCGCGAGCAGGCTCGCTCCCACAGGGGTTGTATGTCGATCACAAATGAGTGGTCAGACATAAATCCAATGTGGGAGCGAGCCTGCTCGCGATGGGGGCTATGAATCAATCAAGGCGCCGGGTTCGGCTGATCCTTGTGAATCGCCTCGATCCCCGCCAGCACTTCATCCGACAGTTTCAGCTCGAAACTGGCGATGTTGCTGTCCAGTTGCTCCAGCGTGGTGGCGCCAATGATGTTGCTGGTCACGAACGGCTGCCGGGTGACGAACGCCAGGGCCATCTGCGCGGGGTCCAGGCCATATTCGCGGGCCAGGGCGACATAACGGCTGCACGCTGCTTCCGATTGTGGGTTGAAGTAGCGCATGAAGCGGCTGTACAGCGTCAGGCGGCCCTTGGCTGGCCGTGCGCCGTTTTCGTATTTGCCCGATAGAAAGCCAAATGCCAGTGGCGAGTAAGCCAGCAGGCCGCATTGCTCGCGAATGGCGATTTCCGACAGGCCGATCTCGAAGCTGCGGTTGAGCAGGTTGTACGGGTTCTGGATCGACACCGCCCGCGGCCAGCCACGGGCCTCGGCCAGGGCGAGGAACTTCATGGTGCCCCACGGCGTTTCGTTGGACAGGCCGATGTGGCGGATCTTGCCGGCGCGAACCTGTTCGTCCAGGGCTTCGAGGGTTTCCTCCAGCGGGGTGAACGTTTCGTCGGCCTTGTGCTGGTAACCCAGTTGACCAAAGAAGTTGGTGCTGCGCTCCGGCCAATGCAGCTGGTAAAGATCGATCCAGTCGGTCTGCAGGCGCTTGAGGCTGGCGTCCACGGCTTCGACGATGTGGCGGCGGTTGTGCTTGAGGTTCTTGTCGCGGATGTAGTCGATGGTATTACCGGGGCCGGCGATCTTGCTCGCCAGGATCCAGTCGGCACGGTCGCCGCGACTCTTGAAGTAATTGCCGATGTAGCGTTCGGTGGTGGCGTAGGTTTCGGCCTTGGGTGGCACCGGGTACATCTCGGCGGTGTCGATGAAATTGATGCCGGCAGCCTTGGCGCGTTCGATCTGGGCGAAGGCCTCGGCCTCGCTGTTCTGCTCACCCCAGGTCATGGTTCCGAGGCACAGGGCACTCACGTTCAGATCGGTACGGCCTAGCGGGCGATAGTCCATCGGGAGCTCCTTGGGCAAAACAATCATAAAAGCAGGTTGAAATATTTTTCGCAATCTGCATAATTGCGCACCTCTTTCTGCAGTGGAAGTGATGCGCCGCCGCCGAAGAATCTTGCCGTTGAACGGACGCGCCGACCCGAGCCCCCGAAAGCGTCTGTATCCGGCTGCCTTTGACTTGTCAAAGTACGCACTATTCAGTAAGATCCGCCGTCTAATTTACAGGGCGGCCCCTGAGGCTATAAAGAATGAAAACTTTTACTGCTAAACCGGAAACAGTAAAGCGCGACTGGTTTGTCGTCGACGCTGCTGGTCAGACCCTGGGTCGTCTGGCCACCGAAATCGCGAGCCGTCTGCGTGGCAAGCACAAGCCTGAGTACACCCCTCACGTTGACACCGGTGACTACATCGTCGTGATCAACGCTGAGCAAGTACGTGTTACTGGCGCTAAAACCACTGACAAAATGTACTACTCCCACTCCGGTTTTCCTGGCGGCATCAAGTCGATCAACTTTGAAAAGCTGATCGCCAAAGCCCCTGAGCGCGTGATCGAGACCGCGGTTAAAGGCATGCTGCCTAAGAACCCACTGGGTCGCGACATGTATCGTAAGCTGAAGGTTTATGCGGGCGCTGCTCACCCTCATACTGCTCAGCAGCCCCAAGAACTGAAGTTTTAACGGAATAGTTCATTATGTCGGCGACTCAAAATTACGGCACTGGCCGTCGCAAGACTGCAACCGCACGCGTTTTCCTGCGTCCGGGCACTGGTAACATCTCCATCAACAACCGCTCCCTGGATAACTTCTTCGGCCGCGAAACTGCCCGCATGGTAGTTCGTCAGCCGCTGGAACTGACCGAGACCGTCGAAAAATTCGACATCTACGTCACTGTTATCGGTGGTGGTGTAAGTGGTCAAGCTGGCGCAATCCGCCACGGCATCACTCGCGCCCTGATGGATTACGACGAGACTCTGCGTGGTGCTCTGCGCAAAGCCGGCTTCGTAACTCGCGATGCTCGCGAAGTTGAACGTAAGAAAGTCGGTCTGCGTAAAGCGCGTAAGCGTCCGCAGTACTCGAAGCGTTAATTTCGCTTCCGCTTTCAAAAGGCGCCCAGTTCCTCACGGAGCTGGGCGTTTTTTTATGGGCAAAAGAATTGCTCTGTGACAACTTGCCACATTCGTAGAGCCCCTATACTACAAGGCTTGGCGGTTTGGCCGCATGGTAATTACCTTGTCAGAATTGGGGCTTTTCATTACCATTCGGCAAAATTTTTATAAGTTCAGATTTTTACTTAGTAGACGCCTGATCTAACAGGCCACAAAGCTGATGGGAGAGGACTGAATGAGCAATGACGGCGTGAATGCAGGCCGGCGTCGCTTCCTGGTAGCAGCCACATCCGTGGTGGGTGCTGCAGGAGCGGTGGGGGCTGCGGTCCCGTTCGTGGGGTCATGGTTTCCCAGTGCCAAGGCGAAAGCCGCAGGTGCACCGGTGAAAGTGAATGTCAGCAAGATCGAGCCAGGCCAGCAGATGATTGCTGAATGGCGCGGCCAGCCGGTGTTCATCGTCCGCCGTACAGAGGAAATCCTGGGGAATCTGAAAAAGATCGAGGGTCAGTTGTCCGACCCGTCCTCCAAGAACTCGGTCCAACCGGAATACGTCAATCCTGAAACGCGTTCGATCAAGCCAGAGGTTTTGCTGCTGATCGGAATTTGTACGCACCTGGGTTGCTCGCCAACGTTCCGTCCTGAAGTGGCTCCTGTCGATCTGGGCAAGGACTGGGTCGGTGGTTATTTCTGCCCTTGCCACGGCTCCCACTACGACCTGGCTGGTCGCGTCTACAAGTCGCAGCCTGCACCTCTGAACCTGCCAGTTCCCCCGCATTCCTATGAGACCGACGACATCATTGTCATCGGCGTCGATACGGAGAAAGCGTGATGAGCAAATTCATGGATTGGGTTGATGCGCGCTTTCCCGCGACCAAAATGTGGGAAGACCATCTCAGCAAGTATTACGCTCCGAAGAACTTCAACTTTTTCTACTTTTTTGGCTCCCTGGCGCTGCTCGTTCTGGTCAACCAGATCGTTACCGGTGTCTGGCTGACCATGAGCTACACCCCGTCGGCGGAAGAAGCGTTTGCTTCCGTCGAATACATCATGCGCGACGTCGAGTACGGCTCGATCCTGCGTCTGCTGCACTCCACCGGCGCTTCGGCGTTCTTCATCGTGGTCTACCTGCACATGTTCCGTGGCCTGCTCTACGGTTCGTACCAGAAGCCTCGTGAACTGGTGTGGGTCTTCGGCATGCTGATCTACCTGGCGCTGATGGCCGAGGCCTTCATGGGCTACCTGCTGCCGTGGGGCCAGATGTCCTACTGGGGTGCCCAGGTGATCATCTCGCTGTTCGGTGCGATCCCGGTCATCGGTGACGACCTGACCCAGTGGATTCGTGGTGACTACCTGATCTCGGGCATTACCCTGAACCGCTTCTTCGCCCTGCACGTGGTCGCGCTGCCGATCGTGATCCTTGGCCTGGTGGTGTTGCACATCCTGGCCTTGCACGAAGTCGGCTCGAACAACCCGGATGGCGTGGACATCAAGAAGCACAAGGACGAGAACGGCATACCGCTGGATGGCATCGCCTTCCACCCGTACTACACCGTGAAAGATATCGTCGGCGTGGTGGTCTTCCTGTTCATCTTCTGCTCCATCGTGTTCTTCTTCCCGGAAATGGGTGGTTATTTCCTCGAGAAGCCGAACTTCGAGCAGGCGAACGCCTTCAAGACCCCTGAGCACATTGCCCCGGTCTGGTACTTCACGCCGTTCTACGCGATCCTGCGGGCGATCCCGGACAAGCTGCTGGGCGTTATCGCCATGGGCGCGGCGATCGCTGTGCTGTTCGTCCTGCCGTGGCTGGACCGCAGCCCCGTCAAGTCGATGCGCTACAAAGGCTGGCTGAGCAAGATCTGGCTCGTGGTGTTCTGCATCTCGTTCGTGATCCTCGGCGTGCTGGGTGTACTGGCGCCGACGCCAGGACGCACGTTGCTGTCGCAGGTTTGCACCTTCCTGTACTTCGCCTACTTCATTCTGATGCCGTTCTACACCAGGCTCGAGAAGACCAAACCGGTTCCGGAAAGGGTGACTGGCTGATGAAAAAGCTATTTGCTGTACTGATTCTCGCGGCTATGCCTGCACTGTCCTTTGCTTCTGCCTCTGCTGGTCCGGAGCTGGAAAAAGTCGACATCGACGTTTCCGACAAAGCGGCCATGCAGGACGGCGCACGTACGTTCGCCAACTACTGCATGGGTTGCCACAGTGCCAAGTTCCAGCGCTACGAGCGCGTTGCCGATGACCTGGGCATTCCTCATGAGCTGATGCTCGAGAAAGTGGTGTTCACCGGTGCCAAGCTGGGCGATCACATGACCATCGGCATGCAGCCTGCGGACGCCAAGACCTGGTTCGGCGCCGCGCCGCCGGACCTGACCCTGGTCGCTCGTGTGCGTGGGACTGACTGGCTTTATGGTTACCTGCGTTCGTTCTACGAAGATCCTGCGCGTCCATGGGGCGTGAACAACAAGGTCTTCCCGAACGTCGGCATGCCTAACGTTCTGGTCGGCCTCCAGGGTCGCCAGGTGGTAGGCTGCAAACAGGTTCAGATCGTTGAGGACGGTAAGAAGCAATTCGATCCGCTGACCGGCACCGCTTTGACGCATGAAGCCTGCGACCAGCTGACTGTATTGCCGAACACCGGCAGCCTGACGCCGGAGCAGTTCGACGAGAAGGTCAAGAATCTGGTGACCTTCCTGGCCTACTCGGCCAACCCGGTGAAGCTGGAGCATCAGCGCATCGGTACCTATGTATTGCTGTACCTGGCGTTTTTCTTCGTATTCGCTTACCTGCTCAAGCGTGAATACTGGAAAGACGTGCATTGATAAAGCTGTAAGCCATTGCTGTTAATCGTGCGCGCCCAAGGGCGTCTCTAGACATGTAACGAGCCTGGCCCGCCAGGTGTTACGGGAGACGCCCTCTGGGCGCGCTCGTTTTTCCGTTTTTCGATAATTTCAACAAGCGAGGAGGATCGCCATGGGCGTGACCAATCGGTTGGCCTGTTACTCCGACCCCGCCGACCACTATTCCCACCGGGTACGCATCGTACTGGCAGAGAAGGGTGTCAGCGCCGAGATCATTTACGTTGAAGCGGGCCGTCAGCCGCCGAAGCTGATCGAGGTGAACCCTTACGGCAGCCTGCCCACACTGGTCGATCGTGACCTGGCTTTGTGGGAGTCGACCGTGGTGATGGAATATCTGGATGAGCGTTATCCGCATCCACCTTTACTGCCGGTGTACCCTGTCGCGCGTGCCAACAGCCGTTTGCTGATCCATCGCATCCAGCGTGACTGGTGCGGGTTGGTGGATCTGATCCTGGATTCTCGGACCAAGGAGCCGGCGCGGGTCGTCGCGCGCAAGGAATTGCGTGAAAGCCTGACTGGCGTATCGCCACTGTTCGTCGACAAGCCGTTTTTCCTCAGTGAGGAACAAAGTCTGGTGGATTGCTGCCTATTGCCCATACTCTGGCGTTTGCCGATTCTGGGTATCGAACTGCCGCGGCCTGCCAAGCCGCTGCTTGATTATATGGAGCGCCAATTCGCGCGTGAGGCTTTCCAGGCGAGTCTGTCTGGCGTCGAACGTGACATGCGCTAAGGCTTAAGGAGCCGCTATGAACTCCAGTCGACCTTATCTGGTCCGCGCGCTCTACGAGTGGATTGTGGACAACGATTGCACCCCGCACATGCTGGTCAACGCCGAGTTTCCGTCGGTGCAGGTGCCGCAGGGTTTTGCCAATGACGGGCAAATTGTCTTGAACGTGTCGCCAGCCGCTGTGCGTCACCTGCACATGGATAATGATGCTGTCAGCTTCGAAGGGCGCTTCGGTGGTGTGCCGCACACTTTGTACGTGCCTATTGCTGCGATCCTGGGGATTTATGCTCGGGAGAATGGCCAGGGCATGGTGTTTGAGCTGGAAGCGCCGATTGATGGCGAAGAAGAGTTCGAGCCGGATGATGATCTGCCGCCACCGGATGACGAGCCGCCGCGTCCTAGTGGGCGGCCGAGTTTGAAAGTGGTGAAGTAGGTAGATATGTGCCAGATACGGGCTGTTTGAAAGCTTGGTGACTTGGTTAAGAAAATGCCCGTGTCGTGAGATGTGGGCATTTTTTTTGTGTCATGGTTGGTGTGTATATCCGTTTCTGCTGTAACGGCGGCTTAGGGTTCCGCCCTTACGGCGGCTCACTTTTGAGAAGCCCGGGAGCCGGCCCAGTCAAAAGTAAGCAAAACGCTTTATGCCCCACCACTCGGCACCTCGCCTAGGCTCGGTGTGCCCTCACTCCGGCATTGCTCCGTGGGCCCGCCGCGAAGGGCCATCCATGGCCCAGCGCGGCTAACCCGGCATCCATGCCGGGTTGCCCAC
>NZ_MUOA01000045.1:0-122178 GCF_002001065.1 Pseudomonas sp. A25(2017) | reverse complement strand
CCCCATCAGCCCCAGCAACACAGCCAGGAATGCGATCGGAAGGGTGATTTTCCAGCGAAAGCCCAGATCGGCAAAAAACCGCAGCATGGGGTGTCACTCCTTTCATTGGGATTAACTGACCTATCGGCAGCCATGCCTTGAGCTATAGACCATTAGTCTAATTGTTACAAAGCTTTGGGTCTGGAAGGCACCGGGGTTATGCAGGTCGCGGAGTGGGTTGGGCGGGATAAAAAAGGCGGGGGGAGGCAATAGCTGCGGGGAATTTTCTGACATTTCGCGCCCACATAATTTAGAGAATTTTCTGACTCATCATCTGATTGATGATTTCTACAGAAGGGCCCTATAGTCCAAGTGTCGTTCGTAAGAGCGGCTAGGGTTTGGCGACCCATGACAAATATGCAGGAACCTCTCGCGGATTGCGGAACGCTACCGTGCGCAATATGCTGCTTTTCGGTAGCTGTGCGTGGGAGATCTTCGGATCTGCCGGTTTTTCTATTTGTCCGGTTCGCCAACCCGCGTACAGCTACCACCTTATTCGTTTGGCGACGACTAAGAAGGTCCTCAATCAAATGGAGTTTAAAAAATGAATAGATACATGGCTCTTACCAGTAATGCCGATGATCAACCCCTCTTTGTCGATACCACTGCGCCTTTGCACATCCTGCTCGACACGGCGGGCTATAGAATCCGCGCGGTCACCCAGCTTTTAGAGAACCTCGCCATGCGAGGGGACATTCCCAGCGACTCAGTGGTCCTTCAGGACTTTGCACAGCTGTGCTGCATTCCGTTGAGGGATGGTTGCGACGTGCTCGATGTCATAGCCCGACGCTTAGACGCAGAGCCGGCCTAGTTCAAAGGGCCCCTGATGGGGCCCATTTCGTCGAAACGAACATGGTTCTACGACACTGAAACCCTCCGGTTTGCCCGGACTCGATTAATCACATAAGCTGATCAGCATGAATACACACACCTCGGAGGCTCCGATGGCTACCACAAAAAAAGTCGAGAAAGCGCGTAGAAAAGTCACTCACGAAGAGCTGACATTTCTTGACGTTCGACAAGCTGCACGTGATGGTCAGAAAGTGTTCGATAAATTTGTAATCACTGGCAAGCTTCCTATTACAAAGTAGGCGTGGATGCTGGCCGTTAAAATTTCCGCACTTTTTGAAGAAACACAGAACTGGAAAAATATTGCCGCACACTTTTATAACTACAAAGTGTGCGGTGATCTTCCGGCCATCTTTGGCAGAGATGAAAATCTCGATCTGAGCGATATGTACCACATCCATTTGGCAAGCACTGCAGAAACACAAGCTCGCTGGGCCAAAATCGGCCGCCAGTACTATCGCACAGCCCTAACGGAAGACTCTGACAACGACTTCTGGCTTATCTATGCCTATGATGATTTCAAAGATGCGTACCTACTGCTTACGATCATTGGGCCAGACGCTCACAACCGTACGGAATGGGGATCTTTTTTACGTACGATTCATAGTGACATTGTGGAACCTTGGATTGTGGGAAAAATCACTTTCCCTGAGATAGATGACTGACAGAATCTAACTCTAAGCAAAATATTCGTGCTCTCCGCGTCGAAGACCTGTTCCGATATTTCAGTACGCTTAGTCTTCTTGGAGCTCGCGACGACGATTGGCGTCTGCCTGATTGCGAATAATTTGAATTCGCTGCAATAGGACACGAGAGACGGGCTGGATCCTCTCAGGATTGTCCTTGATGTCCTTATTGAGCAGGTCGACAAACTCTATGCCTGCCTGAGTCTTCGTATTTCTTTCGGTATTACGTTTAAACATGACTTCTTTCCAACACAGAATGGCCCTGTAATATTACGCACAATGGCGATATTGCACAGCTCTTGCATAGTTTTTTTTCCGCAGCTCCACCAGCGGTTTGCTGTGGAGCGGCAAGACCCTGAAGGAAACGGGGTAACGGAATTTGGAAATTCATCGGGAAATTATCCCGACCATCATTCAGTGCTCTTCGCGGGCCACACCCCAAGAACCACTACGCTTTGCCTCTGAAAGAAGCTCCTTATTAGGCTTCTGCGATCTCGAGTTCCCAGTATTTAATGACCGACTCTAATATTGGCAACACCGCCACGGTAACGCCACCCACTTGAATTTCATCAAATTTAACTGGGAAGGTTATTGGCAGACGCACGCTCATCGTAATTTGTGGAAGCTTGTTCTTTGGGTCACCATGTTTGGAATGATTGCAAAACAAACGAATAAATCTCAACTGATGATCTAGCTCATGCAATTTCATTTCATCTAGATGAAAGGTATCATTTGTTTCTCGCATAGTTCCAAGCTTGTTTTTTGCAAGCGTTCGCAAGCGACTTGATGCGCTGTCACTTTTTGATATCCATTCTGGTAAAGCGTTGAGAGTTAAAAAATATTTGCCAAATAATACACACTGAAAGTCTCGTTGTAGCGTTGCATTTCGAATTTGGCTTTTTCAAGCCAATCTGTGTACTTTAATAATTGCGGCATGCGCTTAATTTTCATTTTGCACCTACCTGCCTAATGTTTGACTTGAGCAGCGGCCCATACAGGCCGTCTGCTCGAACGAACTGACTGATAGGTGTTATTGGATGATGCAGTCTTTACCAAGGACATTCATCATCAAACCATCAATGCGGCACACCACGGTCAATTTCTGGCCCTTATTCAAACTACCAAGCTTGCTGTTCATTGAGTCATCAAAAAACGCTTGAACTTCCGGAATTTCAAATTGTGCACCGGTACCAAGCGTCACATAGAGATTATCCATGATATCTTTCTTGATATCACCAACGATGCCAGTAACCTGCACATGATTTCCCTTGTACTTATTATCTGCACCAACTTCATTATTTTTGTAGTCTGAAAGAATCTGTCGGATTCCCACCTGCATCACTTGTTTAGACTGAGCCGCAGGTGATGGGACAGAACTAGATGAGAGAGTAGTAGATGGGACAGACGCGGTGCTCTTTGTGCCGCCATCTTGTGCGGCGACAAAAACTAAAGAAATCACAAGCCATGCGAATGAAATAATCTTCGCTTTTGCAGTGTGGCCTTTCCTAAGTGTGAACCACGAAAATACTAGCGGCATCAAGAATATTCCGATCCCCAGCAACATACCGACAGGACGATCAGAGTGGGTGGCTATAGTGTTTGGCCTTCCACAGGCTGGACAAGCTGGTGCGGCATCAGACATTTCTTTGTTGCAGTCAATACAGGTAATCATGGCCATAACAACACTCCTTGTAAGTAATAACTACTGCTCAATTGTGAGACTTGGGGGGGGGCGATTTATAACAGCTAACGTTGGCGTTTACAGGTGGCACCATGGATTCTGTGGAAGTCGTCCTTGGTCACTTGCAAGGATAGGCCCGCTGTAAGGCGAGCAGCACAATAGGGCCATCATCCAAATTCAGCCTTTCAGGGTTCGCCGTCATGTACTTCACGGAAATCCTTGCAACCTGTGTTGCTGATGGTGGTGGTGATGGCGGGCATGTTTGAGCGTTCCTGGGAAGGCCGGGATTGGTCAAGCCTCGTAGGGATGTGACACCGGTGATCACCCCGAGACAATAGCCCGTACTGAACGCATCGCCTTCCAGGCCCTTGGTATCAACATAACGCACCGTCGATTGGCAGAACTCTAGGAGCTTGTTTCCGTCCGCCATAGCACCACCACTTGCCAGCGTCCCAACTAGTGCAACCGCCCCGCCCCATGTCTTCATGCTGAAATCCTTTTGAATGAGCGGCCATGTTAACGGCTGTCATGGCCTGCTGCCATCACACCCCTCATTCGTCTTCTTCGTCATCCGATGAGGCAATCCCGCTACCACCTTCAACGAATGACTGACAACCTTCATTGAATGATTGGGACGACGTATCGCAAGAATCCTCGTCATCAATGTCGTTCTGCTCTGCCCAGTCATACCCAGCCTGATGCCCTGAGCAGTCACCCTGGCATTGATAGCCATCGAATGTGGCGGCGGAAGACATCGCGCTGCCGAACACCAACATTACCAGTACAATGAATGCTCTCATGGTGATACTCCATGGGTAATGCTTGCGAGAATGATTCTCTCCAGCTAACAGCGTCACTTTGTGGTTACGCAAACTGTAGTTCACTTTCTCTAGCGAGTTGCTGACATTGGGTGATGAACGCAGCAGGGGGATGCGAAGCAGAATTCTAGCGTGAAGACGTTATGATGGTAGACGCTCGGAACAGTGGCATTGGCACTGCTTACAGATACGGGGGGACAGACCACGATTTTGAGTTCAGTTGTAATCGTCCCGCCTCAAAATCGTGGTCTGTCCCCGTTTTCCTGGCTCTTACCAGCAATGCCGACGATCAACCCCTCTTTGTCGATACCTCAGCGCCTTTGCACACCCTGCTCGACACGGCGGGCTATAGAATTCGCGCGGTCACCCAGCTTTTAGAGAACCTCGCCATGCGAGGGGATATTCCGAGTGACTCAGTGGTCCTCCAGGACTTTGCACAGCTGTGCTGCATTCCCTTAAGGGATGGCTGCGACATGCTCGATGTCATCGCCCGACGCTTGGATGCGGAACCTGTCTAGGGATAATACTTGTCAGCTAGAGGTAAGGTCTGTGGGAGCAAAGCTTGCTCGCGATAGCGGTAGAGTCGCCAATATCGTTGTTAGCTGGCTTACCTCAATCGCGAGCAAGCTTTGCTCCCACAGGATTTACGCCAGACTGACAGATGATGAAAACGAAAAAGCCCCTGAAATGTTCAACCATTTCAGGGGCTTAGTCATACACAATAATGGCGGAGAGATAGGGATTTGAACCCTAGGTACTGTCGCCAGTACAACGGATTTCGAATCCGTCCCGTTCGGCCACTCCGGCATCTCTCCAGTGGCGCGCATCATACCAGCACATTCGCCGGAAGCGAACCCCCGAGCGAAATTTTTTCCGTGCTATCAGATGCTTGCGTCGATTACAGCGGCACACCCAGACGCTGGGCAACTTCTTCGTAGGCTTCGATGACATCACCGAGGCCTTGGCGGAAGCGGTCCTTGTCCATCTTCTTCTTGGTGTCCTTGTCCCAGAGGCGGCAGCCGTCCGGGCTGAACTCGTCACCCAGGACGATGGAGCCGTCGCTGAACACGCCGAATTCAAGCTTGAAGTCCACCAGCAGCAGGCCGGCGTCGTCGAACAGCTTGGTCAGTACTTCGTTGACCTTGAGGGACAATTCCTTCATGCGGACCAGTTGCTCGGCGGTGCCCCAACCGAATGCCACGACGTGGGATTCGTTGATGAACGGGTCGCCCTTGGCGTCGTCCTTCAGGAACAGCTCGAAGGTGTAAGGGTTGAGCTTCATGCCCTCTTCCACGCCCAGGCGCTTGACCAGGCTGCCGGCGGCGTAGTTACGCACGACGCATTCGACCGGGATCATGTCCAGCTTCTTGACCAGGCATTCGTTGTCGCCCAGCAGCTTGTCGAACTGGGTCGGCACGCCGGCGGCTTCGAGCTTTTGCATGATGAAGGCGTTGAACTTGTTGTTCACCATGCCCTTGCGGTCCAGCTGTTCGATGCGCTTGCCGTCGAACGCCGAGGTGTCGTTGCGAAACAGCAGGATCAAGCGGTCAGCGTCGTCGGTCTTGTAAACCGACTTGGCTTTGCCGCGGTAGAGTTCTTCACGTTTTTCCATGATGGGCTCCGCTTGCTAAGTAGTGGGCTAGGCGATATGTCGCCAGTCGAGCCCTGAATCTTGATCGGCCAGTTGCAGCCAGTCCGGGTCGCACCCGAGGGTGTCGACAAAACATTGCCGGGCCAGCTGCGGCAGGTTGTTCTTGCTGCTCAGATGGGCCAGGACCAGGTGTTGCAGGCCTTGCCAGCCCAACTCGGCCACCAGGAACGCTGCCTGGTGGTTGTTCAAATGTCCGTATTCCCCGCCTACCCGCTGCTTGAGGAAGTACGGGTAGTAACCACGCGCCAACATGTCGCGGCAGTGGTTGGACTCGATCATCAACGCATCGAGGTCCCGGTAACTGTCCATCACCCTGTTGCAATACGACCCCAGGTCGGTCAGCAGCCCAAAACGCCGCTCGCCGTCACTGAACACATATTGCGTCGGTTCCCGGGCATCGTGCGCCACGCTGACCACGCTGATATCCAGGCAACCGATGCGCAGTTGCTCGCCACCGGCCACGAAGCCGGCCGGTTCGATGGGCTTGCGCAGGCCTTCCAGTGTGCCACGGCTCAGGTACACCGGCAGATTGTAGCGCCGAGACAGCAAACCCACGCCATGCACGTGGTCGGCATGTTCGTGGGTCACAAGTATCGCGCTCAGTTGCGCCGGGTGCACACCCAGGCGCAACAGGCGCTTCTCGGTTTCCCGCAGGGAGAAACCACAATCGACCAACACATACGTGCCGGCACTGGCTACCAGCGTGCCGTTCCCTTGGCTACCGCTGCCGAGAACGGCAAAACGCATCGGATCAGCCCAGGTTGTCCTGAATCAAGCCCAACACCTTGCGGGCCACATCGGCCGGCGCCACGGTGTTGATGTTCTTCTCGACGGTGACCTGGACGTTGTCGCCGACCTTGCTCAGGCGAACCTGGTAACGCTCGGCGCGGGCTTCGACTTCTTCCTTGTCCGGCTTGCTGCCGAACAGGCCACTGAAGAAGCCAGGCTTCTCGTCTTTCCTCTCGGCCTTCTCAGCGAGGTTGATGTAGTACAGGCCCAGGCTGCGGTTGATGTCTTCAACGCGCCATTCACCCTGCTCCAGCGCACGGCCAACGCTCGACCAGGCACGGTCCAGGTCGGAGCCGACGTTGAGCACCGGGTTGCCGCTGCCGTCTTCGCTCAGGCTGACGCGGCTCGGGGTGTCGTAGTCGCGGGTAGCCAGCATCGAAACCGAGCCGCCCTGCTCTGCGGTACGGCTCATGCTGGCAAGCATGTCGTCCACCAGGGCAGCGTCCAGGCCGGTATTGACCGAACGGTTGGTGAAGGCCACGTCGGCGGTGCTGCCGGCAGGCCGCTCGGCGCTGACCACATAGACTTCACTGGTGTTGCGCTGCACGCCTGGCTCGATACGCACCCGCACGCGGGTTTCGCTGTCGGCCGCGACACCGGCGGCGCTCATGCGCTTGGCCATGGCGGCGGACAGTTCATCGGCGCGCTGCCAGGTGGTGGTGAATTCGCCAGTTTGCGGGCGCTGTTCGTCCAGGCGGAAACCGTTGTCCTGGAAGAACTGGATCGCCACAGGCCAGACTTCGGCCGGTGGATGCTGGCCCATGACCCAGCTGGAATCGCCACTCTTCTGCAGGGTGTAGTCGCTGGCATCGGCCACGGCCGACAGCGGCTGTGGACGTGGGACGATGTATTCGCCCTTGACGCTGTCGTCGGCTACGTTGCGCGGGATCGGCAGCAGCGGATCCAGGCGCTTGGCAACGCTGACGTCTTGCGGCAGCTGCATCGGTGCAGTCTGTTGCGCCTGCAGGTAATCGCTACCACGGTCGCGGAAGTAACCTTCCGGCCCCCAGATCCATCCGCAGCCGCTGGTGCTGGAGATAATCAAGGCAAGTGCGGAAAGTCCGGCCATTCGCTTCATGCGTTGTACTTCCTCAATTAAACCAGGACGCCGGACTGGCGCATGGCCTGCCGCAGCGGTTCGTGACAGGGGGTGCTCAGCCAGGTCAGTGGCAGGCGGATGCCTTCGTGCATCAGGCCCATTTCAACCAGGGCAAACTTCACCGGAATCGGGTTGGCCTCGAGGAACAGGTCCTTGTGCAACGGCATCAGTTTTTCGTTGATGGCCCGTGCGGTCTCGGCGTCGCCCTTGAGCGCGGCCTCGCACAGGTCGGCCATTTCGCGCGGGGCAACGTTGGCCGTGACGGAGATGTTGCCCTTGCCACCCAGCAGGATCAGCTCGACCGCGGTCGGATCATCGCCGGACAGCACGATGAAGTCCTTGCTCACGCCGTCGATGATGGCCTTGGCACGCTTCATGTCGCCGGTGGCTTCCTTGATGCCGATGATGTTCGGCACGGTGGACAGGCGGATCACGGTCTCGGCCTGCATGTCGCAGGAGGTGCGGCCGGGAACGTTATAGAGTATCTGCGGGATGTCGACGGCTTCGGCAATGTGCTTGAAGTGCTGGTACAAGCCTTCCTGGGTCGGCTTGTTGTAGTACGGAACGACCAGCAGGCAGGCGTCGGCACCGGCTTCCTTGGCGTTGCGGGTCAGTTCGACGGCTTCGCGAGTCGAGTTGGCGCCGGTCCCGGCGATGACGGGAATGCGACCGTTGACCTGCTTGACCACGGCACGGATGACTTCGATGTGCTCATTGACGTCGAGGGTTGCCGACTCGCCGGTGGTACCGACGGCGACAATGGCATGGGTGCCGTTCTCAAGGTGGAAGTCCACGAGTTTGCTGAGGCTGGCCCAGTCAAGATGCCCTTGTGCATCCATGGGTGTGACCAGTGCCACCATACTGCCCGCAATCATGAAACCGCTCCTGCCGGAAAAAGAGAGCGGTAATGGTACTGGCGCCAAGATGCTTGTACAAGCGAACTACCATTCCCCTTGGCGATGGTTTTCGCTACCCTTCAGGCTTTGATCGGTACCGACAAGCTCATACGCCGGTTTCCAGCCTCCGTTTTCGACGCCACAAGCCCCGATCCCGGGTTTGTCCTGGTGCGTTCCTGCTGTCGTGGAATGCAGCGCAACCCCGGGCACAAGGCTTGAGCCGTTCGTTTTTCCGGGCCTGGCGCTGTGTCGAGCGGCAAAGGTACCGACCGCTCATCGCTTTAGGAATGCTGCATGTCCACCCCCACAGTCCGCGAACAATTCCTTGTTATCAGTGCCCTTGGCGCCAACCCCATGGAGCTGACTAACGTCCTGTGCCGCGCCAGCCATGAAAATCGCTGCGCCGTCGTGACCTCACGCCTGACCCGTCATGGCGAATGCAGTGCCCTCGTGCTCGAGATCTCCGGCAGCTGGGACGCCCTGGCTCGCCTGGAAGGCAGCCTGCCGGTGCTGGCCAAGAAGCATGCCTTCACCGTCAACGTGGTGCGTAGCGCCGCCCTGGAGAACCGTCCCCAGGCCCTGCCCTACGTGGCCTATGTGAGCTCGGCCTACCGCCCGGACATCATCAACGAGCTGTGCCAGTTCTTCATGGACCATCACGTCGAGCTGGAAAACCTGACCTGCGACACCTACCAGGCCCCGCAGACCGGCGGCACCATGCTCAACGCCACGTTCACCGTGACCCTGCCCGCCGGCACCCAGATCAGTTGGCTGCGCGATCAGTTCCTGGACTTCGCCGATGCGATGAACCTGGATGCCCTGATCGAACCGTGGCGCCCACAAAACCCAATGTAAGGAAGCGTTCATGGCCGTTGCCGTCGACCAGCCGGTTACCGATTTCCAGGCACCCGCCACCAGCGGGCAGACCATCAGCCTCGCCGCCCTCAAGGGCAAGCAGGTGGTGATCTACTTCTACCCCAAGGACAGCACCCCGGGCTGCACCACCGAAGGCCAGGGTTTTCGCGATCAGTACGCGCAGTTCCAGGCTGCCAACACCGAAGTGTTCGGCATCTCCCGGGACAGCCTCAAGTCCCACGAGAACTTCAAATGCAAGCAGGAGTTCCCGTTCGAGCTGATCAGTGACAAGGACGAGGCCGTCTGCCAGCTGTTCGACGTGATCAAGCTGAAAAAGCTCTATGGCAAGGAATACCTGGGGGTTGATCGCAGCACATTCCTGATCGACAAGAACGGCGTGCTGCGCCAGGAATGGCGTGGTGTGAAGGTGCCGGGGCATGTGGATGCGGTGTTGGCGGCGGCTCAGGCACTCAACAAGGCCTAACTTTACCTTGGGCCTGTTCAGGCCCTTCGCGAGCAAGCCCGCTCCCACAGGGGATCTGTGTTGACCAAGCCACCGCAGATCCAATGTGGGAGCGGGCTTGCTCGCGAAGGGGTCATCAGCATCACCTGATTTATCAAGCTACAACAACGGCGCCACCACCGGCTCCTTGCTCGGCCACGCATCCAGCACCGCCTTGAACAGCGTCGCCAGGGGTATCGCAAAGAACACCCCCCAGAACCCCCACAGCCCGCCAAACAGCAGCACCGCACAGATGATCGCCACCGGATGCAGGTTCACCGCCTCGGAGAACAGCAGCGGGACCAGCACGTTGCCGTCCAGCGTCTGGATGATCCCGTAGACCGCCATCAGGTAGATGAACTGATCGCTCCAGCCCCACTGGAACAGCGCAATCAAGGCCACCGGCACGGTCACCACCACGGTGCCAACATAAGGCACTACCACTGAGATGCCCACCAGCAGCGCCAGCAAGGCGGCGTAATTGAGTCCCAGGGCGACGAAGCCGATGTAGGTCACGCCGCCGCAGATAAAAATCTCGATGACTTTGCCGCGAATGTAGTTGGCGATCTGCCGATTCATTTCCTGGGCCACCCGGGTAATCAGCGCCCGCTCACGCGGCAGGTAGCCACGGACCCAACGCCCGATCATTTCCCGGTCCTTGAGGAAGAAAAACACCAGGATCGGCACCAGCACCAGGTAGATCATGATGTTGACCAGAAGCGGCAGGCTGGACAGCGAAAACGTCAGCGCCCACTGGCCGAACTTGCCGATCTGGCCGCGCACGACTTCAATGGCTTGCAACACCTGCTCGTCGGACACCAGGTGCGGATAACGCTCGGGCAACAGCAACAGCACGGACTGCCATTTGGCAAGCATCCCCGGCAACTCGTTGAAGAGCGTCACCAACTGGTGCCAGAGCAGCGGCACGATCACGATTATGAACACCAACAACAAGCCCATGAACAGGGCGAACACCAAGCCCACCGCCGCCGCACCCGGCAACCGCAAGCGCTCCAGGGTCGTGACCAACCCTTGCATCAGGTACGCCAGCACCATCCCCGCCAGCACCGGCGCCAGCATGCCGCCCAGGGTGAGCACGGCGGTAAAGGCCAGGAACAGCAGCACTGCCAGGACTACAGCCTCTTCATCGGAGAAGTAGCGCTGGATCCAGTCGCGTAACACTTTGAACATTAAAAATCCTTAAGAGACGCTGTCGGTTTTCAGGCCTTTTTCAGCCAGTAACGGTAGACGCCGTTATCGTCTTCTTCACGCAGCAGCGTATGACCGGCCAATCGGGCGAAGGTGCGGAAATCACGCTGGGAGCCCGCATCCGTGGCGATCACCTTGAGCACGCTGCCGCTGGCCAGGCGATTGAGTTCCAGCTTGGCCTTGAGCAACGGCAACGGACAGTTCAGGCCGCTGGCGTCCAGTTCGGCATCGTGGGCTACAGCATCAGTCATGGGTTCACTCCGCGGCAGATCGTTGAGCGGCCTAGAATATCTGGTCCCGGGCCCGGTGTCCGGCTACAGTAAGGTCTTTGTCGACTAAGGCTTCGTGCATGACATTTCTGCGCCCCACCCTGCTGACGCTCGCTTGCCTGCTTGCCTCACCGGGCTTCGCCGACGACCTGCCGTCACTTGGCGACGCCAGTTCTGCCATCGTCTCGCCAGAACAGGAGCACCAACTGGGCCGCGCCTGGTTGGCCCTGCTGCGCAGCCAGGTTTCACAGCTCAACGATCCACAGCTCAAGGACTACGTCGAATCCAGCGTCTATAAACTGGTGGAAACCAGCCAGGTCAACGACCGGCGCCTGGAGTTCATCCTGATCAACAGCCCGCAGCTCAACGCCTTCGCCGCACCAGGCGGAATCGTCGGGGTCAACGGCGGCCTGTTCCTCAATGCACAGACCGAAGGCGAATACGCCTCGGTCATGGCCCACGAACTGGCGCATTTGTCACAACGCCACTTCGCCCGCGGCGTCGAAGCCCAGCAGCGCATGCAGGTACCAATGATGGCCGCGCTGCTGGCCGGCATCGTGATTGCCGCCGCCGGTGGCGGTGACGCCGGGATCGCAGCTATCGCCGGGACCCAGGCCGCGGCCATCCAGGAACAACGGCGTTTCTCGCGCCAGAACGAACAGGAAGCCGACCGCATCGGCATCCAAAACCTGGAAAAGGCCGGCTACGACCCGCGGTCCATGCCGACCATGTTCGAGCGTCTGATGCGCCAGTACCGGTTCGACGCCAGGCCCCCGGAGTTCCTGCTGACTCACCCGGTAACCGAATCCCGGATCGCCGACACCCGCAACCGCGCCGAACAGGCCAAGCCGGGCGGTATCGAGGACAGCGTGCGCTATCAACTGATTCGCGCTCGGGTCCAGTTGACCTACGAAGAAACCCCGGGCCTGGCCGCCAAGCGCTTCCGGGCGCAGCTGGATGAGAACCCGAAGAACGACGTGGCGCGCTATGGCCTGGCAATCGCGCAGATCAAGGGCGGCCAGTTGAACGAAGCACGGGAAAACCTCAAGCCGTTGCTGGCCAAATCGCCCAACGAGATCATCTACAACCTCGCCCAGGTGGACCTGGACATCACCAACAACAAACTGGCCGACGCTCAATCGCGCGTCGAGCGGATGCTGAGCCAGTACCCGGGCAACTATCCGCTCAACCAGGTACGCGTCGACCTGCTGCTCAAGCAGAACCGCCCCGCCGATGCCGAGAAGGCCCTGGAATCCTTGCTCAAGACCCGCCCGGACGATCCGGACGTCTGGTACATGGTGGCCGAGACCCGCGGGCTGTCGGGCAATATCATCGGCCTGCATCAGGCTCGTGCCGAGTACTTCGCACTGGTAGGCGACTACCGTCAGGCCATCCAGCAACTGGACTTCGCCAAACGGCGCGCCGGCACCAACTTCCCCCTGTCGTCACGCATCGATGCCCGGCAGCGGGAGCTCATGGAGCAGGAACGCATGGTCAAGGACATGATGGGCTGAGTATTCGCCAGGCAAAAAAAACGCCTCTTTCGAGGCGTTTTTTTTCAGCGGCTAACCGATCATTCGGCCAGCTTGAAGGTGATGAAGCTCGCACGCCCCTGACGCAGGACGCGCATCGACACCGAACGATTCTTCGGCAACGCCTTGGCGATGTCGGTGAACTCCTTGGCGGAACCGATGGCCTGGTTGTTCAGGTGGGTGATGATGTCGCCCGGCTGAAGGCCGATCAGCGCGGCAGGCCCCTCCTGTACCTCCTTGATCACCACGCCGCCCTGAAGCTCCAGGGTGCGCTTCTGCTCTTCGGTCAGCTCGGCCACAGCCACGCCCAGACGGTTGCTGCTGCGCTCGACGCCAGACTTGGGCAGCGAATCCAGCTCCTTGCCTTCTTCAGGAATGGCGCCGACGGTCAATTCGACGTTCTTGCGCTTGCCTTCGCGAATCACTTCCAGATTGGCCTTGGCGCCAGCCTTGAGGGCACCCACCAAGTGTGGCAAGTCGGCGGACATGACGATCGGCTGACCGTTCATGCTCAGGATCACGTCACCCACTTGCAGGCCGCCCTTGGCAGCCGGGCCACCGTCCTGGATTTGCGCCACCAACGCACCGGCGGGTTTATCCAGCCCGAACGACTCGGCCAGGTCCTTGTTCACTTCCTGAATGACCACGCCCAACCAGCCACGGCTGACCTTGCCTTCGCTTTTCAGTTGGTTGGACACGTCCATGGCAACGTCGATCGGAATCGCGAAGGACACGCCCATGAAGCCGCCCGAACGGGTATAGATCTGGGAGTTGATGCCGACGACTTCACCCGCGAGGTTGAACAGCGGGCCACCGGAGTTACCCGGGTTGATCGGCACGTCGGTCTGGATGAACGGCACGTAGTTTTCGTTCGGCAGGCTGCGACCGATGGCGCTCACAATACCCTGGGTCACGGTGTGGTCGAAGCCGAACGGCGAACCGATGGCCACGACCCATTGGCCGGCTTTCAGGTCCTGGGATTTGCCCAGCTTGAGCACGGGCAGGTCCTTGCCTTCGATTTTCAACAGCGCCACGTCGGAACGTGGATCGGTTCCGACCAGCTTGGCCTTGAGCTCGCTGCGATCGGCCAGGCGCACCAGGATTTCGTCGGCATCGGCGATTACATGGTTGTTGGTCAGGATGTAGCCGTCAGGCGAAATGATGAAGCCCGAGCCCAGGGATTGCGCTTCGCGCTGGCGACCACCGCCAGGGGACCGTGGTTGTTGCGGCATGCCGCGCTCGAAGAACTCCCGCAGCATCGGCGGCAGACCTTCCAGGTCCGGCATCTGCTGGTCCGATACACGGCGGTCCGGCAATTTCTGGGTGGTACTGATGTTCACCACGGCGGGCGAAGCCTGCTCGACCAGTTGCGTGAAATCAGGCAATTCGACCGCCACGGCAGGAACGGCCTGGCCGAGCACAAGCACGGTGGCAAAGATGGAGAGATAGGTTTTCAAGCGTGGTATCGACATACGGCTCCCGTTACGACGAGCATGGTTAAGCGATATGGAGCAAGGAATACCAGGGAAAGATACGCCGGTATTTTTGTTCCGGGAACAGACAAGGCCAGGGCCGTGCGGCTCTGACCTATAGAAAAAAAGCTGGGTTTTTGCAAATGAAAATGCTGACAGGAAGTTTCGGCACTTCGATCAAGCCCTGGCGTCATCAGCCTCTCGCACAATCGAACCACCCATGCAGTCAGCAGGCTATTGAGTCGCCGTGACGTCGGAGCGCATGGAAAGCGCAATCCGTTCCGCCGTACCAATAGGAATCTCACCGACCACCGTGACCATCATTTCGCCCTGGGGCGTCGTGAGCCTGCGCGAGACGGCAGCCGTCGGGCCTAGCTGAGTACGAGTATCGGTGGCGTTGGCACCGTTCAACGGCTCCAGGAACACCGAAAAGCGCGCCAGGCCATCGTCGTACATCAAGCTGTTGACCTGGACCTGGGTGTCCGGGTCCTTGCGTGCAGCGCTGCTGGTCAGTTCGAAACCCGGCGGAAGCCAATCCGAGTGCCAGGCGGTTTTCGCCGCGACGGCCTTGCCAGGATCCTGGGCGACAGCCTTGCATTCGGCGCTGGCTTGCAGCTCACCATCGGTCGGCGCGGCGACGTTCAAGCGAGTGAACTGGAAACGCTCGAGTAGCTGGCCCTTGTCATTGAGCAGCAGGGACTTGAGCGGCAGGCCGGTCTCTTTGTCCAGGTGCAGCTCGAAGCCATAGCGATGCTGGTCCTTGGGCGTCAACGCAACAATGACCGCTTCACGCCCGGCCACGCGCGACTTGCCAATGACGGCCAGGTCATACCAATTCTTGAGTTTTTGCGGATCGAGTGTACGTGAGGTGCCGTCAGGTGTATTGCCCAGCCCCGCGATCAAGGAGCCACTGACGCATTGAGTATGCCCATCAATGCGCAGGACTTCCTGTGCCGAGCCGTCGAGCTGGAGTAACCGCTCGCGGACTTTGCCATCCTGGACGCGATGCCAGATGTTATGGGTAGAAAAACTACCGTTGCGCTCGTAAACGAAAGTGCCCTGGAAGCTCTGCTGTTGCTCGGCTTGACTCAGGCGGTTCAACCAGTCCTGAGCCTCATCGGCATGGGCTGGAATCGCACACCAGCCACCAAGCAGAAGCGTGAATAGAGGTATGGCGCGCAATGGCTTTCCTTATTAACGGTTTTCCAGGCTGGCTGCACGGGCGTAAGGCAGCGCGCTTTCAGTACCTTTCAGGGCTGCTTGTTGAGCATGCTGACGCAGGTAGCTGGGCAGACGCTGATCATGCCAGCCAGGTTGGCCTTGCAGAACACCGTTGACCATCGGGCCTGCGGTTTCCGAGCCTTCGCTGTAACCGGCCAGTACCGCTGGGCCCTTGACCTGTGGAGCGGCCAGGCCAGGCTGGTTGGACTGCTGCGCCATCTGCACGCCGGCAATCTCATCCTGGTTGTACAGGCGCACACCGGCCAGTACGGCCACGGTGACCGAAGCGGCTACTGCCAGGCGACCCAGGCTGCGCCATGGTCCGCGAGAAGCTTTTGCCGGTACGGCTTCGTCAGCCAAGGCAGCAGAAACGGCCGCAGCGATGTCCAGGCGTGGAAGCAACAAGTCCTTGTGCATCACAGCCCGGGCGATCTGGTAACGAGCCCAGGTCTCACGGGTTTCAACATCGTCGAAGGCATTCAATACCCGACGCAATTCCAGTTCGTCCGCTTCGTTGTCCATAACTGCGGACAGCGATTCCTGCAGGGCTTCACGACTCATGGCGTTCCTCTCTTGGCTGTCGCCGCTGTCTCTAGTTTTCCTGCAACAAAGGTTGCAGGGCTTTATCAATGGCCTCCCGGGCGCGGAAGATCCGGGAGCGCACGGTGCCTACAGGACATTGCATGACGCTCGCAATGTCTTCGTAACTCAGACCGTCGAACTCACGTAAAGTTAAAGCCGTACGCAAATCTTCGGGCAGTTGCTGGATGGTTCGATGGACAGTGCCTTCAATCTCATCCCGCAGCAACGCACGTTCCGGTGATTCGAGATCCTTGAGGCCATGATCGCCATCATAGAACTCGGCATCTTCAGAACTTACATCGCTATCCGGCGGCCGACGGCCGCGTGAAACCAGATAGTTTTTCGCCGTGTTGATGGCGATGCGGTAAAGCCACGTATAAAACGCACTATCCCCGCGGAAATTACCAAGTGCGCGGTAGGCCTTGATGAAGGCTTCCTGAGCGACATCCTGCGCTTCATGGGTGTCGTGCACGAAACGCACGATCAACCCGAGAATTTTGTGCTGGTATTTCAGCACTAGCAGATCGAAAGCTCGCTTGTCGCCGCGTTGGACGCGCTCGACCAGCTGCTGATCCTCTTCCTGGGTTAGCATGAACACTCCTCGATAAGCTCGAAGGAGGCTTGCATTACTAATTGACCGGGCTTGCAAACATAGACTCGGGCTTTTCGCAAAAGTTCTCCCCCTTTCAAGCAAGTTTCCGGCGCGCTCTGATCTCGGCACGCACGAAAAACGCAGCAGGAGATTCCCCGGCTGCGCGAATAATCTGTCACCGGGCCTGCTGGCAGCGATTCCAATCGAAATCCTGCACCCACCCGATGCTGCTCCCTTTTGCAGACAACCGTCTATTGAACGTAGGCGCTTGGCAAAAGTTCCCTCTATTTATAGTGCTATGCACTGAATATCAGGCAACCGTGACGAGATAAACTGCGTTCTGTCCTCGAAACGGTAGCCTTGTCGACCTTGAACCAAAACCAGCGATCCGACGAAGCGTGTCGCTTTTCTGTCACGCTGGTTTCACATTGCCATGAATGCCCGGCTATTGTGCCGATCCCCCCCTCTATATACTAGTGGGCTGCGTGGCTGCCTGACCCGTTGAAGCGGTGTCTTGCGCCAACCCCGACCCGGGTCGCCTTGAGCGGAAACCATTCGAATGAGCCAACAGTTTCAACACGATGTTCTGGTAATCGGCAGCGGAGCCGCCGGATTGAGCCTTGCACTGACCTTGCCTGAGCATTTGCGCATTGCAGTCCTGAGCAAGGGCGACCTGGCCAACGGTTCGACCTTCTGGGCCCAGGGCGGCGTCGCAGCCGTGCTGGACGATACCGACACTATCGAATCCCATGTCGACGACACCCTTAATGCCGGCGGTGGCCTTTGCAATCCGCAAGCGGTGCGTTTCACCGTGGAACACAGCAGGGAAGCCATCCAGTGGCTGATCGACCAGGGTGTGCCGTTTACCCGTGACGAACAATCGGGCACCGAAGACGGCGGTTTCGAGTTCCACCTGACCCGCGAAGGCGGTCACAGCCATCGGCGCATCATCCACGCGGCCGACGCCACCGGTGCGGCGATCTTCAAGACCCTGCTCGCCCAAGCGCGACAGCGGCCGAACATCGAATTGCTGGAGCAGCGCGTCGCGGTCGACCTGATCACCGAAAAACGCCTGGGCCTGGACGGCGATCGCTGCCTCGGCGCCTACGTGCTCAATCGCGGCACCGGCGAAGTCGACACCTACGGCGCGCGCTTCGTCATCCTGGCGTCCGGCGGCGCAGCGAAAGTCTACCTTTATACCAGCAACCCCGACGGCGCCTGCGGCGATGGTATCGCCATGGCCTGGCGTTCGGGTTGCCGGGTGGCGAACCTGGAGTTCAACCAGTTCCACCCCACCTGCCTCTATCACCCGCTAGCCAAGAGTTTCCTGATCACCGAAGCCCTGCGTGGCGAAGGTGCACACTTGAAGCTGCCCAACGGCGAGCGCTTCATGCAGCGCTTCGATCCGCGCGCCGAACTGGCACCGCGCGACATCGTCGCCCGGGCCATCGACCATGAAATGAAGCGCCTGGGCATCGATTGCGTTTACCTGGACATCAGCCACAAGCCCGAAGCGTTCATCAAGAGCCACTTCCCGACGGTGTACGAGCGTTGCCTGGAGTTTTCCATCGACATCACCAAGCAGCCGATCCCGGTGGTGCCGGCCGCGCATTACACCTGCGGTGGTGTGATGGTCGACCAACAGGGCCGCACCGACGTGCCTGGGCTGTATGCCATTGGCGAAACCAGCTTCACCGGCCTGCACGGCGCCAACCGCATGGCCAGCAACTCGCTGCTGGAATGTTTCGTCTACGCCCGCTCTGCGGCGGCGGACATCCTGGCGCAATTGCCGCAGATCGCCATTCCAGCCACCCTGCCCTCGTGGGACGCCAGCCAGGTCACCGATTCGGATGAAGACGTGATCATCGCCCACAACTGGGACGAACTGCGGCGATTCATGTGGGACTACGTGGGCATCGTGCGCACCAACAAGCGCCTGCAACGGGCACAACATCGGGTGCGCTTGCTGCTGGATGAAATCGACGAGTTCTACAGCAACTATAAAGTCAGCCGCGACCTGATCGAGCTGCGCAACCTGGCCCAGGTAGCCGAACTGATGATTCGCTCGGCCATGGAACGCAAGGAAAGTCGGGGGCTGCATTACACCCTCGACTACCCGAACCTGCTGCCCGAGGCTCTGGACACTATCCTGGTGCCGCCCACCTACGCCGACTGAACCTGAGCCGCACCCGCAGGCGCCGATGGACATCCGGCGCCAGCGCATCGCGGGGCACGCACAGCGAGCGGACGCGCCGTTCACCCGACACGCGAAAACGCAGCACGATGATCATCGGCAGCGCCAGGCTATCGGGGCGCAGTTGCACAGCGCGCCAGCCATCGGCCCGGCTCCAGAGCTGCCAACCCGCGGCACTACGCCGCAACCCGCAGAAGGCCCGGCGATGGGTCAGCAGTAAATGCCGGGGGATCACCCAAGCGCCATGGGCCAGGCACACTATGACGCCAAGCGCTGCGCACCAGGACGGCACGGACAACAGGAACAACGAACCCAGGGCAAACACCTGGGCCAGCAGATAGGCCGCCAGCAGTTGCCCGGAGGCCTGCCAGCGGCATTCGAAGCGATTACTTGGGTTGGACACGGTCCAGGATCATCCGGACCATGCGCTGCAACTCAGGGTCTTCGGATTCGCTGCGCTCCATGAACCAGCCGAACATGTCCTGATCCTCGCATTCGAGCAGGCGGACATAGCACGCACGGTCCACTTCATTGAGATGGGGATAAACCTCTTTGACGAATGGCACCAGCAACACGTCCAGCTCAAGCATGCCGCGGCGGCTGTGCCAGTAGAGGCGATTCAGTTCAACATCTTCGACCATGGAGCGCTCCTCAAATAGAGCGCAAGTATACAGGCCCCGCCGCAGTGGAACAGACAGCTTTGGTCGGCCACCACCGATCCTTTGTGAACTACCCATTTCAAGGGCGCCCCCTTATGATGTCTACCAGACTTTTTACCCTGCGATGACCCATGGCTGATTCCGCTTTTTTCTGCACCCTGTCCCACGAAGGCGTCCTCGCGGTCCGCGGCGTGGATGCCAGCAAATTCCTGCAAGGCCAATTGACCTGCAACCTCGACTACCTGAGCGACAGCCGGGCCAGCCTCGGCGCCCGCTGCACCCAGAAAGGCCGGATGCAATCGAGCTTTCGCATCCTGCTCGAAGGCGACGGCGTGTTGATGGCCATGGCCACCGAGTTGCTCGAACCGCAACTGGCCGACCTGAAAAAATACGCCGTGTTCTCCAAATCCAAGCTCACCGACGAAAGCGCGGCCTGGGTTCGCTTCGGCTTGGAAAACGCTGACAAGGCGCTGGCCGGCCTGGGCCTCGAACTGCCGAGCGACACCGACAGCGTGGCACGCCATGAAACCTTGATCGCCCTCCGCGTATCGCCCGGTCGCGCCGAATTGTGGGCACCCGCCGAACAGGCACAGAAGCTGCGAACCCGCCTGGGCGCAGAATTGGCCGAGACAGACCTGAACCCCTGGCTGCTGGGCCAGATCCGCGCCGGGATCGGCCAGGTCATGCCGGCCACCCGCGAACTGTTCATCCCACAGATGCTCAACCTGCAAGCCGTCGGCGGCGTCAGTTTCAAGAAAGGCTGCTACACCGGCCAGGAAATCGTCGCCCGCATGCAATACCTGGGCAAGCTCAAGCGACGCCTGTACCGCTTGCAGCTGGACGCCAGCGAACTACCGGAACCCGGCACGGCGCTGTTCTCCCCCACGCATGGCAGTTCCATCGGCGAAGTGGTGATGGCTGCCCGCGGCGAAGGAAATATCGAACTGCTGGCGGTATTGCAGGCCGAAGCAGCAGAAGACGACAATTTGCACCTCGGCACCTTGGAAGGCCCAGGCCTTCAACAGTTGGACCTGCCTTACGAACTGGATCGCGATCGAGAAATCCAGCGCTGATCGCAGCATTTGCCGCAATACCCTAGAGAACCGAAATGAGCGATTTGGCGGATAAGGTCCAACGGGATTTGGTACAGGCCATCGACAACGATGACTTGGTTCTGCCGACATTACCGGAAGTGGCCCTGCAGATTCGCCGGGCCGCCGAAGACCCGGAAATCAGCGTCAGCAACCTGAGCAAAGTGATCGGCCGCGACACGGCTCTCTCTGCACGCCTGATAAAAGTTGTCAACAGCCCGCTGCTGCGCGCCACCCAGGAAGTCACCGACCTGCACACGGCCATCACTCGATTGGGCGTCAACTACAGCAGCAACCTGGCCATCGGCCTGGTCATGGAGCAGATTTTCCACGCCCGCTCCGAGGTGGTGGAACTGAAGATGCGCGAAGTCTGGCGCAAGAGCCTGGAGATCGCCGGCGTCAGCTATGCGCTGTGTCGCGGTTATACCCAACTCAAGCCCGACCAGGCCGCGCTGGGTGGGCTGGTGCACCAGATCGGCGTGCTACCGATCCTGACGTATGCACAAGATAATAATGAATTGCTCTCGGACCCGGTCAGCCTGAACCACGTCATCGAAACGATTCACCCGGTGCTGGGGGACAAACTACTCAGCGTCTGGGAGTTTCCGGAGCGGTTGGTGAAACTGCCGGGGTTGTATCTGGATTTCACCCGGGACTCCCAGCAAATCGATTATGTCGATCTGGTGCAGGTCGCTGCGCTGTATTGCTACAAGGACACCGAGCATCCCCTGAGCAAGATTGACGTGTTCGGCGTTCCAGCCTTCAAGAAACTGGGCATCGACCTGGAGAACCAGGCCCGCTGCGCGGATATCGAAGAAGCGCGGGCGATGTTCTATTAAACAGGTCGGACACCTATGAACTCGTAGTCAGGCCTGAATCTGTGACCTGTGGCAACAGGATTTGTGGGAGCAAAGCTTGCTCGCGAAACAGGCGCCTCGTATAAAGACCGTGTCGCCATCATCGCGGGCAAGCCTTGCTCCCACAGGATCAGTCTGCGCCTGGGATAAAACTCACCCGCACCTTCAACCCGCTCTCCTGCCCATCGTGCAAGGTGATCTGCGCCAGGTGGGCACGGCAGATTTCGCCGACGATCGCCAATCCCAGCCCCGAACCGGCCACTTGCTGGTTGCGTCGATAAAACCGCTCGAACACCCGATCCCGCTCGTGCAGCGGAATGCCAGGGCCATCGTCCTCGACCTCCAGCACGGCCGGCGCAGAAACCCGCAGGATCACATTGCCGCCCGATGGGGTATGGGCCAGGGCGTTGTCCACCAGATTGCTCAACAGCTCGTTCAACAAGGTTGGCTCACCTCGAAGCCACACCGGCTCGTCAGCTTCCAGGGCCAGCGCCACCCCTCGGGCATGAGCCAGCGGGGCCATGGCCATGCCCAATTCGCGGGCCAACTGGCTGAGATCAAGCAACTGCGCGCCGCCTTCGGCAATGGCCCGGGCGCCATTTTCCACACGCGCCAGGGACAGCAACTGATTGGCCAGGTGAGTCAATCGATCCGTCCCCTGGGCCGCGGTTTCCAGGGTTTCACGCCAGGTCGCCGGTTCGCTGGCGCGCAAGCCCAGTTCCAAGCGAGCCTTGAGCGCGGCCAAGGGCGTACGCAGCTCATGGGCGGCATCGGCGATGAACTGCGCCTGACGCTCGAATTGTCCGCGCAGGCGCTCGGTGAAATGATTGAGGGCCCGCACCAGCGGCCATAATTCGTGTTGCACTTCCACCAACGGCAACGGCCGCAGATCGTCCGGCTGACGCTCCTCCACCGCGGTGCGCAAGCGCTCCAGCGGGCGCAGCGCCGCGCTGACCGCAAACCACACCAACAGCAGCGCACCCACGGCCAGCATGCCCAGGCGCAACAGCGTGTCGGCCATCAGCCCGCGAGCCATGCTGACCCGCGCCTCTTCAGTCTCCGCCACGCGAATTTCCGCCATGCCGTTCATGTTCGGCTCGCTCACGGCCTTGAGCAGGCTCACCACCCGCACGTTCTGGCCCTGATAGCGAGCGTTGTAAAAGCGCGCCAGGGCCGGGTAATCGTCCGTGCGCGGCGTCCCGGGCGGCGGGCCAGGGAGGTTTTCGTAGCCGGAAATCAGCTTCTTGTCTATGTCATTGACCTGGTAATAAATGCGCCCGGCGCTGTCGTAGGCGAAGGTGTCCAGGGCCACGTAGGGCACATCTGCGCTGAGACTGCCGTCGCGCTGGGACAGGCCTGCGGCGATGGTCCGGGCCGAGGCCAGCAGGGTCCGATCATAGGCAGTGTCCGCTGCTTCGCGACCATTCCAATAGGCGCTCAAGCCGCTGGCGAGCATCAATACCACCAGCAGCAGTGCGAGGTTGCGAAGCAGCCGCCAGCGCAGGCTGTCGGGCTTATGCATTGCGGTTTTCCAGCAGGTAGCCCAAGCCGCGGAACGTCACGATCGCCACCGCATGGCCGTCGAGTTTCTTGCGCAGGCGATGGACGTAGATTTCGATGGCGTCGGGGCTGGCCTCTTCGTCCAGGCCGAACACCTGGGCCGCCAGTTGTTCCTTGCTCATCACCCGCCCTGGCCGGGCAATCAACGCCTCCAGCACGGCTTGCTCGCGGGATGTCAGGGTCAGCAGTTCGTCGTCGAGGGTAAAACGACGGGTGTCCAGGTCATAGACCAGCCCACCGCAGCGCTGCTGGCGTTCGCCGCCCAGTACGCTACGGCGCAACAGGGCTTTGACCCGGGCCTCCAGTTCAGTGAGCTCGAATGGCTTGGCCAGGTAATCGTCGGCACCGAGGTTCAGGCCATGGACGCGGTCCTTGACGTCGCTGCGCGCGGTGAGCATCAGTACCGGCAAGGTCTTGCCGCGAGCCCGCAGGCGCGCCAGCACCTCGAAACCGTCCATGCGCGGCAGCCCGACATCGAGGACCGCCACGGCGTACTCCTCGCTGCTCAAGGCCAGGTCGGCCGCGACGCCGTCGTGCAACACGTCCACGGTCAAACCGGTGCTCTTGAGCGCCTGGGCAACGCTTTCGGCGAGCTGAAGATGGTCTTCGACGAGCAGGACACGCATGGGTTAATCCTCGATTCAGGGATGGCCGACGCCATTCTTTGGCGCGGAGTTTACAGCCGCATCTGCCACTGTGAAGCCAAAAAACACGCTGAAAGCTTTTGAAAGGTTAGCGAAAGGTTGAGCCGTTAGAGTCCTCCCACGGACAGTTTCGACTGCCGTCGCGACGCACATCGCGAACGAAAAACGCCTCGAAGCGTTTTCGCCAAATAAGAACAATAAAGCGGAGTACCACCATGCTGTCCATGCAGCCCCAGGCCTTCACGCCCGCCCCTCTCTCCCGTCCCAACCAGACTACCCTTGTCTGTGCCGCCGCCTGGGCCGATTTGCATCGACGACAAGGTGCATGCGCGCAACGCGACCTGCCGCTTCTTTGAAAACGCTGCGCAGGTCCGCTACAGCTTCAAGCCTGTAATGTCCAATCTACAACACACAACAACAACTCCTGTGGAGACGATAATGAACCTATCACTGCGTAAAGTAGCCCTGGCCGCCGGATGCCTGATGTTCGCCGGGCAGTTGCTCGCCGAGCCCAAGCGCCCCGAATGCATCGCCCCGGCGTCCCCCGGCGGCGGTTTCGACCTGACGTGCAAGCTGGTACAAAGCGCGCTGGTCAACCAGAAGCTGCTGACCAAGCCGATGCGCGTCACCTACATGCCCGGCGGTGTCGGCGCGGTGGCCTACAACGCAGTGGTCGCCCAGCGCCCGGCCGACGCCGGCACGCTGGTGGCCTGGTCCAGCGGTTCGCTACTGAACCTGGCCCAGGGCAAGTTCGGTCGTTTCGATGAAAGCGCGGTGCGCTGGCTGGCGGCCGTCGGCACCAGCTATGGCGCCATCGCCGTGAAAAGCGACTCGCCCTACAAGAACCTCGACGACCTGGTCCAGGCCCTGAAGAAAGACCCGGGCTCGGTGGTGATCGGTTCCGGCGGCACCGTCGGTAGCCAGGACTGGATGCAGACCGCCCTCATCGCCAAGGCCGCCGGCATCAACCCTCGCGACCTGCGTTACGTAGCCCTCGAAGGCGGCGGCGAAATCGCCACCGCACTGCTCGGTGGACACATCCAGGTCGGCAGTACGGATATTTCCGACTCCATGCCGCACATCCAGAGCGGCGACATGCGCCTGCTCGCCGTGTTTGCCGAGAAGCGCATCGACGAGCCGGAAATGAAAGACATTCCGACCGCCAAGGAACAAGGCTACGACATCGTCTGGCCAGTGGTCCGCGGCTTCTACCTCGGGCCGAAGGTCAGCGACGAAGACTACGCCTGGTGGAAAGACGCTTTCGACAAACTGCTGGCTTCCGAAGAGTTCGCCAAGCTGCGCGACCAGCGCGAGCTGTTCCCGTTTGCCATGACCGGCCCGGAACTGGACACCTACGTGAAGAAGCAAGTGGCTGATTACAAGGTGCTGGCCAAAGAGTTCGGCCTGATCCAGTAACCGTCTCTGTTCTCGCGGCGGCGCTGGCACTGTCCGCGCCGCCCAGGAGTTAGTCATGCTCACCATCCAACGTATTTTTGCCGCGGTGCTGCTGCTGGTCTGTATCGGCCTGACGCTGATGGCTTGGCCCTATCAGGCCGCCTTTTCCTACGAACCGGTCGGTCCCCGCGCCTTTCCCTTGCTGATGCTCGGGCTGATGGGGCTGGCATTGCTGTACATGCTGTTTCGCCCTACGCCCATCGTGCACAGCGACGAAGACCCGCACCTGGACCGCGAAACCTTGCAGAAGATCGGCATCTGCGTGGCGCTGCTGCTGGTCTTCGCCGGGACCTTCGAACCCCTGGGCTTCATCGTCGCCAGCATCCTGATCGGCGTGCCGATGGCGCGCCTTTACGGCGGTCGCTGGGTGCCGAGCGTGGTGATCATCAGCCTGATGGCCATCGGTCTTTATCTGTTGTTCGACAAGCTGATGGACGTGCCGCTGCCCCTGGGCCTGCTCGACGTCCTGGAGAATTGATATGGATACCCTGAATTATCTCGGCCAGGGTTTTGGCGTTGCACTGACCCCCTACAACCTCGTCACAGCACTGACCGGCACCCTGATCGGCACCGTGGTCGGCCTGCTGCCGGGCCTGGGCCCGATCAACGGCGTGGCGCTGCTGATCCCGATTGCCTTTGCCCTGGGGCTGCCACCGGAATCGGCGCTGATCCTGTTGGCGGCGGTGTACCTGGGGTGCGAATACGGCGGACGCATCAGCTCGATCCTGCTCAACATCCCGGGTGAAGCCTCCACCGTGATGACCACCCTCGACGGCTACCCGATGGCCCGCCAAGGTCTGGCCGGTGTGGCGTTGTCGCTGTCGGCGTGGAGTTCGTTCATCGGCGCGTTCATCGCCACCTGCGGCATGGTGTTGTTTGCACCGTTGCTGGCCAAATGGGCGATTGCCTTCGGGCCGGCGGAGTATTTCGTCCTGATGGTGTTTGCCATTGTCTGCCTCGGCGGCATGGCCGGTGATCGACCGCTCAAGACATTCATTGCGGCGCTGATCGGCCTGTTTCTGTCCAGTGTCGGGATCGATGCCAACAGCGGCGTCTACCGTTTCACCGGTGACAACATCCACCTGACCGATGGCATTCAGTTTGTCGTGCTGGTGCTGGGCTTGTTCTCCATCAGTGAAATCCTGTTGCTGCTGGAGAAAACCCATCGCGGACAGGAAGCGGTGGAAGCCACCGGGCGGATGATGTTCAACGTCAAGGAAGCGGCCTCGGTGTTCTGGGTGAACATCCGCTGCGGTGTACTGGGTTTCATCATGGGCGTATTGCCTGGCGCGGGCGCAACCCTGGCCAGTGCCGTGGCCTATATGACTGAAAAACGCATCGCCGGCACCAGTGGCACGTTCGGCCAAGGCGACAAGCGTGGCCTCGCGGCACCGGAAACCGCCATCGGCGGCGCAGCCTGCGGCGCACTCGTGCCGATGCTGACCCTCGGCGTTCCCGGCTCGGGTACCACGGCGGTGATGATCGGCGCGCTGTCGCTGTACAACATCACCCCGGGTCCATTGCTGTTCCAGCAGCAGCCAGACATCGTCTGGGGCCTGATCGCGTCGTTGTTCGTCGCCAACATCATGCTGGTGATCCTCAACATCCCGATGATCCGCGTCTTCACCCGGATCCTGGCCGTGCCGAACTGGGCGCTGGTGCCGGTCATAGCGATCATCACCGGGATCGGTGTCTATGCGGTGCATGCCACCACGTTCGACCTGTTCCTGATGATCGGTATCGGCATCTTCGGTTACATCCTGCGCAAGTTGGATTTCCCGCTGTCGCCGGTGCTGCTGGGCTTCATCCTCGGCGGCCTGATGGAGCAGAACCTGCGTCGTGCGCTGTCGATTTCCAACGGTGCACTGGAGATCCTCTGGTCGAGTCCGATCACCTTCGGCTGCTGGGTGCTGACGGCGATCATGCTGTTCATGCCATTGCTGCGGATCTGGCGTCGCCGCGCCGCACAACGTCGCGCCCTGGCCAATGTCTGAAGCGACCTTCAGACAATGGTGGGGAACACCGCTGGTCGGTCTGGCCGGCGGTTACCTGGCCAGCCTGATCGGCTGGCCCTTGCCCTGGATGGTCGGCTCGTTGCTGGCGATCATCCTGGTGCGCTGTCTCACGCCGTGGCAATTGATGGAAATCCCCGGCGGCCGTAAAGGCGGCCAATGGGTGGTGGGCATCGGCATCGGCCTGCACTTCACCCCGGTGGTGATGGAGCAGGTCCTGAGCCACTTCGGCCTGATCTTCTTCGGCGCGCTGATCACCAGCGTGTCCAGCGTAGTGGGTGTCTGGCTGATGCGGCGCACCGGCGAGGACCGCGCTACAGCTTTCTTCTCGAGCATGCCGGGCGGTTCCGGCGAAATGGTCAACCTCGGCGCCCGCAACGGCGCGGACCTCAGCCGTGTTGCGGCGGGCCAGAGCCTGCGGGTGCTGGTGGTGGTGCTGTGCGTGCCGGCGGCCTTCAAGTACCTGTTGGGCGAAGGCGCCCCGGTACAACACGCCACGACGGTGGACTGGCTGTGGCTGGCGATGCTGTTCCCGGCGGGCGCCCTGCTCGCCTGGCTCTGGGAGCGCTTGCGCCAACCCAATCCCTGGTTGTTCGGGCCATTGCTGGTCAGTGCGGCGGTGAGCGTCGGTTGGGACCTGCACATCGGCCTGCCCAATGGTGCCAGCCAGGTCGGCCAATGGTTGATCGGCAGCGGATTGGGTTGTCATTTCAACCGGCAGTTCTTTCGTCGGGCGCCGTCGTTCATGGGGCGCACCCTGGTCGGCACGGTGTTGACGATGCTGATCGCCACTCTCGCGGCGTTGGGCCTGAGCACCCTGACCCAGCTGGACCTGCGTTCACTGACCCTCGGCATGATGCCCGGCGGCATCGCGGAAATGAGCCTGACGGCCGAGACGTTGCAACTGTCGGTGCCATTGGTGACGGCGTTGCAGGTGATGCGATTGCTGTTTGTGCTGTTTCTGGCGGAGCCGTTGTTCAGGTATTGGACGCGCGAGCCGGGTTCGGCCTGATAGACCGAGTTGTCTTCATCGCGAGCAAGCTCCCACAGGAGGGTGTGTGCCCCTATGTGGGAGCGAGCTTGCTCGCGATGGGGCCCTTATCGCCGACCATTTAAACCGGCGGCAATCGCCAATCGATAGGCGCCTCGCCATGTTGCTCGAGGAATTTGTTGGTCCGGCCAAAATGCCCGCAGCCCAAGAAACCACGATAAGCCGACAACGGCGACGGGTGGACCGAGGTCAACACCAAATGCTTGGTGGCGTCGATCAGCTTCTGCTTGCCCTGGGCATGGGCGCCCCACAGCAGGAAGACCAGGTTCGGCTGGTGTTCGCTGACCACTTCGATGACCCGGTCGGTGAAATGCTGCCAGCCCTTGCCCGCATGAGCGTTGGCGTTGGCGCGCTCCACGGTCATGGTGGTGTTGAGCAGCAACACGCCCTGGTCGGCCCAGCTTTGCAGGTAGCCGTGATTTGGAATGTCGATGTTCAAATCGCGCTTCAATTCCTTGAAGATGTTCACCAGCGAGGGGGGGGCCGGCACGCCCGGTTGTACCGAGAAGCACAAACCATGGGCCTGGCCCGGGCCGTGGTATGGGTCCTGGCCGAGGATCACCACCTTGACCTTATCCAGCGGCGTGGAATTGAGGGCGTTGAAAATCAGCGGAGCCGGTGGGTAAATTTCCTTGCCGGCGGCGTATTCACTGCGCAGGAATTCGCGCAACTCTGCCATGTAGGGCTGGTCGAACTCGGCACGCAGTGCCTGCTTCCAGCTCGGTTCGAGTTTGATACGGTCGTCGGCAGTCATGGTTGCATCCGGTAAAAACAATGGGCGCACCCTAGGAAAGCCTACATGGCTTGTCAATTGATCTGACGCAGAACCGGCACTTTCCTACGCAGCGGTCATACTGATCATTCCAATTTCTGATCGAGGTCACGATGAATCTGCACTTCGAAGAGCTCACCGGCATCGACGGGGCCCGTATTGGCATCGCCACCCTGGACGCCGAAAAATCCCTGAACGCCCTGTCCCTGCCGATGATCAACGCCTTGCGTGATCGTCTCGATGCCTGGGCCCGGGAGCCGCAAGTTGTTTGTGTGTTATTGCGCGGCAATGGCGCCAAGGCATTTTGCGCTGGCGGTGAAGTACGCAGCCTGGTGGAAGCCTGCCGTGCCCATCCCGGCGAAGTGCCGCCGCTGGCTGCACAATTCTTCGCGGCGGAATACCGCTTGGACTTCAACCTGCACACCTACCCCAAACCCCTGCTGTGTTGGGGCCATGGTTATGTACTGGGCGGCGGCATGGGGCTGCTGCAAGGCGCCAGTACCCGCATCGTCACACCAAGCAGTCGCCTGGCAATGCCGGAGATCAGCATCGGCCTGTACCCGGACGTCGGCGCCAGTTGGTTCTTGTCGCGCCTGCCCGGCAAGCTCGGGCTGTTTCTCGGCCTGACCGGCGCCCACATGAATGCCCGAGACGCCATCGACCTGGACCTGGCCGACCGCTTTTTGCTGGATGAACAACAGGACGACCTGATCGAGGGCCTGCTGCAACTCAATTGGCAGGAACAAACCGAGATGCAGCTCAACAGCCTGCTCAAGGCTTTGCAGCAGGAAGCGGTCGGCAAACTGCCCGAAGCCCAATGGCTGCCACGCCGGCAGAAAATCGATGAATGGCTGGATGTCAGCGACGTGCGTTGCGCCTGGAAAGCCCTCAGCCTGCTGGTGGACCACCCGGATCCCCTGATCGCCCGCGCCGCCAAGACCATGACCGAAGGCTCGCCGTTGACCGCTTGTCTGGTCTGGGAGCAGATCACCCGGGCCCGGCATTTGTCCTTGGCCGGTGTGTTCCGGATGGAATACACCTTGAGCCTCAACTGCTGCCGCCATCCGGAATTCAGCGAAGGCGTACGCGCGCGCCTGATCGACAAGGACCACAAGCCCCGCTGGCACTGGCCGGACATCAACCATGTGCCCGAAGCGGCGGTCGAGGCGCACTTTCACAAAGCGTGGGAAGGTCGGCATCCGTTGGCGGACTTGTCCAACGAATAAAGAACCTGGGTGACACCCTGTGGGAGTGACATTCTGTGAGAGTGACATCTGTGGGAGTGACATCTGTGGGAGTGACATCTGTGGGAGCAAAGCTTGCTCGCGATAGCGGTATGCCAGTCACAGAGGGGCTGACTGACCCCCTGTCATCGCGAGCAAGCTTTGCTCCCACAAGCCTTATCCCATCGGGTTTATTGCAGGCATAAAAAAGCGGCGCTTAATGCGCCGCTTTTTTCTGCCCTGGGATCAGCGGTGGTTGCGTCGTCCATCGTGATCGCCGCGTCCGCGATCATAATCACCGCGTCCCCGATGATCACGCCCGCCTCGACCCCGTCGGTCATCATTCCAGCCACCCCGGCTATGGCCGTCCCAGCCACCCCGATTCGGATAAGACCGGTACGCCGCTCGCGGCGGCGAGTAGTGGCGTGGGCCATGTTGGTAGTAACGCGGTGCCGAGTAGTAGCGCGGCGCCGGTTGGTAATACCGCGGGGCGTAATAGCCACGCGGTGCCGAATAATAACTCCCGCCACCGTAATAGACCGGCGCCGGTGAGGTGTAGACCTCGGAACGGTAGTAGCTCGAGTCTCCGTCGTAATAAGGCACGCAGGCCGAAAGAGTCAAACCGAGAAACGCAATGAGCAGCAGTCGTCGATACATGGCGGCCTCCTGGACCGCGGATGGGCCACATCAGCGACGCTGATGGGCGGCAGTCAACGTTGTGTGACTGACACCTACTCAGACAGCCAAATCGGAATCTGGTGCGCCCTGGCAACAACTCGAAACATGTCGCTCGTCGCCCTCTTCCAGTGCGCGACAGCACCACAAGCAAGCACAAATCCGCTTTTAATCCCCCCTCCCCAACACCTGCCCTCTCTGGCCCGGGCCTTTGCGCGAATTGGCACGGCTCTCGCTTTAACAAACTCCGTGCAGGAGTCATCACAGGTTCGCGGCACCACAATTTGCAATGGCTGACTAGGGTTCCGGCTCGCTTCTGGCGAGTGGCTGGTCCGAGAGTTGGCGACCTCCAGTTGAGGTTACACGGCGGGACAAAAGCCCGGGAGACAAGCCACCGTTCGCGGTGCCGCGTTGCTCCTGTCCGCCCTTGATCAACTGGAGAACCACCATGCTCAAGCTTCGTCTGTCCGCCCTGCTCCTCGCCGCCCTCTCGGCCCTCGCGAGCTTCTCATCCGCCGCCGCCCAAAAAGACCACTTCAGCGTCTGCTGGACCATTTACGCCGGTTGGATGCCCTGGGAATACGCCGGTAGCCAAGGCATCGTCGATAAATGGGCGAAAAAATACGGCATCCAGATCGATGTCGTGCAGCTCAACGATTACGTCGAATCCATCAATCAGTACACCGCCGGTCAGTTCGACGGCTGCACCATGACCAACATGGACGCCCTGACCATTCCCGCCGCCGGTGGCGTGGACAGCACCGCACTGATCGTCAGCGATTTCTCCAACGGCAACGACGGCATCGTCCTCAAGGGCGAGGGCAAGAAAGTCGCCGATCTCAAGGGCATGGACGTCAATCTGGTGGAACTGTCGGTGTCCCACTACCTGCTGGCCCGTGCCCTGGATTCGGTTGGTCTCGCCGAGAAAGACTTGACAGTCGTCAACACCTCCGACGCTGATATCTCTGCCGCCTTCAACACCGACCAGGTCAAGGCCGTCACCACCTGGAACCCAATGCTCTCGGACATCAAGGCCCAGCCAGGTGTGAGCGAAGTGTTCAATTCCAGCCAGGTTCCCGGCGAAATCATGGACATGATGGTGGTCAACACCCAGACGCTCCAGGACAACCCCGCCCTGGGCAAAGCGTTGACCGGCGCCTGGTTCGAAGTGGTGGCGCTGATGAATGCGAAAAACGCCGCCAGCCAGGCGGCGCTGGAACACATGGCCAAAGCGTCAGGCACCGACCTCAAAGGTTTCCAGGCGCAACTGGACACCACCAAGCTGTTCGCCACACCCAAGGAAGCCCTGAGTTTCGCCACCAGCGAGCAACTGCCCGCCACCATGGGCAAGGTGGCCGAGTTCTCGTTCCAGCACGGCTTGTTGGGCGAAGGCGCCAAGAGCACCGACGCGGTCGGCATGACGTTCGCCAATGGCGTGACCCGCGGCGACAAGGCCAACCTCAAGCTGCGCTTTGACCCGACCTACGTACAGCTGGCCGCCGACGCCAAGCTGTAAACCGGAGGACCTGGCATGCGCCTGATCAACCGCTACCCGGATCGTCCCAGCCGCTTGTTGCTGGTGATCCTGCCATTCGCGCTGGTGTTGTTCGCCTACTTCATGGGCTCGGCCGAACGGTTGACGGACAACCCCAACGACAAGCTCCTGCCCAGCGCCGTGCAAATGGCCGATGCGGTGAAACGCCTGGCCTTCACCGCCGATGCCCGCAGCGGCGACTACCTGCTCTGGCAAGACACCGTGTCGAGCCTGCGTCGGTTGGCCATCGGCCTGGGCATCAGCGCCCTGGCCGGGCTGTGCCTGGGCATTGCCGCCGGTACGTTGCCACTGTTTGGCGCACCGCTGTCACCGTTGCTCACCGTGGTGTCGATGGTGCCGCCGCTGGCCATCCTGCCGATTCTGTTCATCGTCTTCGGCCTGGGCGAACTGTCGAAAGTGATGCTGATCGTGATTGGCATCACACCGTGCCTGGCGCGCGACCTGGAACAGCGCGCCCGGGAAATTCCGCCCGAGCTGCTGATCAAGGCCCAGACCCTCGGCGCGTCGACCTGGACCCTGATGCTGCGGGTGGTGCTGCCGCAACTGCTGCCGCGCCTGTTGATTTCCCTGCGGCTGATGCTCGGTTCGGCCTGGCTGTTCCTGATCGCCGCTGAAGCCATCGCTTCCACGGATGGGTTGGGTTATCGGATTTTCCTGGTGCGACGTTACCTGGCGATGGACGTGATCTTGCCGTATGTGGTGTGGATCACCCTGCTCGCCTGGCTGATGGACTGGGGCCTCAAGCAGCTGACTCGCCGAGCGTTCCCCTGGTACGAGGGGGCGAAGGCATGAGCTTCATTACGGTGAACAACGTCTGGCAACAGTATGCCGATCAGGTGGTACTGGAGCGTTTGAACCTGAGCGTCTCTGAGGGTGAGTTCTGCACCCTGGTGGGTGCCTCGGGTTGCGGCAAGTCGACCTTCCTGCGCTTGCTGCTGGGCCAGGAACGCGCCAGTCGCGGACAGATTCTCCTGGACGGCGAACCCTTGGCCGGCGAGCCGGATGCCAGCCGGGGCGTGGTGTTCCAGCGTTATTCGGTGTTCCCGCACCTGAGCGTGCTGGACAACGTGGCCCTGGGCCTGGAGCTGCCGCGCTCGCCGCTGCTGGGCCGCCTGTTTGGCAGCGCCAAGCGCCAAGCCCGCGAAGACGCCGCGCAACTGCTGGACAAGGTCGGCCTGGGCCATGCGCTGGATAAATACCCGGCGCAACTGTCCGGAGGCATGCAACAGCGGCTGGCGATCGCCCAGGCACTGATCATGAAGCCGCGTGTCCTGCTGCTGGACGAGCCCTTCGGCGCCCTCGACCCGGGCATTCGCAAAGACATGCACGCCCTGTTGCTGGAGCTGTGGCGTGAAACCCGGCTGACGGTGTTCATGGTCACCCATGACCTGTCCGAAGGTTTCAGCCTCGGCACACGCCTGCTGGTGTTCGACAAGGTCCGCACCGACCCGCACGCCCCCGGCGCCTATGGCGCACGCATTACCTACGACATTCCATTGAACAGCGACCGCCGCACCGCCCGTGCCGCCGTCGACGCCCTGCCCGCCGAACTGGCCGGCACGTTGCGTATCGCTTGAAAGGAGTTTTCCCCATGACCGATTCGACCCAATTGTTTACACCTTTCGCCGAAGAACTGCTGCCCGGCGGCGGCCACCGTTCCTTCGTGCTCAAGCGCGGCCAACTGCTGCGCCTGACCGACCTGCGCGGCGCGGCCAACGTGAGCCTGACGCTGCTCAATGCCAACGAAAAAACCGAACGCCTGAACCTGCCCGACAGCCTCAAATGCCAACACACCGCCAAGCTCACCACCGGCCATTGCCTCTACTCCGACATGGGCCGGGTGCTGGCGGCCATCACCGCCGATACCTGCGGCTGGAGCGATAGCCTCGGCGGTGTGCTCTGCGCCGAGGAAGTCGCTGAAAAATACGGTCAGGGCCGCTACCAGGAACTGCGCAACGGCTTCTTTCGCAACGGCACCGACAACCTGCTGGTGGAGCTGGGCAAATGGGGTCTGGGCCTGTCCGACCTGCTGATGACCCTCAACCTGTTCAGCCGGGTCGATGTCGATGAGGCCGGAGGCTTTCACTTCGTTGAAGGCAACTCCCAGGCCGGCGACTACATCGAGCTGTACGCGCCGATGGACACCCTGGTGGTGCTGACCGCGCTGCAGCACCCGATGGACCCGAACCCGCAGTACGCCCCGCAACCGCTCAAGCTCAGTTGGATGAACGCTGACGCCAGCGTCGCCGAGCACTGTCGCCATTCGCGCCCGGAAAACCAGCGCGGCTTCATCAACACCGACCGCCTGTTCGCCTGAGGATCGCTGCCATGTCACTTGCCATCGCTACCGCACACAAGCAACCCGATACTGCCGTCTACCGCGCCACGATTCCCGCCGGAGAACCCTGGCTGATGGAGGTCAAGAAGGGCCAGACCCTGCGCATCCTCGACCTGGAAGGCAACCAGGCGGTCGATACGCTGTTCTACAGCCTGGCCAACCCCAAGGAGCGCTACGACGTGCAGCGCACCCTGCGCCGGCAGAACAGCGTTTACCTGAGCACCGGCAGCGTGCTGTATTCCAACCTCGGCCACCCGATGCTGACCATCGTCGAAGACACTTGCGGGCGCCACGACACCCTCGGCGGCGCCTGCGCCCAGGAAAGCAACACCGTGCGCTACGCCCTGGAAAAACGCTACATGCACAGCTGCCGCGACAACTACCTGCGGGCCTGCGCCCACGACGTTCGGCTGGGCAAGGGCGACATCGGGCCGAACATCAACTTCTTCATGAACGTGCCCGTCACCGCCGATGGCGGCCTGACCTTCGAAGACGGGATCTCGGCACCAGGGAAATACGTCGACCTGCGGGCCGAGATGGACGTGATCGTCCTGATCTCCAACTGCCCGCAACTGAACAACCCATGCAACGCCTACAACCCCACGCCTGCGGAGCTCTTGATATGGAACTGAAACTTACCCGCCTGCGCCGCTGGTTGTTCGCGTTGTGCCAGAGCCGGTCGGGGCAGTGCATCAAATAAACACAGATTTTATGAACACCACCCATCCCCTGTGGGAGCGAGCCTGCTCGCGATAGTGGTCTGTCAGTCACATTGATGCTGGATGTACCACCGCTATCGCGAGCAGGCTCGCTCCCACAAGGGGGGCAGTGGTGTTTGGAGGTTTGTCGCCAGGGACGACCCCGGCGGCCATCGAAAACTGCGGGACGGCCCGCATCCCAGTTCAGGCAGCACGCATGCCTGAGGGGGCAATGCCATGTTCGAAAAAATCCTGATCGCCAACCGTGGCGCCATCGCCTGCCGCATCCTGCGGACCTTGCGTGAGCTGAAGGTCGAAGGCGTTGCGGTGTATTCCCAGGCCGACGCCGCCAGCTTGCATATCCTCCAGGCCGATGAAGCCCACTGCCTGGGCGAAGGCGCGGCGGCCGGTACTTACCTGGCGGTGGACAAGCTTTTGGCGATTGCCAAAAGCAGCGGCGCGACCGCGATCCATCCCGGCTACGGCTTTCTTTCGGAAAACGCCGCCTTCGCGCAAGCCTGCGAAGCTGCCGGTATTGCCTTCATCGGTCCGACGCCAGAACAACTGCGCGTGTTCGGACTCAAGCACACCGCCCGCGACCTGGCGCGCCGCCACGGTGTGCCGCTGCTCGAAGGCACCGAACTGCTCGACAGCCTCGACGCCGCGCTCTCGGCAGGCACACAGCTGGGCTATCCGGTGATGCTCAAAAGTACCGCCGGCGGTGGCGGCATCGGCATGCGCGTGTGTCGTAGTGCCGCCGACCTGAGCGAATCCTTCGAAGCGGTCAAGCGCCTGGGCCAGAACAACTTCAGCGACGCCGGGGTGTTCATCGAAAAGTACATCGAACGCGCGCGGCATCTGGAAGTGCAGGTGTTCGGCGATGGCCAGGGCCAGGTGATCGCCCTGGGCGTGCGCGACTGCTCGGTGCAACGGCGCAACCAGAAAGTCCTCGAGGAAACCCCGGCGCCGAACCTGCCCGAGGGCATGGCCGACGAACTCTGCGCAGCGGCGATCCAACTGGCCCAAGCCGTGAACTACCGCAGCGCTGGCACCGTGGAGTTCGTGTTCGACAGCGACGCCGGGCGCTTCTATTTCCTGGAAGTGAACACCCGCCTGCAAGTGGAGCACGGCGTCACCGAGCAGGTGTGGGGCGTGGACCTGGTGCGCTGGATGGTGCAATTGGCGGCCGGTGATCTGCCGCCACTGAGCGAGCTCGGCCAAGGTTTGAAAGCCGAGGGCCACGCGATCCAGGCGCGCTTGTATGCCGAGGACCCAGGTCGGGATTTCCAGCCAAGCCCGGGGCTGCTGACCGCCGTGAAATTTCCACAGGCCGATGGCAAACAGTTGCGCATCGACACCTGGGTCGAGGCCGGTTGCCAGATCCCGCCCTACTTCGACCCAATGATCGCCAAGGTCATTCGCTGGGCGCCGACCCGCGAGCAGGCACGCCTGGGCTTGCATCAAGCGCTGGACGAAAGCCTGCTGTACGGCGTCGAAACCAACCGCCACTACCTGCAACAGATTCTCCTCGACACACCGTTTGCCAGCGGCCAGCCCTGGACCCGCTGCCTGGAAGCGTTGGTCTATCGCGCCAACACCGTTGAAGTGCTCAGCCCCGGCACCCAGACCAGCGTCCAGGACTATCCCGGCCGCCTCGGTTACTGGGCGGTGGGGGTGCCGCCGTCGGGGCCGATGGATAGCCGTTCGTTGCGCCTGGGCAATCGCCTCTTGGGCAACGAAGAAGGTGCGGCGGCATTGGAAATCACCATGAACGGGCCGCTGCTGCGCTTCAACTGCGCTGCCCGGGTGGCGGTGACCGGTGCGGTGATTGCCCTCACGCTCGACGGCGAAGCGGTGCCGATGAACACACCGTTGTCGATTGCTGCCGGCGCCACCCTCGCCATTGGCAACATCGCTGGCGCCGGGGCGCGCAGCTACCTGTGCCTGCAAGGCGGCGTGCACGTGCCGGATTACCTGGGCAGTAAAAGCACCTTCACCCTCGGCCAGTTTGGCGGCCACGGCGGACGAGCGCTGTGTACCGGCGACGTGTTGCACCTGGCGCTGCTGGACGAACACACGACGCTGCCGCCAACGAGCGCGCCGATCCTGGAACTGCCAAGCGTGCGGCAGATCCGCGTGATCTACGGCCCGCACGGCGCGCCCGAATATTTCACCGAACGCTACATCCAGACCTTCTTCGACACGGCCTGGGAAGTGCACTTCAACTCCAGCCGCACCGGTGTGCGCCTGATCGGGCCGAAACCCGAATGGGTCCGCGCCGACGGCGGCGAGGCCGGGCTGCATCCTTCCAATATCCATGACAACCCTTACGCCATCGGCGCCGTGGACTTCACCGGCGACATGCCCGTCATCCTCGGCCCCGACGGCCCGAGCCTGGGCGGCTTCGTCTGCCCGGTGACGGTGATCGAAGCGGACCTCTGGCAGTTGGGGCAACTCAAGGCGGGGGACAAGGTGCGGTTCGTGCCGGTGGATATCTCCACCGCCCGATCTCTCGCCTTGAAATGGGATCAATGTGGGAGCGGGCTTGCTCGCGAAAACGGTCTGTCAGATACATCAATGTTGACTGTGCCATTGCTTTCGCGAGCAAGCCCGCTCCCACAGGAGATGGTGTCGCCTGTGGTGTTGGATATCGGCCAGGACGATACGCGTCTGGTGGCAAGGCTATCGGGCGACACCCACCTGCTGCTGGAAATCGGCGCCCCCGAACTGGACCTGGTGTTGCGCTTTCGCGCCCATGCCTTGATGCAGGCGTTGGAACACAAACACCTGCCCGGCGTGATCGACCTGACGCCGGGCATTCGCTCGCTGCAAGTGCACTACCAACCCGAGCAAATGCCCCTGGCCGATCTGCTGAGCATCGTCGCCGGTGAGTGGGACGCGGTGTGCGCCGCGCAGGACCTGCAAGTGCCGTCGCGCATCGTCCACCTGCCGCTGTCCTGGGATGACCCGGCCTGTCAGCTAGCCATCGAAAAATACATGACCACGGTGCGCAAGGACGCGCCCTGGTGCCCGAGCAATCTGGAGTTCATCCGGCGCATCAACGACCTGCCCAACCTCGACGAGGTGCAACGCACGGTGTTCGACGCCAGCTATCTGGTGATGGGCCTGGGCGACGTCTACCTCGGCGCGCCGGTCGCCACGCCGCTCGACCCGCGCCATCGACTGGTGACCACCAAATACAACCCGGCCCGGACCTGGACCGCGGAAAACTCGGTGGGCATCGGCGGCGCCTATATGTGCGTGTACGGGATGGAAGGTCCTGGTGGCTATCAGTTCGTCGGGCGCACGTTGCAGATGTGGAACCGTTATCGGGACGTCGCCGCCTTCGACGGCAAGCCGTGGCTGCTGCGGTTCTTCGACCAGATCCGCTTCTACCCGGTCAGCGCCGACGAACTGCTGCGCATCCGTCGGGACTTCCCCCTGGGCCGCTTCGACCTGGAGATCGAGCACAGCCAGCTCAACCTCGCCGACTACCAGCGTTTCCTGGTGCAGGAAGCCGACGGCATCGCCGCGTTCCGCCAACAGCAACAAGGCGCCTTCGACGCCGAGCGCGAACGTTGGATCGCCAGCGGCCAGGCGCACTTCGACAGTGAAGAAGCGGCCATCGCACCGAGCGAAGATTCGCAACTGACTGACGGTCAACTGAGTGTCGACAGCCACATCGCCGGCAACCTCTGGCAGGTGCAGGTAGACGTTGGCGCACGGGTCGCCGCCGGTGATGTGCTGGTTATTCTGGAGTCGATGAAAATGGAAATCCCGCTGCTTGCGCCCTCGGCCGGCGTGGTGCGCGAGGTGCGCGTCCAACCCGGTTCGGCGGTGCGCGCCGGACAGCGCGTCGTGGTGCTGGACCGTGACTGAACTCAATCAAAGGATTAACACCATGAACTTCTCTCTTCGCTTGGACGACCTGCGCAACACCTACCGCAGCGGCGAACTGACGCCACGCCAATTGCTGTTGGGCCTGCGGGAAAAAGCCGCGGCGCTGAACCCGGACTATCACCTGTTCATCCACCTGCTGACGGCAGAGGAGCTGGAACCCTACCTGACCGCGTTGGAAGGCCACGACCTGGAGAGCCTGCCGCTGTACGGCGTGCCGTTTGCCATCAAGGACAACATCGACCTGGCCGGCATTCCGACCACCGCCGCCTGTCCGGCATTTGCCTACGTGCCAGACCGTTCGGCGACCATTGTCGAGCAGTTGCTGGCACTGGGCGCGATCCCCCTGGGCAAGACCAACCTCGACCAATTCGCCACCGGGCTCAATGGCACTCGCTCGCCCTACGGCGCCTGCCGCAACAGCGTGTTGCCCGACTATCCTGCCGGCGGTTCGAGCGCCGGCTCGTCGCTGGCCGTGGCCCTGGGCGTGGCGAGTTTTGCCTTGGGCACCGATACCGCCGGCTCCGGGCGGGTGCCTGCAGCGTTGAACAACCTGGTGGGCTTGAAGGCCACCTTGGGGTTGATCTCCACGGCCGGCGTGGTCCCGGCCTGTCGCACGCTGGACTGCGTCACCACCTTCACGGCGACGGCCAAGGAAGCCAGCCAGCTCTTGGCACTGACGGCCCGTCCAGACCCTCGTGACGACTACAGCCGCCACAACCCGCAGTGGAACGACGGCGCCGCGTTCGGCGCGCCCCGGCGCTTTCGTTTCGGTGTGCCGCGCCAGCAGGACCTGGCATTTTTCGGCTGCCAGGAAGGTCCGCAGCTGTTTCAGGAAGCCATCGAGCGACTCGAACGCCTGGGCGGCGAAGCCGTGGAACTGGACCTGTCGCCGTTCCTGGAAGCGGCGCGGCTGCTGTATGAAGGCCCCTGGGTGGCCGAACGCTACAGCGTTGCCGGCCCCTTGATGGAACGTGAGCCGGAGGCCGTACTGCCGGTCATCCGCGCCGTCCTGGCGAAAGCGCCTACGGTGGATGGCGTACAAACCTTCCGCGCCCGCTACCGTTTGCAAGCGCTCAAAGCCCAATGCGACCGGGCCATGGATACGCTCGATTGCGTCCTCACCCCGACCATCGGCCGCCCGGTGACCCTCGCCGAACTGGCCGCAGAACCGGTGCTGCGTAACTCTGAGCTGGGGTACTACACCAATTTCATGAACCTGCTGGACTACGCCGCCGTCGCCGTTCCCAGTGCGTTCATGGCCAACGGCTTGCCTTGGGGCGTGACGTTGTTCGGTCGAGCCTTCACCGACCAATACCTCTTGAGCGTGGCCGATGCCTTGCAGCGTCAACAGGACAAGGCCTTGCCAGTGCCCGCCAACCCGGCGCGCCACGACCGGGCGCGGCTGGTGGTGTGTGGCGCACACCTGGATGGGTTGGCGCTGAACGGGCAACTCAAGCAACGCGGGGCGCGTCTGATCGAGGCCACCCAAAGCTCAGCGAATTACCGCCTCTACGCCTTGGCCGGTGGCCCGCCCTTGCGTCCCGGCATGCTTCGGGTCAGCGAGGGCGGCGTGGCGATCGAGGTGGAGGTCTGGGAACTGCCGAGCAGCGAACTGGGTTCATTCCTGACCGGCATCCCCGCACCGTTGGGGCTGGGCAAGGTGCAACTGGCCGATGGTCGCTGGGAAAGCGGATTCATCTGCGAGTCGTATGGCCTGGAAGGCGCACGGGACATCAGTCACCTGGGGGGATGGCGGGCTTATCTGCGTAGCCTGGAATAAGGCCGAACCTGTGGTGAGGGAGCCTGTTCCCTCACCATGGTCCTACAAACCTGCAAATCCGAATGTCTTTTCCCACAAGGCCACTAAACTGACTTCATTGGGTCTGCGCCAAGGGAAACGCCATGTCGCTCCGTTCGCCGTTGTATTCCCAGCGCAAGCCGCTCCTGGCCGTGGTGGCGCTGCTCGGTACTGGTTTCCTGATCATTGCATTGCTGGGCTATTACGCTGCCCAGGCCTCGCTACGCGATAACATCCTCAAGACGCTGTATCTGAACCTGCTGATCGGCATGCTCGTGACGCTGGCAGTCCTGGCAATCCTTTGTCGGTTGATCAACAGCTACCAACAACGCATCGACGCCCAGGCCACCCTCGACAGCCTGACCGAATTACCCAATCGCCGTGGTTTCGACCTGCTGGCCGTGCAAGCCCTGCATGAAGCCCAGCGCGAGCCCAAACCGTTGACTGCGCTGCTGGTGGAACTGGACGATTTCAAGCGGTTGGACACCACCCATGGTCATATCGCCACCGATCAACTGCTGACCGGGTTCGCCCGCGACCTGACACAAAGCCTGCGGCATTCGGACATCGTGTGTCGCTGGAGCACGGAAGCCTTTGTCGTCCTGCTCAAGGACACCGACGGACAGACCGGTCTGAAGATCGCAGAGAAAATTCGTCAGCACATCGAAAAGCAGCGCTATTTCTGCAGTGGAAAACAATTGCTGGTCACCGTCAGCCTCGGCCTCACCACCTTGCAGGACGAAGACACCTTGCACAGCCTGCTGTCGCGGACCGATCATGCGCTGCAACGCGCCCGACAGACCGGGTGCAACCGAACCTGCGTGGAAATGCCTCACTCCAGTTATGAATAAACCCGACCTTTGCCCGGCCTGCGGCGGTGCCAACGATTGCACCCTGGCCGACCCACGAACCGCCGACCGGGCCTGCTGGTGTTACGGCGTGAGCATCGACCCGGCCGTGCTCGAGGCATTGCCAGCCGAGCTGCGTGATCAGTCCTGCCTGTGCCCACGCTGCGCCCAGGTCGAAGCCCAGTTGCGCGCCAAGCCCCAGCCGATCGCGTAAGATGCCCGCCCTCCGTTGCCTTGCCTGAACTGCCCATGCGCGTCGACCGTTTCCTCAGTAATCTGCCGCGATTCAATCGCCAACAAGTGCGTCTGTTGCTGGTGGAACGCCGGGTGCGGATCGACGGCCAGACCGTCAGCGATCCCCATGCACAAGTCCGTGAATTCAGCCGTGTAGAGGTCGACGACGAAGTGCTGCAAACGGGCCGACCGGCGCGCTACTTCATGCTGCACAAGCCGCCCGGCTGTGTCAGTGCGACCCGCGACCCGCAACACCCCACCGTCCTCGACTGGCTGGACGAACCGGACACGGACGACCTGCACATCGCCGGGCGCCTGGATTTCAACACCACCGGGCTGATGCTGATCACCAATGACGGCGCCTGGTCACGGCGCCTGACCCAACCGCAGACCAAACTGCCCAAGGTCTACTACGTCGAAACCGAGCAAATCATCACGGCCGAATACGCCGACACCTTCGCCCGGGGCCTGTACTTTGCCTTCGAAGACCTCACCACCCAACCAGCAGAGCTGACGTTGCTGGGGCCGAGATCGGCGCGCTTGAGCATCGTTGAAGGGCGCTATCACCAGGTCAAGCGCATGTTCGGCCACTTCAACAACAAGGTGCTGCGCCTGCACCGCGAGCGCATGGGCCCGCTGACACTGGACGCCCATCTCGAGCCGGGCCAATACCGCGCCTTGAGCCTTGAAGAAGTCCATCTCATCTGAACCTGCTACCGCTGGGCAGAAGTGTCGAACAATTTTCCGATAGGTACTTGCGCAACGGTCGTCCCCCTGCTTGAATCAGGTCGTCGGCCGAAATGTGACCGATGAGTCACAACATACTTCCAAGAAACTTTTTGCCGGCTGGAACCCTCAGGTTCCGCCTTGTCCCGCCGGCGAACTGCCCGCCTATAACAATACCCGTCGACCGTTTTTTTTGGATCGACATGGGCTTTATCTTTCAGGCGTATGCCTACCTGTCACATTGCCCGTGCAATCTCATTGCGCGCATACCCGCTTGCCAGGAGTCTTATGACATGAGGCCAGAAATCGCTGTGCTGGATATACAGGGTCAGTATCGGGTTTACACGGAGTTCTATCGCGCAGACGCCGCACAAAAGACCATCATTCTGGTCAACGGCTCAATGGCCACCACCGCGTCGTTTGCACAGACCGCCAAAAACCTCTACCCGCAATTCAATGTTGTGCTGTACGACCAACCCTACGCGGGCAAGTCAAAAGCTCACAACCGACATGAGCAAATGCTGACGAAAGAGATCGAGGGCCAGATTCTCCTGGAACTGATCGACCACTTCGCCGCCGAGCACGTGCTGTCGTTTTCCTGGGGCGGCGCCGCTACGCTGACCGCCTTGGCGCAACGGCCACGGCGCATCGAAAAAGCGGTGATCAGTTCGTTCTCGCCGGTGCTCAATGCGCCGATGCGCGACTACCTGGAACGCGGTGTGGATTACCTCGGCAGCCTGGACGGCGACCGTGTCGGGCACTTGGTCAACAGCACCATCGGCAAGCATTTGCCGCCGCTGTTCAAGCGCTTCAACTATCGCCATGTCAGCAGTTTGGCCGAGCATGAGTACGGGCAGATGCATTTCCACATCAGCGATGTGCTCCACAGCGACCAGCTGTGCTACGTCAACGCCGCGAAAAAGATCAACGTACCGGTGTTGTTCCTGAACGGCGAATGGGACGAATACACTGCGGCCGACGACGCCAGGCTCTTTGCCGATCACGTGCAGCACAGCAGCTTCAGCACGCTGCAAGCCACCGGGCACTTCCTGGACATGGAACACAAAGCCGCCTGCCGCGACAGCCGTAACGCCTTGATGGGTTTCCTCACACCGGAACACCACGAAAGCCGACCGCGCTATAGCTACGTACAGGGCTACCATGCACTGGCCATCTGAAACCGAGTCCTGGCGAGCAAGCCCCGTCCTGCGCCTTCAGCAACGGGGCTTGCCCGCCAACGACCGCTCTGGTTTGAGGCTCGCGTAGACGACTGACCGCACGTTGTGTGAAGAAAAACTTCAAATCCGTGCCCACTTCTGGTACAAAGTCAGCCGCTCTGAGCGGGTGTCGTATAATGGCATTACTCCAGCTTCCCAAGCTGATAACGAGGGTTCGATTCCCTTCACCCGCTCCAATCGAATTCTGGTCCTGCGTCGTATGTTTTTGGCGGGGGATTAAAAAACCGGCTCTTGGTGGCCGGTTTTTTTTGGTCTGGAGTTTTGTGGGATTTGCGCCCCTGAGGTTCACACCGAGTACCTATGAAGGAGAGCAAGGATGCACCTGATTGACTCATATCTGCCTACGTATCAGTTCAGTGAATTGCATACCGTGGACATCCCCGTAGACCCTTCCCATGCCATGGCGGCAATCCTCGCCCACCGCCCCGAAGACGACCGTTTTTTTCGGTATGCAATCAAGCTTCGCGAAATCCCCATGCGCCTGCTGGGTCGATCTCGGCACCCAGAGGCTGATCAACGCGCTTCATTCGGCATGGATAATTTCACGTTGCTTCAACGCAACGGCGACGTAGAGGTCGCTTACGGGCTCGCCGGCAAGCTGTGGAAAGCCGACTACGGCCAAGTCGTTGTCGCGGATGCCGAAGCGTTCGAGCTATTCAATGAGCCGGGGAATGTGAAGCTGGTCATTAGCTTCACCTGCCAGTTGCTGCGACCGGGCTTGACGAGGGTCACCACGCAAACGCGGGTGCATTGCCTCGACGCGGATGCGTTGCGAAGTTTTACGTCGTATTGGTATTTGATTCGTCCGGTCAGCGGGCTTATTCGTCGGCGCATGCTGAAGGCTATTGCGCGGCGTTGTGCAGCAGGTGCTTTGAAGAAGAGTGAGCATGAATGAGCGCTCATGGAGATAACTTCATCAGACCTTCGCCATAGGAAAAGTGCTAGGCAGGTGGTCAAGCCTCTTGGATCCGCTTACAGCAAAGTAGAAGCGATAGCGCTGAACACGTAGGGGGTAGGGCACCGATGATTTGAGATGAGTGGCAAAGAATCAAACATGCCTTGCGACAAAAGCGACGACGGCCAACAGTGTCAGGGCGAACGCAGCACCGATGCTGAACGGCAGCAACGTAACGCGGATATAGCGACAGCGTTTCGCCCATCAGCTCGCGCAAGACGAACCACGAGTTCGACGAGACTTGGAACAGAGCCTAATGAACCTTGGGCTGATTTGACGGCAACATCTCAGTTTGCCTGAGCAGAAGCCCGCGCAGCTTTGATAGCCTCTGCTTTCTGCACGACATCCCGTTGGGAGGCGTTAGCCTTGCCAATGATGCCCATCAAAATCTCTTTTCTAGTCTCGGCGGGGGTGTTGGTGAAAAACTCAGTCAAAGCGCTGGTTTTCTTGATCTTTTCTGTACTCATTGATTTCAAACCTCTGCTAACAGCTCAACGAGCTGAGCCTGATCATAGATCTGGGGAATCAGAGCGTCAATCGTATCCCCAGCCACATCAAGCTCAACCTGTTGAGCATCGTCGCCATCAAAGTCCTTGATAAGCAAATCGATGTGGATCTGGCTACCGTAGATGCGCTTCAACTCAATGACATTGCACCGTGCGGCAACAAACTGTCTGGCGAACTCCTGCAGCGGAATGTTCCTGCCCTCTGTGACTTCCCGAGCCTGCACGAACTGCCAGGCGAGTTCTGGCCTCTGGTAGACATACATAATCTGGGCTTTCCTGCCACTTCCCAAGACGCGGTCGATATTCCGCTTCGCTACCCCAAGGTTGGCCATCGTCCCATCCAGAATGAACGAAAGCCGTCTCTTGAACGCGCGGTCCAACACCTTTTCCAGAATCTTCGTAACCGCACGCTGAAAAAGGTATGAATTGCTTCCGTCGTAGCCGGGAATCAGACTTCGAAAATCATCAGGATCGATACGAAGAACACGTTTGGAGTAAAGGCTAAGATTTCTCTCGTCCAAATCGTCAGCCATAGCCTTGGCTATTTCCGTCTTGCCAGCCCCAGGCGACCCCGCCATGAACACCGTGAATGGTACCTCCTCACTGAGGTACACAGCGGCGTCCGCAATATGCCGAGCCAAAGAGGCTCGATTCACTCTAGCGAATTCAAGGGCTGCGTGCTCGATAGCAGATTCTTCTGGCGTCATACCGACATCGACCTGTTTTACTTGATCCAAACTTAGAACGTTGATCGTTACCCATACGGACGAAGGCAACGACGATCAGTGTCTCGTTGAACATCGTCACATAAAGTATCCTCTGGCTCTCACGAATATTTGTAGGGAAATTCCGAGCGTTGCGTAAGGAGCACGCTAACTACGCTTTTTAGGCGGTGTGCCGACTTGTTGGGTTTGTCTTCCGTGGTTACCCTTCTAGACGTCGCTGCAAATCAGGCGATCGGGCTTGGAAACCCGTGAGTCAAGCAACCGCGCTTCACGGGAGCTAGACAATGTGTACCTCACAGCAAATCAAATCACTTTCAAACCAGCCAAAGCTCAGGCCTCGAACCTACTGTTTCTCGATCGACGGGGGCAGGCCATGAACGAAGACACTGGGCTAAAAACCATCGGCTACACCCCCTTCAACTATTCCGCTGATCGAGCGCTGTTCCGTGTCAACGGCGGCGTACCCATCCAAGAGGCATTGGAACGGGCGTCAGATCTTTTGCATCTCGCTCACCGGCTTGCCGAAGACGCGGCGTTTGAAAAGAGCACCGACCGCTACGCCTGGGCTGCGCACTTTTTATTGGAGATGAGCAAGGCGGTGATTGATGACGTTGTGAAGGTCATTACGCCAAGGCCGGCGGCTGAGTCCAAGAAAAAATCCGAGGCGCAGTAGATCGACAGTAAGTCCTGAGAATGGGGACATAGGGAACCCCATCCGATAGACAGCGCTAAGCCCTGCTTCTTTCGCAGCGGGGCTTAGCAATACGACGTCCCTAGGAGGCTCAAGCATGGGAACCGTTCGAAAAACCATCACCGTGGCCAATCAGCCCATCCAGAGACATAAGGCTGAACTGAAGACTATTCGCTCGGCCCTTGAAGACGGTGAGTCCAGCGGCCCCCCTCACCCATTCAATCCCGACGCATTCAAACAGCGAATATTATTAGTACGTGGGGTAAATCCCCATCGTAAAAACTATTCAGCCCCAGGCAAATGCCCCAACGGCAACGCCCCCGGCGTCTTCACCGTATGAATCACAAAGTTGCTCCGGATATCACCCACCCTCGGCCTCTTCGAGCATCCACACGCGACGCAGGCATGGCGAGGCGGATAGCGAGCCGACCAATCCAGGCAGAGGAATACGAAAGGAGATGATGACTCGGAGAACATGACGCGGCTTGATCAGTTGTGGACCGTGGACTGTCGGCAAACGGCGTTTAACGGAGACAAATGAAATCTGACTTCCTGTCGCAGCCTGTCTTCAAGCGTGCACTTCACGATCAAGAACATCGGCCACCCACTGGTTGATACTCTTGTGGGCGAGCTGAGCTTTCACGGCGACTGTTGCATGGAGCGCAGGGGCTAGGCGTAGGCTGAGATTGCCAGAGTAGGGTTTCTGCGGTGCTCGCCCCAGCTTGGCACAGGTCTCCAGATAATCAGTGACTGCCTCTTCAAACGCGGTTCGAAGCTCGCTGACAGATTCGCCGTGAAACCCGACGACATCCCTAATACCAGCGATGTGACCGACAAACAGACCGTCTTCATCGCTGTAGTCGATTCGGGCGGCGTAGCCCTGATAATTCATAACGTTCACGGGGTAACTCCTGCTTGTTCAAGGAAAGCCCGAGCATCACGTACCTGGTAGGGCTTTGCTTCTTTGTCTGGGTGGGGCCGGTGGAACGTTGCGACCACGCCATTCAATTCAAAACGTACACGCGATCCACTGCCTTCAATGGTCTTGGCACCCGCTGCGCCAAGCAGTGACTCAATACGAGCCCACTCCAGCGTTGAAGGCGTCGGCCTGGAAAATATGGCGCTGAGCGTGCTGTGCTGCTTATTGTTCATGGTATTACACCGCGATACCAAAAAAAAGATTTATCACCTGCGCTTGACGTCGCCGACGTGTGAGTAGCACCGATTAATAAAGTCAAAATGCGGACATGGTCATCCTTTCGGTTTTAACCCGCCCTCCCCTTCAACCCCACTTTTCGCGAAGCCGGAAAAATATGTCGGACGTTAATCGCCTATCACTCATCGTGCAGTCCCGTTCTGCGGGGCACTATTTCCTATCTACCTTGCTGTGGATAGCGGGTAACTCCCGCTTCGTTTGTAGGCAAGATCAGAGAGTTGCGTAGGGGGTGCGCTTACTTTGCTTTTCGGCGAGTTTTCGCCTCGCAGCCCTTGTCCTTCGATGGCTACTCTCCAGACGTCGCTGCAAATTCAGCGACCGGGCCTAGGAACCCGTTGAATTCAAGGCGCACAGCGCCCCATGAAATTGCAGGCGCTTTTTGTGTTTGCGATGATGTTTTATGGCAGCTGTGCGTGGGACACCCTCAGGTGTGCCGGGTGCCTTGATTCCCGGTTCCTAGCCCACGTACGGCCGCCACCCGAATCTAGGAAAGGATGGCGGCGGTTTCTCAAGTCCCCGACCGACTCCCACCTAACGACAAAACAAAAAGCCCTGGTGCTTTTCGCAGCGGGGCTTTTTGTATCTTGGCCGCCGACTTGTGTCGTTCATTGCTCGGTCCCCGGCAAATGCCCCAACGGCAACGCCCCCGGTGTCTTCATCGTATGAATCGCAAAGTTGCTGCGGATATCACTCACCCCCGGCAGTTTCAGCAGCCGCCCAGTGAGAAAACGGTCGTAGGCCCGCAAATCCGGCACCACCACTTGCAACAGAAAATCCGATTCACCTGACACCAGAAACGCCGAGATCACTTCCGGCAATGCCGTGACGGCCTGGCGAAACGCTTCGGCTTGTTCGTCGTTGTGCCGTTCAACTTTCACGCCGACAAAGATCGTTAATCCGAGCCCTACTTCGTCACGGTCCAGGATGGCTTGATAACCGCGAATGACACCGGCTTCTTCGAGCATCCGCACGCGGCGCAAGCAGGGCGACGGGGACAGGCCAATTTCTTCGGCCAGTTGCACGTTGCTCAGGCGGCCGTCCCGTTGCAGCGCGGCGAGGATTTTGCGGTCAAAGGCGTCCAGTTTCATGGATTGGCAGATTCCGATTTAATGGCACGAATAAGTGGCAGGTTATGCCAATTAGCAACGCTTTAGAAGCTGACTTCGCAACCACCTGCCCTCCCCCTCGGCTCTAGACTGGCGCTATCAAATCGTCGCTCAAAGGGGTGTCACGTGGCAGAGCTCTGGTTGTTCCTGATGGCCTTGATGGTGGTCTACGTGTTGCCCGGGCCGGACATGATTCTGCTGCTGCAAACCGGTGCCCGTCAGGGCAGGGGCGCGGCGCTGGCGACGGCGGTGGGCCTGGGGGTTGCTCGTGGGTGTCATGTTGCATTGGCGGCGTTGGGGCTTTCGGCCTTGTTCAAGACCGCGCCGTGGACGTTCGACGTGGTGCGTCTGGCCGGTGCTGCCTACTTGTTATGGATCGGTTTTCAATGCCTGCGGACCACCTTGTTGCCGAGTTTTGAAGGTGCCGCCGTCGAGGTCGGGAAACGGCGCTGCTACCAGGCGATTCGGCGTGGGCTGCTGACCAATCTGCTCAATCCCAAAGCCTTGCTGTTTTGCTCGGTGTTATTGCCGCAGTTCATCGATCCACAGGGCGGGCCCGTGCTGGGGCAATTCGCGACCCTGGGCGTGGTGCTGGTCGGCGTCGGCCTGCTATTCGATAGCGCCTACGCGTTGGTGGGTGTCGCACTCGGTCGCTGGCTTCAACGTTCGCCTTCGGCCCAGCGTGTGCAGCAGTGGTTATTTGGGAGTCTTTTGATTGGATTTGCGGTACGGCTGACGTTTGTGCAGCAGTCCTAGTTCCTGTGGATAAACTGATCGGGCTCTCGAGTGAGCACCTGGCAAACTGAGCCGAAAATCCGGGGCTGCTTCGCAGCCCAGCGGGAGCAAGCGCCCTCGCCACACAAGCATTACGTCCGGCTTCACATCCCGAAATAAACCCGCCCCGCCTCGCCGCCGCCCTTGTGCGACGCCGCTTCTAGACTTCGTTGCAGTGACTGCGCATACCTCCCGAGGTCACCCTCGGTGGTTATAGTGTTGATCATTCATTTTCAGTAGGTATAGTACCCACCAAGCACACCACACGGAGGTGTTGTGAATAGCCGATTTTTGATAAGCCAGATCATTGCAGACGGTTGGTATCTGGTACGGGTTCGGGGCAGTCACCATCATTTCAAGCACCCGACCAAGCCGGGCTTGGTCACGGTTCCTCATCCCAAGAAAGACCTGCTCAAGAAAACGGCCATCAGTATTTTGCAACAGGCACTGCTTCAGCCGGCCCGTTGCGCGACGTTCGCGGAGGACGATGAATATGCTTTACCCGATTGCGATTTCCATGGGCGATGACAAGCACGCCTGGGGTGTTGAGGTACCGGATATTCCCGGTTGTTTTTCCGCAGGCGACGACCTGGACGAGGCCATGGCGATGGCGCGTGAGGCCATCGAGGGTCACTTCGAGATTCTGGCTGAAGACGGCTCGCCGATTCCGTCGGCCAACACCGTCACCTTGCACGCCGCCAATCCGGCATATGCCGGCTGCACTTGGGCGCTGGTGGACATCGATGTGACCAAATACCTGGGCAAGGCGCAGAAACTCAACATCACGTTGCCCGGCTACCTGCTCAATCGTATTGATGAATATGTGTTGCACCATCCTGAAGAGAAGAGCCGTTCCGGCTTCCTGGCTTCGGCAGCGCTGAAGGTGTTGCAACAAGGGCGCTAAGAAAGCCGCCATAACCTGTGGGAGCGAGCTTGCTCGCGATGGCAGTGTGTCAGGCACTCTTGCTATTGCTGAGCCGACGCCATCGCGAGCAAGCTCGCTCCCACAGGGTTGAGCTAGACGACTATTTGTTTTCCGTTCCCGACTCTTGCATCTGCACCGAGGACTTGGTGCCATCGGTGTTGTCCTTGGTCTCGTTACCCGAATTGTCGAAGCAGCCTTGCAGGGCGAACAAACAGCAGGCAAGGCAAACAGTGCGTGCGAGGTTCATGGTGGACTCCGAAGCTGAGGGCCTTAAGGAGTGACCAGCCAACACGGCAATTGGTTGCGATGATTTTCAGGTTGCACGAAAAACCTTGCCGAACAGCGGCGCCTGAAAATGTAAGCAGAATTTTCATCAATTCATTGCTGTCACAAAGGACAGGTGCATCCATAAGGAACACAGCAATGACCTTCGCAAAAATCGCTCAAAAACTGGCCCTTTGGGCGGGGAGCCCCAAGACGTTTCTGGGGGCCATCGTGTTGTTGGCGCTCTGGGCCCTCAGCGGACCTCTTTTCGACTTCAATGACACATGGCAACTGATCATCAATACATCAACGACGATCATTACCTTCCTGATGGTATTCCTGATTCAAAACACGCAGAACCGCGATACCGACATCTTGCACCTCAAGGTCGATGAGTTATTACGAGCGACCAAGGAGGCACAGAATGCAATGCTCGGCCTTGAGTCGCTGGACCTCAAGCAACTGGAGGCGCTGAGAAAGCATTACCAGGCCATGGGCCAGGACGAAGTCAGGAGCCTTGAAGGCCTGGAAGAAAAGAACAAAGTAGACCTGAACCAGTGCTGACGCAGATGCGCTGGAAGGTTCTCCTTTTGGCGGGCAAAAATCAGCCGGGACGCGAACGTCCCGGCCCTGAATACAAAAACGCAGCGGATCAGCGGCTGGCTTGCAGCGCCCTGGCCATTTCGAGATGGGTCTGCAGTTTAGGCAGCGTTTCATCGGCGAAGGCCTTGATCTCCGGCACTTCGGTGGTCTGGGCCTGCTGCTCGATCTGCGCGATGGCCTCCTCGGTGGCCTTGACCTGGCTGGCGGCATACGCAGCCTCGAACGACTCGCCTTCCTTGACCTGCGGGATCAGGGCCTTGGCCTTGTCAGCCACCTCCTCACGGGGGGCGACAGGCAAGTCGAGCTTCTTGGCGATCTTCGCCAGGTGTTGATTGGCCGTGGTGCGGTCGTTGATCACCATGATGGTGTAGTCCTTGACCTCCCTGGATTCGGCTTTCCCGTGGGCCATGCGACTGGCCTCGATGTCGGCCATGCCTTTGGCGGAAGCATCGTTGATGAAGTCGGCAGGCGATTGGGCCCAGGCACTGTTGGCACCCAGGCCCATCAGCACGACGACACTGGTGGTGCGAAAAAAGCTGGCCATACGGCTCATGGTCGCGCCCTCCTCTGATAAAAGTTCTGACGGGTTTCCCGCCTCTGAATCAGAACCACCCATGATGATCAACGAAACGTCTGACCCAGGTACGGCTGAGTGGTTCTCCCCCTTCTGCGACCCGCTCCAGACATCTTCGTTCGATCATGGACGATGTTTCCGGCGAGCGGGGCCCGCCTGACATCTGAAAAGGTCACGCTTGAAAGGTTGAAAAAACGTCCAGCGCCACGACGAACGGTGACGCGCTATCAGATGCCGAACGCCCGGTGATTGTGACGTTTGGCGGCGTACATAGCCTCATCGGCATGGCGGAACAGGGCGACATCTTCGGTGCCATGGTCGGGGAAACAGGCCACGCCGATGCTCGGTTCGATGCTCAGGCAGTGTCCGTCCAGACGCAGTGGCTGGGCCAGTGCATGGCGGATTTTTTCCCGCACTCTGTGGGCATCCTCCAGGGCCTGGATGCTGTGCAGCAGGACCACGAACTCGTCGCCGCCAATACGCGCCACGGTGTCGGTGTCGCGGATGCAGCCCTTGAGACGATTGGCCACCGCTTGCAACAGCATGTCGCCCACCCCGTGGCCATAGGTGTCGTTGACCTGCTTGAAACGGTCCAGGTCGATATACAGCAAGGCCATGCGCCCGGACGCAGCACGGGCGGTTGCCAAGGCGTACTTGAACCGTTCACGGAGCAATTCGCGGTTGGGCACCTGGGTCAACTGATCGTACTGAGCCATGTGCTGCAACCGGGCGTGCAACTGCTTGCGCTCGATGGCGATGGTGAGTTGCGCGCAAACGTATTGCAGCAACTCCTTGTCCTGCTCGGTGTAGCGCACATTGTCCGGCGCGCTCTTGACGATCAGCGCGCCAATCGTGCCGCTCTGCGAGTTCAGTGGCACGCCCAGCCAACACGGCGCATCCGGCTGCGCCACAAGGTCGTCGAACCCCGGCGGCAAGTGGCTGCAACCGGGCGTCAGCAGGATTGGCTGGCCACTGCGAATCACCTCGGCGCACAAACGCCCGGTGACCGTGCCCGGCAATTCGGGCTGCCCTTCCCGGTCGTCGACGTGATAGGGGAAGTTAAGTTGCGAACATTGTTCGTCATACAGCGCCACCGAAAAATTCAGCGCCGGCAGCCACTCGCCAATAATCAGGTGGATGCGTTTGAACAGCGCCAGCAGATCCGCCGCGGCATGGGCTGCCTCGGAAATCGCATACAACGCCGCCTGTCGGGACTCGGCCTGCTTGCGTTCGGTGATGTCCCGGGCCACGGCAATGCGCAGTTGGTCCGCCGGCGACCAGCGTGCCGACCACAGGATGTGCACCACCCGACCGTCCTTGCGCAGGTAGCGGTTTTCGAAATTGAGCTTGGGCTCGCCGTCCATGATCTCCCGGGCCGCCTCGAGGGTCCGCTGGCGGTCGGCGGGGTGCACCAGATCGATCATCGGCTGGCCGATCAGCTCCTGCGGGGTGTAGCCAAAAATTTGTTCGCAGGCAGCACTGACAAACACGAAACGCCCTTGGCCGTCGACGGCACACACGGCGTCCAGCAAAAGGTCGATGTAGCTGGCCAGCGGCGCGGAACTTCGAGTGTCCATGGGGCTGGAGGTCATCCGGATAATGCAACGGTGAGCGAAGCGGGTGATGGTCAGTTCGTGACGCCGATACAACGAGCGAGACCGACGCGCCCCACCAGTACCGATGAGGATAGCGCAGGGGATCAGACTGTAGAGGATGAGCCTCGATATCGGGGCGAACATTCACACAAACGATGGAGACCAACGGGACTGGCAACACTTCAAGGACGATGTAGTATGTTGTATTACAAACCACTACATCGAGATCATCATGTCCGTCATGTCATTGCGCTTGCCCGATGAAGTCGCCGAAACCCTGGCGGTATTGGCCAAGGCTACCGGGCGCAGCAAGTCATTCCTGGCCGTCGATGCACTACGCGAATACCTGGCCCGTGAAGCCTGGCAGATCAAGGAAATCCAAGAAGCCTTGCATGAGGCAGATGCAGGTGACTTCGCCAGTCCCGAGGATGTCAACGCGATTGCCGAAAAATGGATGAACAATGCAGGTTGAGTGGCTGCGCACTGCCCTCAAGAATCTGGACGACGAAGCCGCTTACATTGCGCTGGAGAATCCAAAAGCAGCAGCGCACTTCGTCAAGGCAATCCTCATGAGCGTCGAGCAACTTGCCCAATTCCCGGCGTCCGGTCGTGAAGGCCGCCTGGCTGGCACCCGTGAATGGGTTGTCCCCGACCGTCCGTACCTGATTCCCTATCGCGTTCGCCACGGGCGCGTGCAAATCCTGCGACTGTTCCATACGCGACGATTGCCGCCCAACGCCTGGTAGGCGCAGCAACTCGGTTCGACGCAGCCCATCACGGCTCGGTAAAAAACACCATACCGGCATACGGTGCCTGCCGACAGGCCTGCAACCGCGACGCCAGGTCCCCCACATGGACTTCCAGCTTGTGCCCATCCGGGTCGAGAAAGTAGAACGAATCCCCCTCGCTGCGGTTGTCTCGCCATGAGGACACCTGGGCCGCGTTCAGCCGCGCCACCAGCTCCGGGAAATCCTCGGCAGCGATGCTGAAAGCGTAATGGGTGTAGTCCGCTGCCGGCAGGGGCCTGCGCAACGGGTCGAAAGCCAGGCACAACCACAAACCCGGCAGCGACAAATAGGCCCCGCGGTCCCACTTGGCTTCGAGGCGCAACTGCAATAGCTCGCCATAAAAAACCACACTGCGATCCAGGTCGGTGACAGCAAGGGTCAGATGATTGAGGCCTGAGAGCATCAGTAAACAACCTTCAGAAAAGAGTGATAACCCAGCGGGCTTGGGGCGAACCCAGGGTACTTTCAAGCTCCGACATCGCCGACGGATTCCCCGTCCAAGGTCCTAGGCAAAGTCCTACGCAGAAATCTCCAGTGACACTCAAGCACGCCGGAAACAGCCGATTCAAAGCCCTGCACAACAATCTGTAAAGTCTGGAAACACACCGCTATCGAAACACCCCACGGACAGCGCCACTCACCAAGGAATGTAATCGCACCATGAACCAGACTGCTCAAGCACCCCATCACTTCACCCACTACCGCAAGGTGATTTCCCTCGCAGACCAGAACTGGCAGGGCACCGAAGCCGGAAAAATCTCAGGGCTGAATGTCGAGGTCAAGACACCCAATGTGCTGGTCGACCAATACGGTCGCACCTTTCATCACTTCTGTACCACGTCCTACCTGGGCCTGGACTATCACCCCGCGTTGCTGGACGGCGCCATGACTGCCCTGTGGGAAACCGGGACCCTGCGGGTCGCCAACTCAAGGAATCGCTGCAAACTGGCGATCCTGGACGAGTACGAAACCCAATTGTCGGAGCTGTTCGGGGCCAGTTGCCTCAGTGCCCTGTCGTGCAGTGCGGCAAGCGCCGGAATCCTGCCGTTGCTGGCCAGCGGCGCGTTCACCAACCAGTGTTCGCCGGTCATGGTGTTCGACAAATACGCCCATTACTCGATGAACCACAGCAAGGCCGCCTGCGCCGATGAAACCCAGGTCGTCACCTGCCCGCACAACGACATGGACTTCATCGAAGACCTGTGCAAACGCCAGCGCTACGTGGCATACGTGGCCGACAGCGCCTACAGCATGGGCGGATTGGCGGACCTGGACAGCCTGATGTATCTCAAGCAGCGCTATGGCCTGTTTCTCTATCTGGACGACTCCCACGCATTGTCTGCGGTCGGGGAGTCCGGCGCAGGCCTGGTCCGTTCGCGCGTCCCGGCCGTGGATGAACGTACCCTGATCGTTGCTTCATTGGCCAAGTCATTCGGCTCCAGTGGCGGGCTGGTCATGTTTGGCAGTGAGCGGTACAAAGCGCTGGTGCAGCGTTACGGTGGGCCGAGCAATTGGTCCCAGAGCCTGAACGCAGCGGCCATCGGCGCCGGCATGGCGTCGATCCGCCTGCACCGCAGTCGAGAATTCAGCGCCCTGCAGGAGCGTTTGCAAGCTAATATCCGCTTCTTCGACAGCCTCGTGCGCACTGAACAGCACGGCAATCCCATGGCGATCCGCATGGTGCCCTGCGGTGAAGCTACCCTGGCCAACAGCCTGGCCGTCGAACTGGCCGAACTGGGGTATTTCACTTCAGCGGTTTTTTTCCCCGTGGTGCCGCAAGGCAAGGCCGCCATTCGCATTACCCTGCGCGCCGACATGGAGCCGAACGTGATTCGCTCGTTTTGCGAAAAGATCACCGAACTGCTGCTGACCCACGGGCGTGACATCCGCCCTTGAGACAGGACGCTCGATGAAGACCCGTACAACCCTGATCGTCACCTGCACCACCGTTTTCCTGGCCCAACTGGGCATGAGCATCTACTTGCCGGCCCTGCCCGATATCGCCCGGGACCTGGGCGCCGATGCGTCCCGGGTTTCCTGGGGCTTGTCGGTGTACCTGATCGGCATGGCGCTGCCGATGTTGCTGTGGGGCAGCCTGAGCCAGCGGCTGGGGCGCAAGCCGGTCTTGCTGGCGGCCTTGGGGTTATACGGTTTGGGCAACCTGGCCCTGCCGCTGGGCACAACCGTGGAGGCGTTCCTGACGCTCAGGTTGATCCAGGGCATCGGCGCCAGCGGTATCTCGGTGATGGCGCGGGTCTTGATTCGGGACAGTTTCAGCGGCGACCTGTTGGCCAAGGCCCTGTCCTGGATATCGATCGCCTTTGTGATTGCCCTCGGTATCGGCCAGTACCTGGGTTCGCTGATCCAGGCCGCTTTTGGCTGGGAGGCGATTTTCTACGGTTTGGGCGCCGTCAGCCTGGCCATGGCAGCGGCGGTGTCCCGGGCCAGGTTCCCGGTGCTGGTGCAAGCCGGCAACGGGCAATCGGCATGGGGCATCTACGGGCACATTCTCCGGCAACGCGCGTTCCTGCTGCCGGCCTTGGCCGGTGGACTGGGTTACGGCGTGATCGTCGCCTTCAACACCGCGGCGCCGCTGATCCTGCAGGAGAGCTTCCACTGGTCGCCCATTGAATACGGCCTGCTGGGCTGGCCGGTCAGTGCCGCGTACTTGCTTGGGGCGCTGGTGGTGAACGCTTTTGTACTGCGTACTGGTCAACGGCGAATGATGGGCTGGGGCATCGCGCTGGTGTTGGGCGGGAGCACGACCATGCTGGCAGGCAGCCTCACCCTGAGCAGCATCGCGCTGCTTTTCTGGTTGCCGTATTGCTTTGCGGTGTTCGGCCAGTCGTTGAACTACCCCATCAGCCTGTCCCTGGCCAACGAAGGCTCACCGGTGGCCGGCGCTTATGCCATGGCGTTGAGTGGGTTCCTGCACCAACTGATGGCCTCGGTGATCGGTGCCATGGCCAGCCTGTTGTTGAGTCAACAGGCCTGGCCGCTGGCGGCGTTGTGCGCGGTGCTGGGGACGGCGGCGATGCTCTGTGTGAGGTTCATGCCGCCCCGGGTCGCTTAGAACGCGCTGCGAAAAATCTCTTCGATCTGCCGCTGGTCCGCCGCCCGTGGGTTGGTCAGGCCGCAGGCGTCTTTCAAGGCGTTGGCAGCCAGCACCGGTACGTCGTTGAGGCGTACGCCCAGGTCACGCAAACCGGCCGGAATGTCCACGTCAAGGGCCAGTTTGCGGATCGCCGCAAGGGCGTCCCGGGCGCCCTCTTCCGGGCTGAAGCCGCGTGTATCGGTGCCCATGGCATGGGCCACGTCGGTCAGGCGAACGGCGCACACCGAAGCGTTGAAGCTCTGCACATGAGGCAACAGCACCGCGTTGCACACACCATGAGGCAGGTCGTAGAAGCCACCCAACTGATGCGCCATCGCGTGCACGAAGCCTAACGATGCATTGTTGAATGCCATCCCCGCGAGAAACTGCGCGTAGGCCATGTTCTCCCGCGCGGTCAGGTCATTGCCGTCACGCACGGCCAGGCGCAGGTTGTTACTGATCAGGGTGATGGCCTTCAGGGCGCAGGCATCGGTGATGGGGTTGGCAGCGGTGGAGACATAAGCCTCGATCGCGTGAGTCAGTGCATCCATGCCGGTGGCGGCCGTCAGGCCCTTGGGCATCGCCACCATCAGCGCCGGGTCGTTCACCGACATCAATGGTGTCACGTTGCGATCGACAATCGCCATTTTCACGTGGCGTGTCTCGTCGGTGATGATGCAAAAACGGGTCATTTCGCTGGCGGTGCCCGCCGTGGTGTTGATGGCGATCAGCGGCAACTGCGGCTTGCTCGAACGGTCGACGCCTTCATAGTCACGAATCTGCCCACCGTTGGTGGCGCACAGGGCGATGCCCTTGGCGCAGTCGTGGGGCGAACCACCGCCCAGCGACACGACGAAATCACACTGACTCTCCTTCAGCAGCCCCAAACCGAGCTCGACATTGGCGATGCTTGGATTGGGCTTGGCGCCGTCGAAAATCACCGAGTCGATGTCCTGTATCGCCAACAACTCGGCCACCTTGGTGGCGACGCCGGCCTTGGCCAGCCCCGCGTCGGTGACGATCAGGGCTTTGCGAAAGCCGTAGTTGCGGATAGCGATCATCGCTTCATCGAGGCAGCCCAGCCCCATGATGTTCACGGCGGGAATAAAAAAAGTGCTGCTCATGGGGTCACGCTCCTGGTTGAGGCCGGATCGGCAGGGCCTACAGAATGACCGACTAGTCATGACGCATCTTGATCTGGCTCAAGACTGGGTCGTGATAAAGTCGCGCCCTGCCTTTGCCACGTTTTGAGATGATCCTTGCGATGACCGATTTCCAGGAATACGACACCCGGCTCGAAGACTGGGAGGCCCTGCGCGCCGACACCGCCTTCAACGGCCTGCTGGTGGGCAACGGCGCCAGCCGCGCGGTGTGGGATGATTTCGGCTATGACTCGCTGTTCGAAAATGCCCGCACCGTCGAGGAAAAACCCCTGAGCCCGTCGGAGCTGAGCGTGTTCGACGCGATGCAGACGCGCAGTTTCGAACAGGTGCTCGCTGCGCTGAAAACCACCAGTCGCGTCAACAAGGCCCTGGCCGTCAGCTCCGCCGCGCCGCGTAATCGCTATTACGCGATCAAGGAAGCGCTGATCAACACCGTGCATGCGGTGCACATCCCATGGCGCCTGGTGCAACCGTCGACCCTGGCGACGCTCAACCAGGAGCTGGGCCGCTACCGCACGGTGTTCACCACCAACTACGACCTGCTCAACTACTGGGCGATCCAGCAGGCGCCTGAGGGCATCAGCGACCTGTTCTTCGGCGACGACCACAGTTTCGACCTGAGCCAGGCGACCACCGACAAACCACGCCTGTTGTACCTGCACGGCGGCCTGCACCTGGTGCGCAACCAGGACGGCACGGCGCGCAAGCTCACGTCCACCGAAGGCACCTTGCTGGGCAGTTTCGCCATCAACAACACGATCAAGACCCTCGACGATGTGCCGCTGTTCGTCAATGAAGGCCCGAGCCAGGACAAGCTCAAGACCATCCGCAGCAGCGATTACCTGTCGTTCTGCTACGACCAGTTGCTGCAGCATGGCGACAACCTGTGCCTGTTCGGCCATGCCCTGGGCGAGCAGGACAACCACATCGTGCAAGCCCTGCGCCTGGCCGCACCGAAAACCGTGGCGATTTCGATCTATCCCCGTAGCCAGGCGTTCATCCAGCATCAGAAGCGGCATTACGCCAAGGTGTTCCAGGGGCTGGAGGTGCAGTTGCGCTTCTTCGATGCGAAGAGCCATCCGCTGGGTGATCCGAAATTGTCGGTGCCGGTGGAGGTTTAAAAGGCAGGGTAAACCCGCATGACCAGGGGGATTCATTTGTGGGAGCAAAGCTTGCTCGCGATGAACGATAACGCGGTGAGCCTGCACAATCGCAGCGCCTGCATCGCGGGCAAGCCTTGCTCCCACAGATCCCCTCGCCACAGTTCTCCTTATTATCGTCCTGTCAGAGCGCAGCCACCGTCTTGTCCTTGATGACCGTCGTCGGGCCGTTGGCCTTGACGCTGGCGATGCCTTTGTCCCGGGCCGCGTCCGATGAATAAGCCTCACTGCTGCCAATCACTTCATGGTTGGCCGCCTTGAGGTTGAAATACGGATGGCCGTCCTTGGTGTTCTTGAGTTCATAGCGCTCGGCCAACGGACTGTTTTTCTGCACCGAAGCAATGCCACCGTCGGCACCGCTGCGGGTGGTGTACAGCTCACTGGTCAAGATTGTCTCGGCGTTGGCCGCCTTGAGCACAAACCGAAACTGGCCGCTGCTGCTTTTGCTGATTTCGTACCATCCGGACATGATTTTTCTCCTGGCAATGAAGACATGCCCCGAGAGTAAAGACCCGCTGCGCTTACCTTGCCAGTCCGCTGTGCAGCGTTATTACAAAGTGATGGCCGTGCCCAGCAGCGTCAGGAATCCCGCCAGCCAGTTCGGATGCGCAGGCCAGGCCGGTGCGGTCGCGAGATTGCCCTGGACATGGCCCTGGGTCACGGGAATGTCGATATAGGTCCCGCCCGCCAGCCGGACTTCCGGAGCACAGGCCGGGTAGGCGCTGCATTCGCGCCCTTCGAGGATGCCCGCCGCCGCCAGCAATTGCGCACCGTGGCACACCGCGGCAATCGGCTTGCCCGCCAGATCGAAATCGCGCACCAGTTGCAGGACGGTTTCATTCAGGCGCAGGTATTCCGGCGCTCGCCCACCCGGCACCAACAGCGCGTCGTAGTCGGCGGCCTGGACGTTGGCGAAGTCATGGTTGAGGGCAAACAAATGCCCCGGTTTTTCACTGTAGGTCTGGTCGCCTTCGAAATCGTGGATCGCCGTGCGCACCGTCTGTCCGGCGGTTTTGTCCGGACACACGGCGTGTACGGTGTGGCCGACCATCTGCAGGGCCTGGAACGGCACCATGACTTCATAATCTTCGACGTAATCGCCGACCAGCATGAGGATTTTCTTGACGGGCATGGGGTGGGCTCCTTTGGGGATGCGTGGGTGGTTAACGCATTAAAGGTAGCCCGCTACGTCGGTGGATGAGGGATAAGCGCTGATTACCTGACGGGCTGCACCTCTGCCCTTGTGGGAGCGAGTCCTGTGGGAGCAAAGCTTGCTCGCGATGAACGATGACGCGGTTCTAGCAGTTAAACCGTGTCGCCCTTATCGCGAGCAAGCTTTGCTCCCACAGTATTTGGGGCACCAGCTTCAGGCGAGGTAACCATCGGCCCGCAGCAGCGTTTCAAGGCAGTGCTCGGTGATGTGGTAGAACGCCTTGAGTTCCTGGATCTTGGCCAGCAGCTCGGTGGGGTCCACCGGTTCGGCGCGTTTGACGGCCAGGATCATCTTGTTCTTGTTGGTGTGGTCCAGGGAAATGAACTCGAAGACCTTGGTCTCGTAGCCGCAGGCTTCCAGGAACAGCGCCCGCAAACTGTCGGTGATCATTTCCGCCTGCTGACCCAGGTGCAGGCCGTATTGCAGCATCGGCTTGAGCAAGGCCGGGCTCTGGATCTGCAAGCGGATCTGCTTGTGGCAGCACGGCGAGCACATGATGATCGAGGCGCCCGAGCGAATGCCCATGTGGATTGCGTAGTCGGTGGCGATGTCGCAGGCGTGCAAGGCGATCATCACGTCCACCGCGCTCGGCGCCACGCTGCGCACGTCACCGTGCTGGAAGCTCAGGCCCGGGTGTTCCAGACGCGCGGCGGCTTCGTTGCACAGCTTGACCATGTCTTCGCGCAGCTCGACACCGGTCACCACGCCTTCGGCCTGCAAGGTGTTGCGCAGGTAATCGTGGATGGCGAACGTCAGGTAGCCTTTGCCCGAACCGAAATCCGAGACCCGCACCGGTTTGTCCAGGGCCAGCGGCGAAGACGTCAGCGCATGACTGAAGACCTCGATGAACTTGTTGATCTGCTTCCACTTGCGCGACATCGCCGGAATCAGCTCGTGCTTGTGGTTGGTCACGCCCAGGTCGGCCAAAAATGGCCGGCTCAGGTCGAGGAAGCGATTTTTCTCGCGATTGTGCTCGGCAGACGGCACTTCCCGCAGTTGCTGGGGCTTGCTCTTGAACAGCGAGCTCTTGCCCTTCTTGCTGTACTCCAACTGCGCCTCGTCGGTGACCGCCAGCAAATGCGCGTTCTTGAACGATGCCGGCAACAGCGCAGCAATGGTTTCCACCCCTTCGGCCAGCGGGAAATTCTTGGTGATGTCGCGAGTCTTGTAGCGGTAGACGAAGGACAGGCACGGCTGGTCCTTGACTGTCAGCTGCTTGATGATCAGCCGCTGGAGGTCCGCTTCGTCACCCACGTACTTGGCCAGCACCAGTTTGATGAAAGCGTTTTGTTCAAGGCTGGTGCGCAGCAGCTCGATGAACTGGGCGTGGTGATCCGGCGCGGGACGGACGGGCGTTGCGGTGGCAGACATGGACAAGCGGCCTCGGGGCGGGGCGAATCGGGAATGGCGGGTATTTTAGGGGGGATGGGCAGCGAGGGCACGGAAAAGTTGGTGTGGCGAGCAGTAGCCTCTGTGGGAGCAAGGCTTGCCCGCGATGAATACGCCGCGATAGTGCAGGCTCACCGCGTTATCGTTCATCGCGAGCAAGCTTTGCTCCCACAGGCTTTGTTCCCACAGGCTTGTGCTGGCAGGGAATTTTCAGCCCAGCACCACCAACCGATTCGGCAGTTCATTGCGCTCCTGGGTCACCGGCACGTGCTCCTTGAGCAATTCGCCGCAAGCTTCGATGCAGGTCACGAAACCCTGCAAGGTCTGCCCCTGGCGAACCTGCTGGGTGAACACTGCGACGATGGCATCCCAGCATTTGTTGTCCAGGCGCTTGGAAATGCCTTCGTCCACCAGGATTTCCACGTACCGCTCAGCCTCGCAGACAAAGATCAGCATCCCCGTGCTGCCCACGGTGTGGTGCAGGTTCTGCTCGAGGAATTGCCGGCGCGCCAGGTTGGAGGCCCGCCAGTGACGCACGGAACGGGGGATCAGGTGCGTGGTGATCCTGGGGATGCGAAACACCAGGCACAGCACAATGAAGCTGACCCACTGCACCAGCAACAGGCTGTGCATCGTCAGCCAACCGGAGAGGTAATGGACCACGCCGGGCACCACCAGGGCCAGCAGGCTGGCCCATAACAGCGGGATATAGGCGTAGTCGTCGGCGCGGGCGGCCAGCACTGTGACCAGCTCAGCGTCGGTATGCCGCTCGACCCGGGCGATGGCCTCGGCGACCTTGCGTTGTTCGTGTTCAGTCAGTAATGCCATGTTAAAAGTGCCTGCTCATTATTATTATCACCAGCCGCCCGACGAACCGCCGCCCCCGAAACTGCCACCGCCACCACTGAAGCCGCCGCCTCCGCCGCCGAAGCCTCCACCGGAACCGCCCGAACGGCTGGAGCCACCGCTTCCGGTCGGCAGGATACCGAGCATCTGGCAGACCAATATCGTCAAAATAAACAGTATCACCAGGAAGATGAACAGCCCGGGATGGCGCTCGACGAAATCACTCGGTTCTTGCTGCCCGTGCGCACTGTACGCCGGCGCCGGCTCGTCCAACGGGCTGCCGCCCAGCACCACCAGCATCGCCGCGACGCCGTCGCTGATGCCTTTGTTGAAGTTGCCGGTCTTGAAGGCCGGGGTGATCACCTGGTTGATGATCACCGAACTCTGCGCGTCGGTCAGGCGATCCTCCAGGCCGTAGCCCACCTCGATGCGCAGTTTACGGTCATCCCGGGCGACGATCAGCAGTGCGCCGTTGTTTTTATCCTTCTGCCCGATGCCCCAGTGGCGCCCCAGTTGATAACCGAAGTCTTCGATGCTGCTGCCTTGCAGGTCCGCCAGCGTGACCACCACTACCTGTTCGCCGGTGGCCTGTTCATGGGCCTTGAGCTGCGCTTCCAGTTGCGCGCTCACCGACGGTTCGAGCATCTGCGCGGCGTCCACCACCCGCCCGGTCAATGCCGGAAACTTCAGCTCGGCCTGGGCCGTGATGGCAAACACCCAGAGCAACAGCACCAGGCCAAATTTCAACACGCGCATTGGAACTCCTGTGTGGGAGCGAGCGGGTGTGGGAGCCGAGCTTGCTCGCGATGAAGGCACCTCGGTCTTTCTAATGACCGCGTTATCGTTCATCGCGAGCAAGCTTTGCTCCCACAGGCTCGCTCCCAGCGTTTTTTCAGAACTTCACTTCAGGGGCTTTTTCGGCATTGGGGCTGGTAGCCTCGAAGGTTTCGCGGATCGGCAGGTCGCTGTACATCACGCTGTGCCACAGGCGCCCCGGGAACGTGCGGATTTCGGTGTTGTACTTCTGCACCGCCAGGATAAAGTCGCGACGGGCCACGGCGATGCGGTTCTCGGTGCCTTCGAGCTGCGATTGCAACGCCAGGAAATTCTGGTTGGCCTTGAGGTCCGGATAACGCTCGACCACCACCATCAGCCGGCTCAACGCGCCGCTCAACTGGTCCTGGGCCTGCTGGAACTGCTTGAGTTGTTCCGGGTTGTTCAAGGTGTTGGCGTCGACCTGGATCGACGTCGCCTTGGCCCGTGCCTCAATCACGGCAGTCAGGGTGTCCTGTTCGTGCTGGGCGTAGCCCTTGACGGTTTCCACCAGGTTGGGAATCAGGTCGGCGCGGCGCTGGTACTGGTTCTGCACCTGGCCCCAGGCGGCCTTGGCCTGTTCGTCCAGGGTCGGGATGTTATTGATGCCGCAACCGGCCAGCACCGTGGTGAGCAGCATCAGGGCCAGCATCGGCAAGCTGCGAAGGTGGTTCAGTCGTGGATTCATTGGAGGAAGCGCTCCCTGGCATGACATTGGAAAAAACCGGCCACCTATCTCACCGGCGCCTGGGGCATAATCTGCCGCCGCACTGGATTGAAACGGGTCGATGGGCTAAAAGATGCGCAGTGCGAAACTAAGTTCAGCCCAATGGGTTCGAAAGTGTGCTGCATTTAACTGAACAACAATAGCCGCTCCTCACATTTTGGCTGACCGGCGTGTCCTGATTACCGCCCTTTAGGCTTGCGAGAAAATTATTCATGAAGAAGCTGTGTTTGCTGGGCCTGTTTGTCAGTCTGGCCAGTCAATCCGTATTAGCCGACAACCTGCCAGCCCCCATAGAGAACAAGGACGCCTTCATCAGCAACCTGATGAAGCAGATGACCCTCGAAGAGAAGATCGGCCAATTGCGCCTGATCAGCATCGGCCCGGAAATGCCCCGGGAGATGATTCGCAAGGAAATCGCCGCCGGCAACATCGGGGGCACGTTCAACTCCATCACCCGCGATGAAAACCGTCCGATGCAGGACGCGGCCATGCGCAGCCGGTTGAAGATCCCGATGTTCTTCGCCTATGACGTGATCCACGGCCACCGCACGATTTTCCCGATCCCCCTGGCCCTGGCCTCGAGCTGGGACATGGACGCCATCTACCACTCCGGTCGCATCGCGGCCAAGGAAGCGGCGGCCGACAGCCTGGACATCACCTTCGCGCCCATGGTCGACATTTCCCGTGACCCACGTTGGGGCCGCACGTCCGAAGGTTTCGGCGAGGACACCTACCTGGTCTCGCGCATCGCCGGGGTGATGGTCAAGGCATTCCAGGGCAACGGCGCCAACGCGGCCGACAGCATCATGGCCAGCGTCAAGCACTTCGCCCTGTACGGCGCGGTGGAAGGCGGCCGGGACTACAACACCGTGGACATGAGTCCGCTGAAAATGTACCAGGACTACCTGCCACCCTACCGCGCCGCCATCGACGCGGGTGCCGGTGGGGTGATGGTCGCGCTGAACTCCATCAACGGCGTGCCGGCGACCGCCAACACCTGGCTGATGAACGACCTGCTGCGCAAGGAATGGGGTTTCAAGGGCCTGGCGGTCAGTGACCACGGCGCCATTTTCGAACTGATCAAGCACGGCGTCGCCAAGGACGGTCGCGAAGCGGCGAAACTGGCGATCAAGGCCGGTATCGACATGAGCATGAACGACTCGCTCTATGGCAAGGAACTGCCAGGGTTGCTCAAGGCCGGCGAAATCGAGCAGAGCGACATCGACAACGCAGTGCGCGAAGTGCTCGCGGCGAAATATGACATGGGCCTGTTCAAGGACCCGTACCTGCGCATCGGCAAGGCTGAGGACGACCCGGCCGACACCTACGCCGAAAGCCGCATGCACCGCTCCGACGCCCGTGACGTGGCACGCCGCAGCCTGGTCCTGCTGGAAAACCGCAACCAGACCCTGCCCCTGAAGAAGACAGCAAAAATCGCCCTGGTCGGCCCGTTGGCCAAGGCACCGATCGACATGATGGGCAGTTGGGCCGCGGCCGGGCGTCCTGCGCAATCGGTCACCCTGTTCGACGGCATGACCCGCGCCCTGGGCGCTGACTCGAAGCTGATCTACGCCCGTGGCGCCAACATCACCGGCGACAAGAAGGTGCTCGACTACCTGAACTTCCTCAACTTCGATGCCCCGGAAGTGGTAGACGACCCGCGTCCGGCCCAGGTGCTGATCGACGAAGCAGTGAAAGCCGCCAAGGATGCCGATGTGGTGGTGGCCGCCGTGGGTGAATCCCGTGGCATGTCCCATGAATCGTCGAGCCGTACCGACCTGAACATCCCGGCCAGCCAACGCGAGCTGATCAAGGCCCTGAAAGCCACCGGCAAGCCGCTGGTGCTGGTGCTGATGAATGGCCGCCCGCTGGCGTTGCTGGATGAGAAGCAGCAGGCCGATGCGATCCTGGAAACCTGGTTCAGCGGCACCGAAGGCGGCAACGCCATCGCTGATGTGCTGTTCGGCGACTACAACCCGTCGGGCAAGCTGCCAATCACCTTCCCACGCTCGGTGGGGCAGATTCCGACCTACTACAACCACCTGAGCATCGGCCGGCCATTCACGCCAGGCAAGCCGGGCAACTACACCTCGCAGTACTTCGATGACACCACCGGCCCGCTCTATCCGTTCGGCTACGGCTTGAGCTACACCGAGTTCAGCCTGTCGGACATGGCCCTGTCGTCGACCACGCTGAACAAGACCGGCAAGCTCGATGCCAGCGTGACACTGGAAAACACCGGCAAGCGTGACGGTGAAACCGTGGTGCAGCTGTACATCCAGGACGTGACCGGCTCGATCATTCGCCCGGTGAAGGAACTGAAGAACTTCCGCAAAGTGATGCTCAAGGCCGGCGAGAAGAAAGTCATCCACTTCACCATCACCGAAGACGACCTGAAGTTCTTCAATGCCCAACTCAAGTACGCGGCGGAACCGGGCAAGTTCAACGTGCAGATCGGCCTGGACTCCCAGGAAGTGAAGCAGCAGAGTTTTGAGTTGCTCTGATCCAACAACATGCATGACCCTGTGGGAGCGGGCTTGCTCGCGAAGGCGGTGTATCAGTCAGCAATTGAGTCGGCTGACACACTGCCTTCGCGAGCAAGCCCGCTCCCACATGGAGTTCCATGTGTTTTCAAGGATTGCGCTTAACCGCGTCGATCCAGCAAGTTCACCACCACCCGATCCACCAACCCCCACAGCCGCTGCTTGAAGCGCTTCCACAACGGTCGGCGCTGCCAGGCGTCGAGGCTGACTTGCAGGCTCTGGCTGAAGTCCCGCTCGAAACTGGCCGCCACTGCACTGCTGAGCCTGGAATCCAGGGCTTCGAGGTTGGCTTCCAGGTTGAAGCGCAGGTTCCAGTGATCGAAGTTGCAGGAGCCGATGCTGACCCAGTCGTCCACCAGCACCATCTTCAGGTGCAGAAAACACGGCTGGTATTCGAAAATCTGCACGCCGGCCTTGAGCAATCGTGGGTAATAACGGTGCCCGGCGTAGCGCACGGACGGGTGATCGGTGCGCGGACCGGTCAGCAGCAGGCGCACATCGATGCCGCGGGCGGCGGCCTTGCGCAAGGAACGACGCACGTTCCAGGTCGGCAAAAAATACGGTGTCGCCATCCAGATGCGTTTCTGGCCGCTGTTCAAGGCCCGCGACAGCGACTGCAGGATGTCGCGATGCTGGCGGGCGTCGGCATACGCCACCCGGCCCATGCCCTCGCCCACTGGCGGTACCCGCGGCAGGCGCGGCAAGCCGAAGTTGGACGCCGGTTTCCAGGCTCGCCGATGGCGGTTGGCGAGCCACTGGCGGTCGAACAGCAATTGCCAGTCGAGCACCAGCGGGCCGACGATTTCCACCATCACTTCGTGCCACTCACTGCGGTCGTCGAGGGGGTTCCAGAATTCATCGGTCACCCCGGTGCCGCCGACCACGGCCAAGCGTTGATCCACCAACAACAGCTTGCGGTGATCCCGGTAAAGGTTGCGCACCCAGCGGCGCCAGCTCAGGCGATTGTAGAAACGCAACTCCACCCCGGCCTCGATCAGACGCTTGCGCAGGGCCAGGGTAAACGCCAGGCTGCCGTAGTCATCGAACAGGCACCGCACGCGAACGCCACGCTCGGCGGCCTGCACCAGCGCCTGGACCATCGCCTCGGCGCATGTGCCCGCCTCCACCAGATAGAGTTCCAGCTCGACCTGTTCCCGGGCACGGGCGATTTCCACCAGCATGCGTGGGAAGAACTGCGGGCCATCGATCAACAGCTCGAAGCGATTACCTTCACGCCAGGGAAATACCGGGCCGCTCATGTCAGCGCGCCGTGAAGATCAGCACCGCATTCACCGGCACCGAGAGGCTGATGGCCGACAACCCGGCCAGGTTTCGCAGCTTTTCCAGCCCCGGCGCCAGATCGAAATCGGCCGCGTTGAGCACCACCGGTTCCAAGGTCACCACTTGGAAGCGGCGTTCATCCAGGCGCGTCGCCAGCAGTTCGACGGGGTATTCATGTTGTTTGCCGTGCAGGTTCACCGTCAGCGGCAGACGCAACTCCAACTGCGCGCCGTTGGCCAGGTCCTGGATCGGCGCCAGGTCGATTTTTGCGGTGACAGTGGCTTCGGCAAATTGCTGGATCTCGAACAGCTCGGCGCGCATGCGCTCATCGCGCAAGGGAATGCCGCTGTTGATGGACTCCAGCTCCACCTCCAGGCGCGCCAAGCCCTCGGGCTGGACTTGACCGTGCAGCACCAGGAACCGCTGGACCTCGGAGACGTTGCCGTTTTTGCTGCTGATGAACGACAGCCGCGACGATTCGCTATCCAGGTACCAGTCGGCCTGGGCCGGCAGCGCTGCGCAGGCCAGCAGCAAGCTGGCGGCGTGAGGGAAAAACCGCTTGAACATACACACTCGGGGGGCAGATAAACCTGTGGCGAACCTTAACCGGGCCGAGGGCGCTTGCAAACTGTCTGTTGCAACAACGATCAGGAATACAGAGAACCTGAGGTGAAGGGGGTTATCTGTGGGAGCAAGGCTTCCTGGGGTCTGTGGGAGCAAGGCTTGCCCGCGATGGCGACCTCAAGGATGCCATCGCGGGCAAGCCTTGCTCCCACAGGCCTTGTTGCCAACGGTTAGTTCAGGGCTCCAACCGACACCCCTGCCGCTCACCCACCCATTGCGCACTGTTGCTACGCCCCAACCCGCTGACGGTGACGCGTTTGGCTTCAGGCGCATCGAAAAAATCATCGGTGGGCACTGACTGCTTCACATAACCCCGGCAATACTCGACCGGTTGTTGCATTACATAGCGGCACGAGCAGTATTCCTTGGCGGTGTAGGCGCTGATGATGTCGGGGAAGGCCCGCAATGCCACCCGCTCCAGCCAGACCCAACTGAACAGGGCGATGAGCAGCATCGACAACAGGCTGAGCAACACTTTGCGCTTCATGGCTGCACCGTCCCGGCGAACGCCGCCATGGCGCGCTTGAGCAATTCGTTATGGCGATAGCTGCCGTCGCGGTCGTCGCCGTAGCGCACGATCACCAGTTTGGCGCTGGGAATGATGTACAGCGCCTGGCCCCAATGGCCCAACGCGGCAAAGGTATCCGGCGGCGCATCGGGCCAGGGATGGATCGCCGGATCGGCGGCGCGGTTGAGCCACCAATGCCCGCCAGGCACGGCTTCGTCCTGGCCGGCCTGGAAGTGGGCAAAAGGCTGGCGATTGAACGCGACCCAGGCCTTGGGGAGCAGTTGCCGTCCGCCCCAGCGGCCGTCCCGTTGCAGCAACAACCCGACACGTGCCAAATCCCGCGCGGTGAGATAGGCATAGGACGATCCCACGAACGTACCGCTGGCGTCGGTTTCCCAGATGGCGTGGCGGATGCCCAGGGGGTCGAACAAAGCCGTCCAAGGGTAGTCGGGGTAGCGCGCCGGGCCGACGACGGTTTTCAAGACCGCCGCCAGCAAGTTGCTGTCACCGCTGGAATAACGGAACGCCTGCCCCGGCGGGCTGAAGCTTTCATGCTGCGCAGTGAACGCCGCCATGTCATGACGCCCACGGGTATAGAGCATCGCCACCACCGAAGAGTTGAGCGGCGCGTATTCGTAGTCTTCCTGCCAATCCAGGCCTGAGGCCCAGTGGAAAAGATCGGCCAGGGTCAGGCCCGGGTGTCGGCTCAGTGGCGGGTAATACTTGGCGGCCGGGTCTTGCAGGCCAAACAGCTTTTCACCGTAGGCCACGCCGAACACCGTCGCCAGCAGGCTTTTGCTGATGGACCAGGTCAGGTGCGGGGTCTCGGCGGTCGTCGGCCCGGCGTAGCGTTCGTAGACCAGCCGACCGTCCTGGATCACCAGCAGCGCATCGGTGCGGATGCCCTCGCGGCTCGCATCGTCCCGGGGTGGGAAGGCGTATTGTTCCAAGGCTTCGATGGCCGGCCCGCTCGGGGTCGGGCCACTTGGCCATTGCTCGCCGGGCCAGTCTTCGGCGTGGGCGCTCAGGCTGAGCAACAGCAGCGGGATCAGGAACCAACCTTTGGACATGCTCGGGGCTCGCAGGGTTGAACCTTCAGAGCCTATTCAGACTTGATGACAATTTCGAGGCTTGTGTCGACAGTCCCGACGCCATCGCGGGCAAGCCTTGCTCCCACAGGTGCAATGCCTAATGACAGTCTGCCGTAGACCTGTGGGAGCAAGGCTTGCACCACAGGCTCAGTGCCAAATGACAGTCTGCTGTAGACCTGTGGGAGCAAGGCTTGCACCACAGGCTCAGTGCCTAATGACAGTCTGCCGTAGACCTGTGGGAGCAAGGCTTGCCCGCGATGGGGCCCGTCAACCCAATGAAGCTCCCAACGCCTTGGCCAGCCGCTTGGCCCGCGCCCCCGCTCCAATCTCCATCACGCCTTTATCCCGCGCCCACATCTCGCGCCACGCCGCAGGCCCGGCGGCCAGGGCAACGTTGAGTTCGCCGTCGAGCCCTTGGAACTGGGCGAACAACCCGCCCAGCAGCACGTGCCCGGCAGCACTGGACGGGTTATGCCGACTCACCTGCGCGCAGCCGGCGAGCAACGCCAGCAGGCGCAATTGCAACGCCTGGGGCCAGGCACATTCCTGCCCGACGCCATACAACCAGGCGGTCATCGCGCTGAGCACATAAAGGTCTTCCAGGGTGCGGAACGGTTTGACGTAGGCGTCCCAACCGTCGCCTGCCAGCAACTCGCACAACGCGCCGTCGAGCAGGACGCGGCCATGGCTGATGTCCGGCATCAGGGCAATGGCGGGCAGTTTTTCCAGGGTGACGCCGGGCTCGCCCGCATAGGCCACTGCCAGGTTCAGCCGTGGCGTTTCACCGGGTGCTTCGCAGCGAGCGGCAATCAGCAGCCACTCGGCGGCATCGCCGGCGGTGACGAAATCCTTGCGTCCGCTCAGGCGCAAATCGTCGAGGCGGGTCTGCATGTCCGCCGGGCGCAGGCTGCGCTGTTCGGTGGCACACAAGGCACCGAGGCTCTGCGGCGCGCTGGGCCACAGCACCCGCAGCGCCGCCTGGTACCCCACCAGGAACGCCAGGCCCGGCGTGGCCATCAAGCGTGCCCCGGTCACGGCCAGTTCAAACGGTGTCACCGGCCCCAGGCGTTGCAGCAGCGCTGAATAACCTTCGGCCAGGTCCGGATGGGCGGGCAGGCGCTCGTCGCGCTCGATCAGGGTGTGCCAGGGCATGGGGGGCTCCTTGAGGGCTGTCACATAAGCATCACCAAAGCTTCATGGCGATGACACCGGGGCTACATAGCCTGACTTTGCACAACATGGCTGCATAAAGAAAGTCGACAGGCTGCAACTGAACAGCCCGCACGGAGATTCGCTATGACCCAGATCGCCCGCATCAGCGACACCGGCAATGAACGCCGCCTGCAAGCCGAACGCCTGATCGGCGCCCAAGCCTTGCAAGAAGCACAGGCCCTGCGTTTCAACGTCTTCAGCGGCGAATTCAACGCCAAGCTCAAGGGCGCGGAAATGGGTCTGGACATGGATGACTATGATGTTCACTGCGCCCACATCGGCGTACGCGACCTGAACACCGGCCGCCTCGTGGCGACCACTCGCCTGCTCGACCACCAGGCCGCCAGCAGCCTGGGCCGGTTCTACAGCGAAGAAGAATTCAGCCTCCACGGCCTGGTCCATCTCAAGGGCCCGATCCTGGAAATCGGCCGTACCTGCGTCGACCCGGCCTACCGCAACGGCGGCACCATCGCGGTGCTCTGGGGCGAACTCGCCGAAGTCCTGAACGAAGGCGGCTACAGCTACCTGATGGGCTGCGCGAGCATTCCGATGCAGGATGGCGGTATCCAGGCCCAGGCGATCATGCAGCGCCTGCGCGAACGCTACCTGTGCACCGAACACCTGCAAGCCGTGCCGAAAAAACCCTTGCCGACCCTGGACGTGCCGTCCAACGTCATCGCCGAGATGCCACCGCTGCTCAAGGCCTACATGCGCCTGGGCGCGAAGATTTGCGGCGAGCCGTGCTGGGACGAGGATTTCCAGGTGGCCGACGTGTTCATCCTGCTCAAGCGCGACGAACTCTGCCCGCGCTACGCCCGCCACTTCAAGGCAGCGGTGTAATGAGTCGGTTGCGGGTGTACGCGCGTATCGCGCGAGTGTTGCTGGTGGTGACACTGGGCCTGAGCATGGCCAGCGTCTTCGGTCTGTTCGAACGCCTGGGGATCGCCAACTCGATGGTCCGTCGCCAGCGCTGGTCGCGGTTCTTCATGGCACGGCTGAGCCATGCCCTGCCCTTTTCCGTCACCGTCCACGGTCAACTGCCGCAACGGCCGATGCTGTGGGTCAGCAACCATGTGTCCTGGACCGACATCCCGTTGCTGGGCATGCTCACGCCGCTGTCGTTCCTGTCCAAGGCCGAAGTGCGCACCTGGCCGGTCGCCGGCTGGCTGGCAGCCAAGGCCGGCAGCCTGTTTATCCGGCGCGGTTCGGGTGACAGCCAATTGATCCGCAAGCAGATGAGCCGCCATCTGGAACAGGCCCATTCGCTGTTGATGTTCCCCGAAGGGACCACCACCGATGGCCAGACCTTGCGCACCTTCCACGGTCGCCTGCTGTCAGCGGCCATCGACGCCGATGTCGCGTTGCAGCCGGTGGCGATCCGTTACCTGCGCAACGGTGAACCGGATGCGCTGGCGCCGTTCATTGGCGATGATGATTTGCTCTCGCACCTGATGCGCTTGTTCGCCAATGATCGGGGTGAGGTGGAAATCCATCTGCTGGAACCGATTGCCTGCCACGGCCAGGAACGCGCGGCACTGGCTTTCCAGGCGCAACAGGCAGTGCACAAGGCATTGTTCGGGGCACTTCCAGAGAAACAGCAAGCGCCGGTGCGGCCTGCGGCGATTGCGGCCTGATCCGACCCCAGTGACCCCTGTGGAGATCCCTTGTGGGAGCGAGCCTGCTCGCGATAGCGGTTTGTCAGTCAGCTGATTCTTGGCTGCCAGACCCTCATCGCGAGCAGGCTCGCTCCCACATTTGATCTTCAGTGACCACAAGATTCAGCTTCCAACATCACTCCTGCGGTGTGACTTGGTTTTGAGCAAAATCCTGCAGCTGTAGATAGAACAACCGAAAATCTTCGCTCAACGGCTCATAGAGCCTGATCAACTCCGGCATCGCCCCAGCCAATTCCTCCGGCCGGGACAGGCGGCGGGAAATGCCGCGCAGCACCTGCCCCAGCACCTCGAACTCCTGATAAGACCCCAGCCAGTCATCCGCCGCCATATGCGGTGCGATGTGCGCCAGGCGTCCCGGTAGCTGCGGCTCGGTGCTGAGCACCTGATAAACCCGGGAGGTGAAATCCAGCAGCGGCCCTTCGCCGTACAACGTCCAGTCCCGGGCCAGGCAGTGGTCGAAAAACACGTCGAGCACGATTCCGGCATAGCGCCGTCGCACCGTGGAAAAGCGCGACAGGGCGATGTCCACCAGGGGATGACGGTCGGTGTACATGTCAATGCGCCGATGCAGGGCAATCGCCGCTTCGATCCGTGGGTCGTAGAGCCCTTGCAGCGGTCCCTTGACGAAGTCGCCGTAGAGGCTGCCGAGCAGTTGTTCCCGGCCGGGGCCGCCGAGGTGCAGGTGCGCGAGATAATTCATGGCCCGCAGCTTAGCACCCCCAGGCCAATATCGTTATAACCCGATATAGCGATTTATGCGGCATTCAGATCAAATCCATATTTGTATATCGCGAAGTAACGATTTAAGGTTCGCCTCATCGCGATATAGCGTTTTACTCACCCCCGAGCCTGCCATCCATGACCCTCGACCTCGACGAAATAATAAAAGCCCTGGCGCACCCCGTACGGCGAGACATCCTCAACTGGCTCAAAGACCCCAAGGTCCAGTTCCCGGAACAGTTGCACAACCACGAGTTCGGCATTTGCGCCGGACAGATCGACCAGCGTTGCGGCCTGTCGCAATCCACGGTGTCTGCGCACTTGGCGGTGTTGCAACGGGCGGGGCTGATCACCAGCCAGAAGGTCGGTCAATGGCACTTCTTCAAACGCAACGAGGACGTGATCCAGCAGTTCCTCAAGCAAATGAGCCAAGAGCTCTGACCTGACAAGGATCCATCATGCCCCTCTCACTCCTGATCCTGGCCCTGAGCGCCTTCGCCATCGGCACCACCGAGTTCGTCATCATGGGCCTGTTGCCCGAAGTGGCAGTCGACCTGGGCGTGTCGATTCCTGGCGCCGGCTGGCTGGTGACCGGCTACGCCCTGGGCGTGGCCATCGGTGCGCCGTTCATGGCCCTGGCCACCGCCCGGCTGCCGCGCAAGGCCGCCCTGGTGGCGTTGATGGGGATTTTCATAGTCGGCAACCTGCTCTGCGCCATTGCCAGCGACTACAACGTGCTGATGTTTGCCCGGGTCGTCACGGCCCTGTGCCACGGCGCGTTCTTCGGTATCGGTTCGGTGGTGGCTGCCGGCCTGGTGGCGCCCAACAAGCGCGCCTCGGCCGTGGCCTTGATGTTCACCGGCCTGACCCTGGCCAACGTACTCGGCGTACCGCTGGGCACCGCACTGGGCCAGGAAACCGGCTGGCGGTCGACCTTCTGGGCCGTGACTGTCATTGGCGTAATTGCGCTGATCGGGCTGATTCGCTTCCTGCCGGCCAAGCGCGATGAAGAAAAACTCGACATGCGTTCGGAGCTGGTGGCGCTCAAGGGTGCTGGCCTGTGGCTGTCCCTGAGCATGACCGCGCTGTTCTCCGCCTCGGTGTTCACCCTGTTCACCTACGTCGCCCCGCTGTTGGGTGAAGTGACCGGCGTGTCGCCCCGTGGCGTGACCTGGACCCTGGTGCTGATCGGCCTGGGCCTGACCCTGGGCAACATCATCGGCGGCAAGCTGGCGGACAAGAGCCTGGCGAACACGCTGATGGGCGTCTTCCTCACCATGGCCGTTGTGTCCACCGTACTGAGCTGGACCAGCGTGGCGCTGATCCCCAGCGAAATCACTCTGTTCCTCTGGGCCACCGCCTGCTTCGCCGCCGTGCCGGCCCTGCAAGTCAACGTGGTGACCTTCGGCAAAGACGCGCCCAACCTGGTCTCCACCCTGAATATCGGCGCCTTCAACATCGGCAACGCCCTGGGCGCCTGGGTCGGCGGCAGTGTCATCGACCATGGCCTGGGCCTGACCTCCGTGCCCCTGGCCGCCGGCGCGCTGGCCGTGCTGGCGCTGCTGGTCACCCTCATCACTTTCCGTCAGGGCGGCAATGCCGACCTGGCGCCGGCAACTCACTGACTTTTAACCCTTCCACTTTCGAGGTTTGTATTTCATGGCGACTATTTTCGACCCCATCAAACTCGGCGACATCGAGTTGAAGAACCGCATCATCATGGCCCCGCTCACCCGCTGCCGCGCCGACGCAGGTCGCGTGCCCAACGCGCTGATGGCCGAGTACTACGTGCAACGCGCCTCCGCCGGCCTGATCCTCAGCGAAGCAACTTCGGTCACGCCGATGGGCGTGGGCTATCCAGACACCCCGGGCATCTGGTCCAACGATCAGGTGCGTGGCTGGTCCAACGTCACCAAGGCGATCCACGGCGCTGGCGGCAAGATCTTCCTGCAACTGTGGCACGTGGGCCGGATCTCCCACCCGTCGTACCTGAACGGCGAAACGCCGGTGGCGCCCAGCGCGATCCAACCCAAAGGCCACGTGAGCCTGGTGCGTCCGCTGGCCGACTACCCGACCCCACGCGCACTGGAAACCGCTGAAATCGCCGACATCGTCGACGCCTACCGCGTCGGTGCCGAGAATGCCAAGGCCGCCGGTTTCGACGGCGTGGAAATCCACGGCGCCAACGGCTACCTGCTCGACCAGTTCCTGCAAAGCAGCACCAACCAGCGTACCGACAGCTACGGCGGTTCCCTGGAAAACCGTGCCCGCCTGCTGCTGGAAGTGACCGACGCAGCCATCGAAGTCTGGGGCGCCGGCCGGGTTGGCGTGCACCTGGCGCCACGCGCCGACTCCCACGACATGGGTGACGAGAACCGCCTGGAAACCTTCAGCTACGTGGCTCGCGAGCTGGGCAAACGTGGCATCGCCTTCATCTGCTCCCGTGAGAAGGACGGCGATGACAGCATCGGCCCGCAACTCAAGCAGGCTTTCGGCGGCCCGTACATCGCCAATGAACGCTTCACCAAGGACAGCGCCAATGCCTGGCTGGCCGAGGGCAAGGCCGATGCCGTGGCCTTCGGAGTGCCGTTCATTGCCAACCCGGACCTGCCGGCACGCTTGCAAGCCGATGCACCGTTGAACGAAGCGCATCCGGAGACCTTCTATGGCAAGGGTCCGGTGGGCTATATCGATTACCCCGTACTCTAAGTCGTAAAAAACAAAAGCCCTGCCTCGAAAGAGTCAGGGCTTTTTTATGTGCGCTAAATATCCAGTCAAACATCCAAACTTCTAAAAGCCGTTCAACCCTTCCTATTATCGCCAGCAACAAGACAACACGTCTTGCTTGCAGTCACTCTCTTTGAAAAGGATTTCAAATGAACGCCTCCCCTGAAAACAGTCAACAGACCAACAATGGAATTTATGAACTCATCACCTCTCAATTCAGTTGGGCACCGTTGGCCGTGTTGTACCAATACCTCAAGTCACTCGATACGCAAGAATACATGCCGATGCTCACGGCACTGCTAAAGAAAGCGAACCTGAACGACAAGGTCAACGAGCAGGTTCAAGCCTGGGAACAGGAGCGCATCAACCCAAACCGCACCCGTCTCATCGTAAAGTTAATCAATCATACCGATTTGGATTTTGAAGTCGGTGAACACAACTTGCCGTTGAATGCGGACGAGCAACACCCCACACTAATTCTTCCCTGGGATATCCAAACCTGGAAGTTCGACTTCGCTTATACCCGACGCCTGGGCAGTCCCAGTAGGGAGATATTCAAACACTGCATTGTGTTCGGCGATAAAGCGTTTGGCTTTCGCTTTGACTTCGGTTTGCGCGTCAATACATCCTTCGGTGTTATTTCACCGACGCTGACACCCGTCCGGACCCACATACTGACTTCTATTGGAACAAGCCCGATCCAATGCACGACTCGAATCACCCGCACAGCAAGTGAAGAGCCCTATGGTTTTACTGTGGAACTCACGCTGAGCTAAACAATTCGGCCCTCGCCAGGGCAGTCTGGCGGGGAATCGGCCGATCCGGTCGGATGAACCTGCCGAGCGGATTCTTCCTGCACATTCACCCGCGCGAAACAAATTTCCTACAAAATTCGCCGCCTATTGCCTATCAACCGCGCCAGTGTCGGTTTATAAAAGCACCCTTACGCGGATGTATCGACACAAACCGACGCAATTACGCATTTTGTTTCATTTGCGCAGGCTGGGGCTCAAGTGCAGCATGTCCAGCCCGATCTCCACCCAGCGCTCGGCCTCACCCGCCAGGGCGAAGCTGTCGGGGGCCAGTAGCCATTGGTACAAGATGCCGTCGATGTAGGCATGAATGGCAACTGCCGCCCTTTCGGGGTCCAGATCATCCGGCAACTGGCCGCGTTTCATCGCATTGCGCAACGACAGGGCGATGCGCACATTGCAGTCGAGGCTGACCTCGCGTCGCTGCTGGCGCAAATCGCACATTTCATCGGTGAATTCACACTTATGGAACAGAATCTCATTAATGCGCCGGGTTTTCGGGTCCAGGGCCACTTGCTGGAACAACCGGACCAACAGCTTGCGAATACAGCCCAGCGGGTCAAGCTCCTCCTCATTTTCACTGGCACGGGCCAACTCATCGAGCGGCTCGTGGAGGGTATCGAGCATGGCCTGGAGCAGGTCCGCCTTGTTGCTGAAATGCCAATAGATGGCGCCGCGCGTCACTCCGGCCAGTGTCGCGATGTCGGCCAGGGTCGTACGCGCCACGCCTCGCTCGAAAAACGCCTTTTCGGCGGCTTCGAGTATCTGGCTGCGAGTCTCCTGGGCTTCCTCTTTGGTACGACGGACCATGGCAGTAAACACCTCAATCAGGATGCGTCAGCAACGCGACAGCAACGCGTCAGCAATGCGTAAGAATCAACGGAACAAAATATGAGGCGACGTCTCTTGGAACGCGTCCCCGATCTACGCTCGCCTTTGTCAGGCTTGTGTAAAGCCGGATATTACGCAATTTGGCTGTTTACAAACAACCATGTACGTAAGTATATTTCTTAGCATCCTACTAATTGAATTAATGCGCCTTTTTACCTTTCCACCTTTCGAGTGCGCCCGTTGCGCGCCTGGACCCGAGGATTTCCATGCAATTCAAGCCAGCTGTTACTGCCCTGGTTACTGCCATCGCCCTGGCATCGCTGCTCAGCGGATGCAAAAAGGAAGAGGCTGCACCTGCTCCTCCGCCTCCTCAGGTCGGCGTCGTAACCCTCAAGACCCAGCCTTTCACCCTGACGTCGGAGCTTCCGGGGCGCACCAGCGCGTTCCGCGTCGCCGAAGTACGTCCGCAGGTCAACGGCATCATTCTCAAGCGCCTGTTCAAGGAAGGCGCCGACGTCAAGGCCGGCCAGCAGCTGTACCAGATCGACCCGGCCGTCTATGAAGCGACCCTCAAGAGCGCCGAGGCCAACCTGCGTTCCACCAAGTCGATTGCCGACCGCTACAAGCAACTGGTGGATGAACAGGCGGTGAGCCGTCAGGAATACGACACCGCCGTGGCCAATCGCCTGGAGTCGGAAGCCAACCTGCAGACCGCCCAGATCAACGTGCGCTACACCAAGGTCTACGCGCCGATTTCCGGTCGCATCGGTCGTTCCTCGGTCACCGAAGGTGCGCTGGTGAGCAACGGCCAGACCGACGCCCTGGCGACCATCCAGCAACTGGACCCGATCTATGTCGACGTGACGCAGAGTTCGGTCGAGCTGCTGCAACTGCGCCGTGAGCTGGAAAGCGGCCGCCTGCAAAAGGCTGGTGATAACGCCGCCATGGTCAAGCTGACCCTGGAAGACGGCAGCCAATACCCACACGAAGGCAAGTTGGAGTTCTCCGAAGTGTCGGTCGACCAGACCACCGGTTCGGTGACCTTGCGCGCCGTGTTCCCCAACCCTGACCACACCCTGCTGCCGGGCATGTTCGTCCACGCACAATTGCAGGCCGGTGTGAACAGCGCGGCGATCCTGGCACCGCAGCAAGGCGTGACCCGCGACCTCAAGGGTGCGCCGACCGCCCTGGTCGTTGGCCCCGACAACAAGGTCGAACTGCGTCAGCTCAAGGCCAGCCGCACCGTTGGCAGCCAATGGCTGATCGAAGACGGGCTCAAGGCCGGCGATCGCGTGATCACCGAAGGGTTGCAGTTCGTACGCCCTGGCGTGGAAGTCAAAGCCACCGAAGCCACTAACGTTGATACCAAGAACCCGGCCCCCGCACAGACAGCTGATAAAGCCGCCGGCGGCAAAGGGGAGTAAACCATGTCGAAATTTTTTATCGACCGTCCGATTTTCGCCTGGGTGATCGCCCTGGTGATCATGCTGGTCGGGGCTCTATCGATCCTCAAGTTGCCGATCAACCAGTACCCGAGCATTGCACCGCCGGCCATTGCGATCCAGGTGACCTACCCGGGCGCATCCGCGCAAACCGTGCAGGACACCGTGGTGCAGGTGATCGAGCAGCAGCTCAACGGCATCGACAACCTGCGTTATGTATCGTCGGAAAGTAACTCCGACGGCAGCATGACCATCACTGCCACCTTCGAGCAAGGCACCAACTCCGATACCGCGCAGGTCCAGGTCCAGAACAAGCTGAACCTGGCCACCCCGCTGCTGCCGCAAGAAGTGCAGCAACAGGGCATCCGCGTGACCAAGTCAGTGAGAAACTTCCTGATGGTGATCGGCGTGGTGTCGCGCGACGGCAGCATGACCCGGGAAGACCTGTCCAACTACATCGTGTCCAACATGCAGGACCCGATCTCGCGCACCGCGGGTGTTGGTGACTTCCAGGTCTTCGGCGCCCAATACGCGATGCGGATCTGGCTCGACCCGGCCAAGCTGAACAATTTCAACCTGACCCCGGTGGATGTGAGCACGGCGATTACCGCGCAGAACGTCCAGATCGCTTCCGGCCAGCTCGGCGGCCTGCCGGCCATGCCCGGCCAGCAACTGAACGCCACCATCATCGGCAAGACCCGCTTGCAGACCGCCGAGCAGTTCAAGGCAATCCTGCTCAAGGTCAACCCGGACGGCTCGCAAGTGCGTGTCGGCGACGTGGCCGATGTGGCCCTGGGTGGTGAGAACTACAGCATCAACGCTCAGTTCAACGGTGCCCCGGCTTCTGGCCTGGCGGTGCGACTGGCGACTGGCGCCAATGCCCTCGACACGGCCAAGGCCCTGCGCCAGACCGTGGAAAATCTCAAGCCGTTCTTCCCGCAAGGTCTGGAAGTGGTGTTCCCCTACGACACCACCCCGGTGGTGAGCGAATCGATCAAGGGTGTGGTTGAAACCCTGGTCGAGGCGGTCGTACTGGTGTTCCTGGTGATGTTCCTGTTCTTGCAGAACTTCCGCGCCACCATCATCACCACGATGACCGTACCCGTGGTACTGCTCGGCACCTTCGGCATCCTCGCGGCGTTCGGCTTCAGCATCAACACCCTGACCATGTTCGGCATGGTGCTGGCCATCGGCTTGCTGGTGGACGACGCCATCGTCGTGGTGGAAAACGTCGAACGGGTGATGAGCGAAGAAGGCCTGTCGCCCAAGGAAGCCACCAAGAAATCCATGGGCCAGATACAGGGCGCCCTGGTGGGTATCGCCCTGGTGCTCTCGGCGGTATTACTGCCGATGGCGTTCTTCGGCGGCTCCACCGGTGTGATCTACAAGCAGTTCTCCATCACCATCGTCTCGGCCATGGCCCTGTCGGTCCTGGTGGCCCTGATTTTCACCCCGGCCCTGTGCGCCACCATGCTCAAACCAATCCCCAAGGGTGAGCACGGTACGCCGAAACGCGGCTTCTTCGGTTGGTTCAACCGCACCTTCGACCGTGGCGTCAGGAGCTACGAACGCGGCGTGGGCAATATGCTCAAGCACAAGGCCCCGTACCTGCTGGCCTACATCATCATCGTGGTTGGCATGGTCTGGCTGTTCACCCGCATCCCGACGGCGTTCCTGCCGGAAGAAGACCAGGGCGTGCTGTTTGCCCAGGTGCAGACACCGGCCGGTTCCAGCGCCGAGCGTACCCAGGTGGTGGTGGACAAGATGCGTGAGTTCCTGCTGCGTCCGAGCAAGGACGGCGGCGAAGGCGATGGCGTGGCCTCGGTGTTCACCGTGACCGGCTTCAACTTTGCCGGTCGTGGCCAGAGCTCCGGCCTGGCGTTCATCATGCTCAAGCCGTGGGAAGAGCGTAACGCGGATAACACCGTGTTCAAGATCGCCGGCCGCGCCCAGCAACACTTCTTCACCTTCCGCGACGCGATGGTGTTCGCCTTCGCCCCGCCAGCGGTGATGGAACTGGGTAACGCCACCGGTTTCGACGTGTTCCTGCAGGATCGCGCCGGCATCGGTCACGACAAGCTGATGGAAGCCCGCAACCAGTTCCTGGGCATGGCGGCCCAGAGCAAGATATTGGCTCAGGTGCGTCCAAACGGCCTGAACGATGAACCGCAATACCAGCTGGAAATCGATGACGAGAAGGCCAGTGCCCTGGGCATTACCCTCACGGAGATCAACAACACCCTGTCGATTGCCTTGGGCAGTAGCTATGTGAACGACTTCATCGACCGCGGTCGGGTGAAACGGGTGTACGTCCAGGGCCAGCCGAACGCACGCATGAGCCCCGAAGACCTGCAGAAGTGGTACGTGCGCAACAGCGCCGGGACCATGGTGCCGTTCACGGCGTTCGCCAAGGGTGAGTGGGTCTACGGCTCGCCGAAACTGGCTCGTTACAACGGCGTGGAAGCGATGGAAATCCTCGGCACCCCGGCGCCTGGCTATTCCACCGGTGAAGCCATGGCCGAAGTCGAAGCCATCGCCAAGAAGCTGCCGGCCGGTGTTGGTATTTCCTGGACGGGCCTGTCCTACGAGGAACGTCTATCGGGCTCCCAGGCGCCAGCGTTGTACGCCTTGTCGCTGCTGATGGTGTTCCTGTGCCTGGCAGCGCTGTATGAAAGCTGGTCGATTCCGATCGCGGTCATGCTCGTGGTGCCGCTGGGGATCATCGGTGCCCTGATGGCGACCAGCCTGCGCGGCCTGTCCAACGACGTGTACTTCCAGGTGGGCTTGCTGACCACCATCGGCCTGGCGGCGAAAAACGCCATTCTGATCGTGGAGTTCGCCAAGGAACTCCACGAACAGGGCCGAACCCTGGTGGAAGCCGCCGTTGAAGCCTGTAGGATGCGTCTGCGGCCGATCATCATGACGTCCCTCGCGTTCGTCCTCGGCGTGGTCCCGCTGGCGATCTCCACAGGCGCCGGTTCAGGCAGCCAGCACGCCATCGGTACCGGTGTGATCGGCGGTATGTTGACCGCGACCATCCTGGCGATTTTCTGGGTGCCATTGTTCTTCGTGACCGTGTCGTCGATAGGCCGTCGCAAAAATACCGACGAGCACGACACTCCTGAAACTTCCAAAGAGGCTGGCCAATGAGCAAGTCGCTACTCTCCCTGACCATCGCCGCCGTCGTGCTCAGCGGTTGCTCGCTGATCCCCGACTATCAGCGGCCCGACGCACCGGTCGCGGCGCAATACCCGCAAGGGCCGGCCTACGAGGCGGCCAACGCGCCCGGCCAGGCCGCCGCCGAGCAAGGCTGGAAGCAATTTTTCCATGACCCGGCGTTGCAACAGCTGATCCAGGTCGCCCTGGAAAACAACCGCGACCTGCGCGTCGCGGCGCTGAACATCGATGCCTACGCTGCGCAGTACCGCATCCAGCGCGCGGACCTGTTCCCGGCCGTCTCGGCCACCGGCTCCGGCAGCCGCCAGCGGGTACCGGCACGGGCTTCGCAAACCGGTGAAGCGGCGATCAGCAGTTCCTACTCGGCGACCTTGGGCATCAGCGCCTATGAACTGGACCTGTTCGGTCGGGTTCGTAGCCTGAGCGAGCAAGCGTTGCAAAGCTACTTCGCCACCGAAGAAGCCCGGCGCAGCACCCAGATCAGCCTGGTGGCCAACGTCGCCAATGCCTACCTGACCTGGCAAGCCGACAAGGAACTGCTCAAGCTGACCCAGGAAACCCTCGGGGCCTACGAGCAAAGCTTCAAGCTGACCTCGCGCAGCGCCGAAGTCGGCGTGGCCTCGGCCCTGGACCTGAGCCAGGCGCGCACCGCCGTGGAAAACGCCCGTGTGCAACTGGCCCGGTACACCCGCCAGGTCGCCCAGGACGAAAACAGCCTGACCCTGCTGCTGGGCACCGGCCTGCCGGCCAACCTGAACTCGCAACCGTTGAGCGATGACCTGCTCAGCGAAATGCCGGCCGGGCTGCCGTCGGACCTGCTGCAGCGTCGTCCGGACATCCTCCAGGCCGAACGCAACCTGCTGGCTGCCAACGCCAACATCGGCGCCGCACGGGCCGCGTTCTTCCCGAGCATCAGCCTGACGGCCAACGCCGGCACCCTGAGCCCGGACCTGTCCGGCCTGTTCAAGGGTGGTTCGGGCACCTGGACCTTCGCGCCGCAAATCAACCTGCCGATCTTCAACGCCGGTAGCCTGCGCGCGAGCCTGGACTACGCCAAGATCCAGAAAGACATCAACGTCGCGCAGTACGAGAAGTCGATTCAGACGGCGTTCCAGGAAGTCTCCGACGGCCTGGCCGCGCGTCAGACCTACAACGAACAGTTGCAGGCCCAGACCGACTTCGTCGCCGCCAACCAGGACTACTACCGCCTGGCCGAGCGTCGCTACCGCATCGGCGTCGACAGCAACCTGACCTTCCTCGACGCCCAACGCCAGTTGTTCAGCGCGCAACAATCGCTGATCACTGACCGTCTTGCGCAACTGACCAGTGAGGTCAATTTGTACAAGGCTCTGGGCGGTGGTTGGAATGCCGAAACGGGCAAGAACGAACCGGTGAAAGAAGAAGCGCCGAAGATGAAGCTGTTCTGATTGACGTTTGAACGCTGAACATGAAGCCCACCGAAAGGTGGGCTTTTTGTTTGTGTGCGCTTTAACGCTGGCCTATGTGGGAGCAAGGCTTGCCCGCGATGTCGGCCTTACGGCTGGCCAAGATTTTGTTGATCGGGTACATATCCATTGCTGCGGTAACGGCGGCTTAGGGTTCCGCCCTGACGGCGGCTCACTTTTGAGAAGCGCAAAAGTAAGCAAAACGCTCATGCCCCACCACTCGGTGCCTCGCCTAGGCTCGGCATGCCCGCACTCCGGCATTGCTCCGTGGGCCGCCGCGAAGGGCCATCCATGGCCCAGCGCGGCTACCTCGGCATCCATGCCGAGGTGCCCACTGCGCAATGCCTGCGTGCGGCCATCGTGGTTAACGGGGCGCCGAGATCAACGTCCACCACGAGGCGGCCTAGTAGCCGACCTGGTTCTTGGTGGGACCGCGTTTTCCCTGTGGGAGCGGGCTTGCTCGCGAAGAGGCCGGCAAATTCAACATCTCCACCGACTGTGACACCGCCTTCGCGAGCAAGCTCGCTCCCACACTTGGATTGAAGTACAGCCGCCAGAGCTAGGTCGGTTGTCAGGCCGCTTTCGCGAGCAGGCTCGCTCCCACAGTTGGGTCGAAGTACAGCTGCCAGAACCCGGTCGACTGTTAGGCCGCCATCGCGAGCAAGCTTTGCTCCCACAGATCTGACAGGTGTACGACCAAGAGAGCCAGGTCGGCTACTAGGCCGCCTCGCGAGCAAGCTTTGCTCCCACAGGTCTGATGGGTGTACGACCGGAAGAGCCAGGTCGGCTACCAGGCCGCCTCGTGGCGGATGTTGATCTCGGGCGCCCCGTTAACCACGCTGGCCGAACGCAGGCATTGTGGAGTGGGTAACCCGGCATGGATGCCGGGTTAGCCGCGCTGGGCCATGGATGGCCCTTCGCGGCGGGCCCACGGAGCAATGCCGGAGTGAGGGCATGCCGAGCCCTAGCGAGGCACCGAGTGGTGGGGCAGGAGCGTTTTGCTTACTTTTGCGCTTCTCAAAAGTGAGCCGCCGTCAGGGCGGAACCATAAGTAGCCGTTACCACGAAAACGGATATGTACCCAGTCAACAAGAGCAAAGCCAGCTGTCAGGCCGCCATCGCGAGCAAGCTCGCTCACAGTGGAATACGTCCATCCAATCGATTGTTTTGCCGTTCGATAATCGCCCAAAACCCGCAAACGGCAATTGAACCGATCCCGGGCGGCCCTTCACCATCGCTCGCACAAAACCAATAACAACAGGTTCGACGCCATGCCCCTACACCCCGCCTCACCCGGCTGATCCCCAATCGCCCTGACGACCCTGGCTCCACCCTTAGCGCCTGCACCTCAAACGTGCGGCAGCAACTCGCTTCGTCCACAAAAAAATAGAGACAACGCCCATGAAGCCCATACAGCACCTGTTCCCCAGCCTCATTGCCGCCGCCCTGACCAGTACCGCCCTACCCGTCCTGGCGGCGGAATCGGGGTTTGTCGAAGACGCCAAGGTCAACCTCAACCTGCGCAACTTCTACATCAACCGCAACTTCACCAACCCGAACAATACCCAGGGCAAAGCCGAGGAATGGACCCAGAGTTTCATCCTCGACGCCAGGTCCGGCTTCACCCAGGGCGTGGTCGGTTTCGGCGTGGACGTGCTGGGCATGTACTCGGTCAAGCTCGACGGCGGCCGCGGCACGGCCGGTACGCAACTGCTGCCGGTGCACGATGACGGTCGCCCGGCCGATGACTTCGGTCGCCTGGGCGTGGCCCTCAAGGCCAAGGTATCGAAGACTGAACTGAAGGTCGGCGAATGGATGCCGGTGCTGCCGATCCTGCGTTCCGACGACGGTCGTTCCCTGCCCCAGACCTTCCGCGGCGGCCAGGTGACCTCCACCGAAATCAGCGGCCTGACCCTCTACGGCGGCCAGTTCCGCGCCAACAGCCCGCGCAACGACGCGAGCATGGAAGACATGTCGATGAACGGCCGTGGCGCGTTCACCTCCGACCGTTTCAACTTCGGCGGCGGTGAATACGCCTTCAACGAAAAACGCACCCAGGTCGGCGTCTGGTACTCGGAGCTGTCCGACATCTACCAGCAAAAATACTTCAACCTGACCCACAGCCAGCCTATCGGCGACTGGACCCTGGGCGCCAACCTCGGCTACTTCATCGGCAAGGAAGACGGCAGCGCGCTGGCCGGCGACCTGGACAACAAAACCGCGTTCGCCATGCTCTCGGCCAAATACGGCGGCAACACCTTCTACGTCGGCCTGCAGAAAGTCGGTGGTGACGATGCCTGGATGCGCGTCAACGGCACCAGCGGCGGCACCCTGGCCAACGACAGTTACAACTCCAGTTATGACAACGCCAAGGAAAAATCCTGGCAGTTGCGCCACGATTTCAACTTCGCCGCCGTCGGCGTGCCGGGCCTGACCCTGATGAACCGCTACATCAGCGGCGACAACGTGCACACCGCCACGGTCGATGACGGTAAGGAATGGGGCCGTGAAAGTGAGCTGGCCTATACCGTGCAGAGCGGCGCGCTGAAGAGCCTCAATGTGAAGTGGCGCAACTCGACGATGCGTCGGGATTACAGCACCAATGAGTTCGATGAGAACCGGTTGATCATCAGCTATCCGATCAGCTTGCTGTAAAAGCCAGGCATGGAGGGAGGCTGTACCATCGTCATCGCGAGCAGGCTCGCTCCCACAGGGGGATCAGTGCCGAGCACAAAATTTGTGCTCACTGAAAATCCAGTGTGGGAGCAAAGCTTGCTCGCGATCGCGGTGGGTCAGTGGCATTTCTGGTGAGTGTGGCATTGCATCGCGAGCAAGCTTTGCTCCCACAGTATTGACTCCCACAGGGATTGGCGGTGGTTCTCAAGCCCGCGATTCGACGCCCAATTCATCCCACACCGACTCGGCCAGGTGGAAGGTGGCGTTGGCCGCCGGGATGCCGCAGTAGATGGCGCTCTGCATGATCACTTCCTTGATCTCGCTGCGGCTCACGCCGTTGTTGGCGGCGGCGCGCAGGTGCAGCTTGAGTTCTTCGTTGCGGTTCATGCCGATCAGCATGGCAATGGTGATCAGGCTGCGAGTATGGCGCGGCAGGCCCGGGCGGGTCCAGATGTCGCCCCAGGCGTGACGGGTGATCATCTCCTGGAATTCGCTGTTGAACTCGGTCAGGGCATTGAGGCTGCGATCGACGTGGGCATCGCCCAGCACCGCGCGGCGTACTTGCATGCCTTCGTCGTAACGTTGTTTCTCGTCCACAAAAAACTCCTCAGGCACGGCCAGAATCAAGCAGGAAATCCAGGACCCGCGCGCTGAACGCGGCGCCGGCCTGGACGTTGGACAGGTGCGCGGCGTAGAACTCGGCGTACTCGGCCCCACGGACCCGCTCCTGGATAAAGTGCCCACCCGACGGCGGCGTCACCGCATCTTCAGTGCCGGCGATCACCAGCAGCGGTACGCGAATCGACGACAACTGCTCGCGGAAATCGGCATCACGCACCGCCGCACAGTTGGCGGCATAGCCCTGAGGCGAAGTGGCGGCGAGCATGTCGGTGATTTTTTTTGCCGTCGCAGGCTGGGCCTCGGCAAAGTCAGGAGTAAACCAACGGGCAATCGAGGCATCGCGCAACGCCACCATCGCCGCCTTACCGTCACGCAGCACGGTTTCGATGCGCGGGTTCCACACCGACGGATCGCCGATCTTGGCGGCGGTGTTGCACACCACCAGTTTGTGCAGGCGCTCGCCGGCGTTGATCCCCAGCCACTGGCCGATCAAACCGCCCATGGACAAGCCACAGAAATGCACTTTGTCGAGGTTCAAGGCATCAAGCATCGCCAGCACATCGCGGCCCAGTTGTTCGATGCTGTACGGTCCTTCGGTGACCAGCGACTGGCCATGGCCGCGCGTGTCGAAGCGCAGCACACGAAAGTGTTCGCTGAAGGCCGCGACCTGCTCGTCCCACATGTGCAGATCGGTGCCCAGGGAATTGGAGAGCACCAACACAGGGGCGTCTTGCGGCCCATCAAAACGATAGTTCAGATCGCCCTCGGCGAGTTTGACGAATCCCACAACAATCTCCTTTCAGGCGTTCAAGGCAAGGTGTTCAGCCACGGCCCGGGCGACCCAGGTCTGGGCTTGTCCGAGGTAGTGCGCCGGGTCGAGCAGATGATCAAGCTCGGTCGCGGATAGCTGCGCAGTGACCTGAGGTTCATCCCCCAGCACATCACGCAAATGCCGTTGCTCGGCCACGGCACGCTTGCAACATTGCTCCAGCAGATGGTGCGCCGTGTCGCGTCCCACACGCTGGGCCAGGACGATGCTCACCGCTTCGGCCAGCACCAATCCCTGGGTCAGTTCCAGGTTGCGGGCCATGCGCGCCGCGTCCACTTCCAGCCCTTCGGCCAGCAGCCGCGCCTGTTGCAAGGCACCGGACACCAGGCAGCAGATCTCCGGCAGGGTTTCCCATTCGGCGTGCCACAGGCCCAGGCTGCGCTCGTGTTCCTGGGGCATGGCGCTGAACAGCGTCGACAACAAGCCAGGCACTCGCGTCGCCGCACCGATCAGCACCGCCGCGCCCACCGGGTTGCGCTTGTGCGGCATGGTCGACGAACCGCCCTTGCCCGGCGCCGACGGCTCGAACGCTTCACCTGCCTCGGTCTGCATCAACAGGCTGACGTCGCGGCCCAGCTTACCCAGGCTGCCAGCGATCAAACCCAGCACTGCGCCGAACTCCACCAAACGATCGCGCTGGGTGTGCCACGGTTGTTCCGGCAGGTTCAGTTGCAACTCGGCGGCCAGGGCTTCGGCGATGGGTAGCGCCTGTTCGCCCAACGCGGCGAGCGTTCCCGAGGCACCGCCGAATTGCAGTACCAGCAAGCGTGGCTTGAGTTCTTTCAAACGTTGGCGACTGCGAGTGATCGCCCCCAGCCAACCGGCGATTTTCATGCCCAGAGTCACCGGCGTGGCGTGTTGCAGCCAGGTGCGCCCGGCCAACGGCGTGGCAGCGTAGCGTTCAGCTTGTCGGGCCAGGGTGACGGCCAGTTGCGCCAGCTCTGCCTCGATCAAGCCCAACGCCTGGCGCAGTTGCAGCACCAGCCCGCTGTCCATCACATCCTGGCTGGTCGCGCCCAGGTGCACATAGCGCTCGGCCTCGGCGTTCTCAGTGGCGATGCGCTTGCCTAATGCCTTGACCAACGGGATCGCCGAATTGCCGGCACTGGCAATCGCTTCGCTCAACGCGGAAAAATCGTACAGCTGGGCACGGCAGGCGTTCTCGATCGGCGCCACCGCATCCTGGGGGATCAACCCTACCCGCGCCTCGGCCCGGGCCAGCGCGGCCTCGACATCCAGCATGGCCTGGACCCGCCCCGCATCGCAGAACACCTCGCGCATGTCGCGGGCGGTGAAGTAGGCATCGAACAGCTGATTGCCCGGTCGTTCGCTCATAAACAGTCCTTGGGTGCGCCGGCCTCACGGCCGGCGCGGTTGGGTCAAAGGTCGTGGTGCAAATACGCCGGCTGCTTGGGCAGGCGCAGGCTGAACAGGAACGCCACCACCATCATCACCGTGACATACCAGTAAAAGGCGTTCTCCATGCCCTGGGCCTTCAGGCTCAAGGCAACGTACTCCGCCGAACCGCCAAAAATCGCATTGGCCACCGCGTAAGCCAACCCTACTCCCAGCGCCCGCACTTCAGGTGGAAACATTTCCGCTTTCACCAGGCCACTGATGGAGGTGTAGAAACTGACAATCGCCAGCGCCAACGTAATCAGGACAAACGCCAGGAACGGGCTGCTGATGCTTTTGAGGGTCAGCAGGATCGGCACCGTGCACAACGCTCCCAGGGCTCCGAACCAGAGCATGGAACTACGCCGGCCGATCTTGTCCGCCAACATGCCGAACAACGGCTGCATGCACATATACAGGAACAGCGCGCCGGTCATGATGTAGCTGGCGGTCTTGGCGTGCAGGCCGGCGGTGTTCACCAGGTATTTCTGCATGTAGGTGGTGAAGGTGTAGAAAATCAGCGAGCCGCCGGCGGTGTAGCCCAGCACGGTGATGAACGCAGCCTTGTGATCGCGAAACAACGCCATAATGCTGCCAGCGTCCTTGTTCTCGCGCATTTCCTTGCTGCTGGTTTCCTTCAAAGAACGCCGTAGGAACAGGGAGATCAACGCCGCCACCGCGCCCACCACGAATGGAATCCGCCAGCCATAGGCACGCAGTTCGTCTTCGCTGAGGAACTGTTGCAGGATCACCACCAGCGACACCGCCAGCAATTGCCCGCCGATCAGCGTCACGTACTGGAACGAGGCGAAAAAGCCGCGTTGGCCCTTGAGGGCGACTTCGCTCATGTAGGTGGCGGTGGTGCCATATTCGCCACCCACCGACAGGCCCTGCAGCAAACGCGCAAACAACAGCAACAGCGGCGCCCAGACGCCGATGTCCTTGTAGGTGGGCAGGCAGGCGATGAGCAACGAGCCAAAGCACATCATCAGCACCGAGATCATCATCGAGTTCTTGCGCCCGTGACGGTCCGCCACCCGGCCAAAAATCCAGCCGCCGATGGGCCGCATCAGGAACCCGGCGGCGAACACACCGGCCGTGTTGACCAGTTGCACCGTAGGGTTGTCCGAAGGGAAGAACGCCGGCGCGAAATAAATCGCACAGAACGCATAGACGTAAAAGTCGAACCATTCGACCAGGTTGCCGGATGAGGCGCCGACGATGGCGAAGATGCGCTTGCTGCGTTCTTCACCGGTGTAATGGCTGATTGGGATGGCCATGGATTACTCACTCGTTGGGGACTGACGAAGTTCTAGACACACTTAGTAACAATCCCGTTCCACAGTATTGCATTGCCTGGACTGACGCTATCGCGGGCAAGCCTTGCTCCCACAGGGGTTGTTGCCATTGCTCAACCACATGTCGTGTACCCCTGTGGGAGCAAGGCTTGCCCGCGATGGCTCCACGATTGGCTCACTCAGTAATCGAAGAACACCGTCTCGGCATCCGTGCCCTGCAGGATCACGTTCCACTGATACACGCCCGACGCATCGGGCTTGCTCACGATCGTGGCGCGACGCTCCTCAGGTACGCAGGCCAGCAGCGGGTCGGTTTCGTTGGCCTGTTCGCCGTCGAAGTAGATGCGCGTCAGCAAATGCTTGACCAGCCCGCGAGCGAACACCAGCACCACCAGGTGCGGTGCCTGGGTCGTACCGTTCAACCCTGGCACAGTGCCCGGCTTGATGGTGGTGAAGCGGAAGCGCCCTTCGGCATCCACCGGCACCCGGCCGAAACCTTCGAAGTGCGGGTCCAGGGGTTTGTCCTGGTCGTCTTCCGGGTGGGCGTATTTGCCGGCGGCGTTGGCCTGCCAGACTTCCAGCATCGCGTCGTTGACGAACTGGCCATTGCCGTCGACCACCTGCCCGGTGATCGCCACGCGCTGGCCGAGGGTTTGTGTGACGGTCAGGTCTTCGCGGTTCAGCCAGGTCAGGCCGATGTGGTAGTACGGGCCAACGGTGTGGGACGTGGTGGCGGTGAGCGTCATCTTATTTCTCCATCGGCGTGGCATCGCGGCCGCGCAAGACGATGTCCCAGCGGTAACCGAGGGCGTAGTGAGGGACGGTTTTTTCCAGGTCGAAACGGGCGATCAGGCGTTCCTTGGCACGGGTGTCTGGCACGCAGTTGTAGATCGGGTCGTATTCGAGCAACGGATCGCCCGGAAAATACATCTGCGTCACCAGGCGCGTCAGAATGCTCGGCCCGAACAGTGAGAAATGGATGTGCGCCGGGCGCCAGGCGTTGTGGTGGTTGCCCCACGGATAGGCGCCAGGCTTGATGGTCTGGAACTGATACCAGCCGTCGGCGTCGGTGACGGTACGACCGGTGCCGGTGAAATTCGGGTCCAGCGGCGCGTCATGGTTGTCGCGGTCGTGGTTGTAGCGACCGGCGGCGTTGGCCTGCCAGATCTCCACCAGAATGCCCGGCACCGGCCGGCCATTCTCATCCAGCACGCGCCCGTGGATGATGATCCGCTCCCCCAGCGGCTCGCCGGCATGCTGGGCGGTCAGGTCGTGGTCCTTCTCTTGCACGCGGTCGGCACCGACAGTCGGGCCGGTAATTTCCGACAGCGAATGCGGCAGGAACACCAACGGCTTGGACGGCGAGCGCAGGTTGGTGGACTGGTACGGCGGGTGCAGATACTCCGGCTGGGTGCCCGCTTGGGGGCGACGATAACCAGGCTTGTCAGTCATGAAGCATTCCTCGGTTTCTTATTAGTAGAACGACGCGTCAGACGCGTTCGATCGCCAGCGCCAGCCCTTGGCCGACGCCGACGCACATGGTCGCCAGGCCTTTCTTGCCGCCGGTCTTTTCCAGATGGTGCAGCGCCGTCAGTACCAAGCGCGCCCCGCTCATGCCCAGGGGATGGCCGAGGGCGATGGCGCCGCCGTTCGGGTTGACCTGGGGCGCATCGTCCGCCAGGCCGAGGTCGCGCAACACCGCCAGGCCCTGGCTGGCAAACGCTTCATTGAGTTCGATCACATCGAAATCCGCGACCGCCAGGCCCAGGCGCTCAATGAGCTTGCGCACCGCCGGCACCGGACCGACGCCCATCACTCGGGGCGCCACGCCGGCACTGGCCATGCCCAGCACTTTGCCGCGCGGCGTCAGGCCGTGTTTCTTCACCGCTTCGGCCGACGCCAGGATCAGTGCAGCCGCGCCGTCGTTGACACCCGAGGCGTTGCCGGCAGTGACGGTCTTGTCGGGGCCGTTGACCGGTTTGAGTTTGCTCAAGGTTTCCAGCGTGGTATCGGCGCGAGGATGCTCATCCTGCTCGACCACGGTTTCGCCTTTTTTATGGGTGATGCGCACCGGAACGATTTCTTCGGCAAAAAAACCCGCCGCCTGGGCCGCCGCCGTGCGCTGTTGGCTGCGCAAGGCGAAGGCGTCCTGGTCGACGCGGGATACGGCGTAGTCATCAGCCACGTTATCGGCGGTCTGCGGCATCGCGTCCACGCCATATTGGGCTTTCATCAATGGGTTGATGAAACGCCAGCCGATGGTGGTGTCTTCCAGCTTCATGTTGCGGGAAAACGCCGCGTCGGCCTTGCCCATTACGAACGGCGCACGGGACATCGACTCCACGCCGCCAGCGATGGCCAGTTCCATTTCACCACTGGCGATGGCGCGGAACGCGGTGCCGATGGCGTCCATGCCCGAGGCGCAAAGACGGTTGAGGGTCACGCCGGGAATGCTTTCCGGCAGGCCCGCCAACAGCAGCGCCATGCGCGCCACGTTGCGGTTGTCTTCGCCGGCCTGGTTGGCGCAGCCGAGAAACACTTCGTCCACCGCGCTCCAGTCCACCGATGGGTTGCGCTCCATCAGCGCCTTGATCGGCACGGCCGCCAGGTCGTCGGCACGCACGGCGGACAAACCGCCGCCAAACCGACCGATGGGGGTTCGAATCGCATCACAGATATAAACGTCGCGCATCAGGCTTCTCCCGGTGCCTGGCCGTGGGCCGCCGCGGTACGAGCTTCCAGGTCGCGCAGTGCGCGCAGCTCCACTTCGGTCGGTTCGGCGGTGGTTTGCACCTGGACGGCGAAACGGATCGCCCACCCGGTGGCCGCAATGACTTGCTCGCGGGTCACGCCGGGGTGCAGCGCGGTGACCACGAACTCATGGGTGTCGGCTTCCGGTTCCATGATGCACAAGTCGGTGATGATACCGACGGGACCGGCGCCTGGCAGGCCCAGGCGTTTGCGTGAATCGCCGCCTTCACCATGGCCGACCGAAGTGATGAAATCCAGCTTGTCGACAAACGAGCGAGCCGACTGCTTGAGGATGATCAACACGCTCTTGGCAGAGCCGGCGATTTCCGGCGCGCCGCCGGCACCCGGCAAGCGGACTTTCGGCTGATGGTAGTCGCCCACCACCGTGGTGTTGATGTTGCCGAAACGGTCGACCTGGGCGGCGCCGAGGAAACCGACGTCGATACGCCCGCCCTGCAGCCAATAGCGAAAAATCTCACCGGTCGGGACGACGGTATCGGCGGTTTCTGCCAGCTCACCGTCACCGATGGACAGTGGCAGTACGCTGGGCTTGGCACCGATCGGGCCGGATTCGTAGATCAACACGACGTCCGGCGACGAGGTCAGCCGCGCCAGGTTGGCCGCTTTCGACGGCAGGCCGATGCCAACGAAGCACACGGCATTGTTCTTCAAGCGACGCGCCGCGGCGACGGTCATCATTTCGTTGGTGGAGTAAGTCATGGTTTCACCTGCGAAGCGGCTGCCAGTCTGGCCTGGAATTCACTGAAGTCTTTAGTGCCATGGATGTATTCGTTGATCCAGGCGGTAAAGGTCTCACGGTCCCGGGCGATCGGATCCCACGCCTGGTAGAAACGGTTGTCACGCTCGGTGTAGCCGTGGGCGTAGGACGGATGGGCGCCACCCGGCACCAGGCACACGGCGCTCAATGCCCAGGTCGGCAGTACGCAAGCATTCATCGGTGCGTTCAGGTCGTCGACGATTTCTTCCACGGTGACGATGCAACGCTTGGCGGCCAGGGCGGCTTCTTTCTGCACACCGAGGATGCCCCACAGCAGCACGTTGCCCTTGCGGTCGGCTTTCTGGGCGTGGATCACCGTGATGTCCGGGCGCACCGAAGGTACAGCGGCCAATACTTCACCGGTGAAGGGACAGGTCACGCTCTTGATCAGCGGGTTGACCTTCGGCAGGTCGGAACCGGCGTAGGCCCGCAGCACCGCGAACGGCAGGCCGGAGGCGCCGGCGACGTAGGCGTTGGCCAGGTCGGCGTGGCTGTGTTCCTCGATCTCCAGCGGGTGTGGCCATTGTTTCTCCACGGCATCGCGCAAGCGGTGCAACGACCCTACGCCAGGGTTGCCGCCCCAGGAGAAAATCAACTTGCGAGCACAACCGGCGCCGATCAACTGGTCATAGATCAGGTCAGGCGTCATGCGCACCAGGGTCAGATCTTTCTTGCCCTGACGAATGATTTCATGACCCGCCGCAGTAGGAATCAGGTGAGTGAAGCCTTCGAGCGCGACGGTATCGCCGTCGTTGACGAATTGCTTCACCGCGTCGTGCAGCGAAAGGATTTCAGCCATGGGGCAGGCTCCCGTTTTCCAGTAGACCGACATGAAGAAAAAGGCGCGAGGTTAAGCGCCGGAGTGACTGAAGATTAAGCCTGGGGGAAAAGCCAAACAATCCGATAATCGACTGAGTGTTCGTTTATCGAACAGATTGTTGTTTGGCTATCTATTTGCACAAAGCCATCCTCTTGTGGGAGCGAGCCTGCTCGCGATAGCGGTGTATCAACTTGCATAAGTGTTGACTGACCCACCGCAATCGCGAGCAGGCTCGCTCCCACAGGTCTTTCACAGGCTTAAGCTTTATGGCTCAGGTCGCATCCGCATGACTGACCATGCCCTTGATCACCACCGCCGTGGTCGCCAGGGCCGCCGGGATCACCAGGGCGGTCAGGACCTGTTCGAAGTTCCAGCCCAGGCCCAGCAGGGTCGCGCCCATCCAGGCGCCGAGGATCGCGCCGAAACGACCGATGCCCAGCATCCACGAGACACCAGTGGCGCGGCCTTGGGTCGGGTAGAAACGCGCGGCCAGGGAAGGCATCGCCGATTGCGCGCCGTTGACGCACATGCCGGCCACCAGCACCAGGGTGGCGAGCAAGGTGATGTTGCCCAGGCTCTGCCCCACCGCGTAGGCAAACACCCCGGCCATCAGATAGAAAATGCCGATGACCTTGTGCGGATTGAACCGGTCCATCGCCCAACCCACCCCGACGGCGCTCAACACGCCGCCGAATTGGAACAGCGCACCGATAAACGCGGCCTGCTCCATGCTCGCGCCGCTGTCGCGCATCAGGGTCGGCAGCCAACTGGTCAACAGGTAGACGATCACCAGGCCCATGAAATAGGTCAGCCACAGCAGCAAGGTGCCAGCGCTGTAGGTGCCGGAGAAGATCACCGCCAGCACATTGCGGGCTTTCACGGTTTTCTGTTCCGGCACACTGAAACTCGCCGCTTGGGCCACCGTGTTCGGTTCGATCGGTGCCAGGGTCTTGCGCACCTTGTCGGTACCGCGATTGCGCACCACCAGATAACGCGCCGACTCCGGCAGCCAGAACAGCAACACGACCGCCAGGATCAACGGCAGGATCCCGCCAATCAGCAGCAGGCTGTGCCAACCGAACGCCGGTATCAGCTTGGCGGAGATGAACCCGCCGCCGGCCATGCCCAGGTTGAAGCCGCAGAACATGCTGGTCACCAACAGGGATTTCTTGCGTTCCGGGGTGTATTCCGAGAGCAAGGTGGTGGCGTTCGGCATCCCGGCGCCCAATCCCAGACCGGTCAGGAATCGCAGTACCAGCAATTGATCGACGTTGGTGCTGTAGGCCGACGCCAGGCTGAAGGCGCCGAACAGCAGGACCGCGCCCACCAGTACGACTTTTCGTCCGAAGCGATCAGCCAGCGGCCCTGAACCCAATGCGCCAAACACCATGCCGATCAGCGCGGCGCTCATCACCGGGCCAAGGCTGGCGCGATCGATGCCCCAGTCCTGGGACAGCGCCGGGGCGATGAAGCCCATGGCCGCTGTATCGAGGCCGTCGAGGAAAACAATCAGGAAACAAAGAATCACCACCCGCCACTGGTAGCGCGAAATGGGTTGGGCATTGATGAAGGACTGCACATCGAGGCAGTTGCCTACGGAGGTCTGGGGCTGGTTCATTTTATTTTTATTCCACGCGATAAACGCAGGCGAACGATCAGGGACCGGCGAAACCCGCCGGATGACGCTGCGCGACATTAATGAGGGCAGGCAAATACCGTCAATTCATCGCCGCCGACTGTGTGCGTTTATCGAACAGCTTAAGTGAACAGCTGCGCGCTCAAGTCGCGGCTGGCCCCCAGCAGGCCTGGCAGGAAACGCTGTTCCAGCTCATTGCGGCTGACCCGCCCGGCATGGGTACTGACATTCAGCGCCGCGACCACCTGGCCGGAAGCGTCGTACACCGGCACGGCAATCGAACGCAGGCCCTGTTCCAGTTCCTGGTCGACGATGCACCAGCCTTGCTGCCGTACCTGTTGCAGGCATTCGAGCAATGCCTCGGGGGTGTGCAAGGTGCGGCTGGTCTTGGCTTGCAGGTCGGCGTGGTCGAGGTAGTCGCGCAGCGAAGCATCATCCAGGGCCGCCAGGAGAATCCTGCCCATTGAGGTGCAGTAGGCTGGCAGGCGCCCGCCGACCGACAGATCGACCGAAATCAGGCGCTGGGTGGTGGCTGACCGGGCGATATAGAGGATGTCGTCGCCTTCGAGCGTGGCCATGTTGCAGGCTTCGTGCAATTGCTCGCTCATGCGGTCCAGGTACGGCTGGGCAGAGACAGCCAAAGGCGTCGAGGACAGATAGGCGTGCCCCAGGGTCAGCACTTTGGGCAGCAGCGAATAGGTGCGTCCGTCCGTGGTGGCGTAACCAAGCTTGATCAAGGTATGCAGGCAACGTCTGACGGCCGCGCGAGGGATTTCCGTGCGATGGCTGATCTGGGCGATGGTCAGGTGCCGCTTGCGCTCCTGGAAGGCCTGGACCACAGCCAATCCGCGGGCCAGGGAGGTCATGAAATCAGGATCGCCGGTCAGGGCCTGGATCCGTTTGGCCGGCGAGGCGACGATCGGTGGCGCGACTGAAGTGAAAGCATTGCGCAATTGGTCGTTCATGTCTGGTCCTTCCCCGGGAATGACGGCTATTACAAGCGGCGGCCCGACGGACAGACAAGGGTCGGACCGTCAACAGTGTTCGATTATCGAACCAGCAACCGATAATCGCAATCCTGCCAGGTATCATGGATTCGCCAGCCGTCGAACGCTCGATAACAAGTTGGGCGATAGTGACAAGCGATTTGACGGAAGGGGTGGCCGATATTGAACTTGTCGCCTTGAAGGGCATCAGGATACCGGCACTAGCAAGCATCTTCTGAAACCTGATTGACACAAGTTTTCACATACAAACATCCATTCACACAAACAACAGGCCCTTTGAATTTTTCCCGATAGTGTTATTCAGCTGGACCGCTATAATGCAACTCAGCGACGGTACGGCCAATCGACCGCTTCCGTACGCCGGCACCTTTGGTTAATACCGTGGCGCCCGAAGCACCTCTAGGGTCGCTTCCCCTGTATTGGCAACAACACGAAGCCCTGATGCTACGTCAGCTGTCAGCTCTGGTGCCGTGGCCGTCTGCATGTTCTGCATGCAGTGCGTATCACCAGATTCAATTTCAATTAATTAGGTAAAACTGTGACGAAAGACGAACTGCGCGCGGAACTTGAGCGCCAGGAACAACGTTACAAGGAAGTTTACGGCGGGGAAGTCACCACCTACGCCGCGCAACCTGAACCGGAACGCAAACCCTGGCGCAAGCGCGCCACCGTTCAGGACCAGGCCTTCACCCAGGAACTCCAGAAAATGGAAAAAGAACTCAAAGCCGAAGAGCAATGACGCTCTGGGCCTGATGTTCTTGTGAAGAGGTCTCCGGCCACCACCCAGACCGGAAACCGTAGTGCACGCCCGCCATGAGCGGGCCGCCATCCGCTCCCGTCCGACGGCAGGGAAGGGTCATGGCCGACCTCCTTTTCAGATATTTCATACAACCGCGTGAGGCGTCTGTCAGTGGGCGGCGATCCTGTTCGGGTGCGCTTTGCGCCACCTAATCAAAGGGTTACGCACCCCGCGGAAAACCTCGCTCCGGCGGCTTTCCTACAAATTATTTCGTTGAAGAATGTTACCGATGAGCAGGCAATGCATCGATTACCGAGGTTTTCTGGCATAATCGCGCCCCCTTACGACCGGGTCAGAAAACCTTCATGATCGATTTATTCAGCGGACTGGATGCTTGGGTGCTTGTGAGCCTCTTGCTCGCCCTGGCTTTTGTCCTCGCCTTCGAGTTCATCAACGGCTTTCATGACACCGCTAACGCGGTTGCCACTGTTATCTACACCAAAGCCATGCCGCCTCATCTGGCGGTGTTCTTTTCCGGTGTGTTCAATTTCCTCGGCGTGCTGCTGGGTGGCGTGGGGGTGGCGTACGCCATCGTTCACCTGCTGCCCGTGGAACTGCTGATCAATGTGAACACCGGACACGGGCTGGCCATGGTGTTTTCGCTGCTCGCAGCGGCCATTACCTGGAACCTGGGCACCTGGTACTTCGGTATCCCGGCGTCCAGTTCCCACACGTTGATCGGCTCGATCCTCGGCGTGGGCCTGGCCAACGCGTTGATCAACGATATTCCGTTGGCCGACGGGGTGAACTGGCAGAAGGCGATCGATATCGGCGCCTCCCTGGTGTTCTCGCCCATGGCCGGTTTCCTGATCGCCGCCCTGGTGCTGATCAGCCTGAAATGGTGGCGTCCGCTGTCGAAGATGCACAAGACGCCGGAGCAGCGCCGCCAGATCGACGACAAGAAGCACCCGCCGTTCTGGAACCGCCTGGTGCTGGTGATCTCGGCCATGGCCGTCAGCTTTGTCCACGGCTCCAACGATGGTCAAAAAGGTATCGGCCTGATCATGCTGGTGCTGATCGGTATCGTGCCGGCGCAGTTCGTACTCGACTTGGGCAGCACCACCTACCAGATCGAGCGGACCCGTGACGCGACCCTGCACCTGAGCCAGTTCTACCAACGCAACAGCGAGTCCCTGGGTGAATACCTGGCACTGGGCAAAAGCGTGAAAGGCGATCTGCCAGAGAAGTTCCGCTGCAACCCGCAGCAGACAGAGCCGACCATCAATGCCCTGCTCGACACGCTCAAAGGCGTGGCGGACTACCATTCGCTGCCGTCGGAACGACGCATCGAGGTTCGTCGCTACCTGCTCTGCCTGGACGATACGGCGAAGAAGGTCGGCAAGCTGCCAGGCCTGGCAGCCCGTGAAAAAGACGACCTGAACAAGCTGCGCAAGGACCTGACCGCCACCACCGAATACGCCCCGTTCTGGGTGATCCTGGCAGTCGCCCTGGCGCTGGGCCTGGGCACCATGGTCGGCTGGAAGCGTGTGGTCCTGACCATCGGCGAGAAGATCGGCAAGCAAGGCATGACCTACGCCCAGGGCATGTCGGCGCAGATCACCACCGCGTGCATGATCGGCATGGCGAACATCTTCAGCCTGCCGGTTTCCACCACCCACGTCCTGTCTTCGGGCGTGGCCGGCACCATGGTCGCCAACAAGAGCGGCCTGCAAGGCGGCACCGTGCGCACCATCCTGCTGGCCTGGGTGCTGACCCTGCCGGCGACGGTGGCGCTGTCGGCCGGGCTGTTCTGGCTGGCGTCCAAGGCCCTGGGCAGCTGATTCCAGCGGCTCAAAAAAGAAGGTGCGATCCTTGCGGTTCGCACCTTTTTTTATGCCCAACGCTGAACAACTTGTGGGAGCGGGCTTGCTCGCGAAAGCGTCGGTTCAGTCAGCTATTCAGTGGCTGACATACCGCTTTCGCGAGCAAGCCCGCTCCCACAGTTGTTTTGTGTCAAACAGGGGAAATTTGCCAAAAAAAAGGGCGACCGAAGTCGCCCAAAATGCCTTGCGTGCTCGTTGTAACCGGAAAGACCTAGGGTTCTTTGCGCTTGTGTGCGTCTTTCCAGATGAATAATCCAAAGCCTGCGAAAAATACGACCATGAGGCCAACCGTCAGCACTCCGGCAAACACCACATTATCGAAAAACATGACTGGCCTCCTGGTCTTGCCCCTGTTGCGATGGGTTCAAGTTAACCAATCAGGCCTGGATGAAAATTGACCGGGGTCAATAACGCCCGCAACGGGGCGAAAAGGTGGGGAAATAACTGATCTGCATCAATGGATCGAGGGGGTTCAGCGCTTTTTCGGTTTGTTTTTCGACTTTTTCTTGGGCTTGCCCAACGGCATGGCCTGCTCGAAAGCCTGACGGACTTCATTGAGGCGTTTTTCGTTGAGGTCGTGAACGCGCTTGGCGCGTTCGGCACTGAGGTCGATCAGCTTGTCGTCTTGGCTCATGGCGTGTGGGCATCATGCAGTGAATTGCGGATGCACCCATGATGCGGGCTGTCGGCGGCGTTGACCAGCCTGCGTACGTCGGCAAACACCTGAATCAGATCTGGATATCGACCCACAAACCCTGGCGCGACTCGTCGTCTATCAGCGGCACCACCGGCACGGTGTTGTCGGCGTTGAGTTCGGTGCCCGGTACGGCCAGGTGTTCTTCAGGGTCTTCATCGGCCTCGCGGTGGCGCTTGTCGCGCTCCTGCCGGCGACGCTGCTCCTCGCGCAACAGCAACGCGGCCTCTTCCGGGTCGCGGTTTTTCAGGTCGATGGTGCTTTCGTTGGAGCTTTGCTGCACCGGGACCACGGGCGGTATGTCCGGTCGCTGGCGAACCGGATCCTGTTGAGCGGTGACGGGTACGGCGCTCAAAGGGAGCATGGGTGGCAACATAAAGGTCTCCTGTCTTCAGGTTGTCGGCTGGGAAAGTGGCAGCTTGAACCGCCGGTCCGAAACTTGTGACCCAGTTGGCATTGCAGCGATCCCCAGGGCCAAGCTTGTTTGATCGCAGGGCAAGCTTAAGTTCCGTGCCACCGGTAATGAATCAGCATACGTAAATCCTTTGGTCTGAAGGATCCTTCCGTTAAGATAACCGGCTTTTTCAAGGCGGGAGTCAGGCAGCATGGCGCAGCAGTATCAACCGGGGCAACGCTGGATCAGTGACAGCGAAGCCGAGCTGGGTTTAGGCACCGTTCTGGCACAGGACGGCCGCTTGTTGACCGTGCTCTATCCGGCCACTGGCGACACTCGCCAGTACGCGCTACGGAATGCGCCGCTCACCCGTGTACGGTTTTCGCCGGGCGATGTGATCACTCACTTCGAAGGCTGGAAAATGACCGTGCGCGAAGTCGATGACGTCGATGGGCTGCTGGTCTACCACGGCCTCAACGGGCAGAACGAAGTCGTCACCCTGCCCGAAACCCAGCTGTCGAACTTTATCCAGTTCCGCCTGGCGAGCGACCGTCTGTTCGCCGGCCAGATCGACCCACTGGCGTGGTTCTCCCTGCGCTACCACACCCTGGAACACACCAGCCGCCAGTTGCAGTCTTCGCTTTGGGGCCTGGGCGGCGTCCGTGCCCAGCCGATTGCCCACCAATTGCACATTGCCCGAGAAGTGGCCGACCGCATTGCGCCGCGGGTGTTGCTGGCGGACGAAGTGGGCCTGGGCAAGACCATCGAAGCCGGCTTGATCATCCACCGTCAGTTGCTGTCCGGCCGCGCCAACCGCGTCCTGATCCTGGTACCGGAAAACCTCCAGCACCAGTGGCTGGTGGAAATGCGCCGACGCTTCAACCTGCAGGTCGCGTTGTTCGACGAAGAACGCTTCATCGAAAGCGATGCCAGCAACCCGTTCGAAGACACGCAACTGGCCCTGGTGGCGCTGGAATGGCTGGTGGACGACGAGAAGGCCCAGGACGCGCTGTTCGCCGCCGGCTGGGACCTGATGGTGGTCGACGAGGCCCATCACCTGGTATGGCACGAAGACCAGGCCAGCCCGCAATACGCCCTGGTCGAACAACTCGCCGAGACGATCCCCGGCGTGCTGCTGCTGACCGCAACCCCGGAACAACTGGGCCAGGACAGCCACTTCGCCCGCCTGCGCCTGCTGGACCCAAATCGCTTCCACGACCTCAAGGCCTTCCGCGCCGAGAGCGAAAACTATCGCCCGGTGGCCGAAGCCGTGCAGGAGCTGCTGGACAAGGGCCGTCTCTCGCCTGAGGCCCACAAGACCATCCACGGCTTTTTGGGCAACGAAGGCGAAGCCTTGCTGACCGCCGTCAATGATGGCGATGTCGAAGCCAGTGCCCGCCTGGTACGTGAGTTGCTGGACCGCCACGGCACCGGCCGCGTGCTGTTTCGCAACACCCGCGCCGCTGTGCAGGGCTTCCCCGAGCGCAAGCTGCATGCCTACCCGCTGCCGTGCCCGGACGAATACCTCGAGCTGCCCCTGGGCGATCACCCCGAGCTGTACCCGGAAGTCAGCTTCCAGGCCCAGCCGGACGCCAGCGAAGAAGAGCGCTGGTGGCGTTTCGACCCGCGGGTCGAGTGGCTGATCGACACCCTGAAGATGCTCAAGCGCACCAAAGTACTGGTGATCTGTGCCCACGCCGAAACTGCCATGGACCTGGAAGACGCCCTGCGCGTGCGTTCCGGCATCCCGGCCACGGTGTTCCACGAAGGCATGAATATCCTGGAACGCGACCGCGCGGCGGCCTATTTCGCCGACGAAGAGTTCGGTGCCCAGGTGCTGATCTGCTCGGAAATCGGCAGTGAGGGCCGCAACTTCCAATTCGCCCATCACCTGGTGCTGTTCGATCTGCCGGCGCACCCGGACTTGCTGGAACAACGCATCGGTCGTCTGGACCGGATCGGCCAGAAACACACCATCGAACTGCACGCGCCGTACCTGGAAACCAGCCCGCAAGCGCGGCTGTTCCAGTGGTACCACGAAGCGCTGAATGCCTTCCTCAACACTTGCCCGACCGGCAACGCCTTGCAGCATCAGTTCGGCCCGCGCCTGCTGCCATTGCTGGAAGAAGCCGACGATGGCCAGTGGCAAGCGCTGATCGACGAAGCCCGCACCGAACGCGAGCGCCTGGAGGCCGAGCTGCACACCGGTCGCGACCGTTTGCTGGAGCTCAACTCCGGCGGCGCCGGTGAAGGCGATGCGCTGGTGGAAGCCATTCTCGAGCAGGACGACCAGTTCGCCCTGCCGATCTACATGGAAACCTTGTTCGACGCCTTTGGTATCGACAGCGAGGACCATTCGGAAAACGCGCTGATCCTCAAGCCGAGCGAAAAAATGCTCGACGCCAGCTTCCCGCTGGGCGACGACGAAGGCGTGACCATCACCTACGACCGCAACCAGGCACTGTCACGCGAAGACATGCAGTTCATCACCTGGGAGCACCCGATGGTGCAAGGCGGCATGGACCTGGTGCTGTCCGGGTCCATGGGCAACACCGCCGTGGCGCTGATCAAGAACAAAGCCCTCAAGCCCGGCACCGTGTTGCTGGAATTGCTCTACGTCAGTGAAGTAGTGGCTCCGCGCTCGCTGCAACTGGGCCGCTACCTGCCGCCGGCCGCCCTGCGCTGCCTGCTGGACGCCAACGGCAACGACCTGGCCGCCCGGGTCTCGTTCGAAACCTTGAACGACCAGCTCGAAAGCGTGCCCCGTGCCAGCGCCAACAAGTTCATCCAGGCCCAGCGCGACCAGCTAACGCCCCGTATCAATGCCGGCGAAGAAAAGATCGCCCCGCGTCACGCCGAACGCGTGGCCGAGGCCCAGCGTCGCCTGGCCGCCGATACCGACGAGGAACTGGCACGCCTGACCGCCCTGCAAGCGGTCAACCCGACCGTGCGCGACAGCGAACTGGTAGCCCTGCGCCAACAGCGCGAGCAAGGGCTGGCGATGCTTGAGAAGGCGGCGTTGCGTTTGGAGGCGATTCGGGTGTTGGTGGCGGGCTGAGTTTGGCGGGGGGTCCCGATATGGGTCCCCGCTGTGGTGGTTTTATCGGGTGTATATCCGTTGCTGCGGTAACGGCGGCTGGCGGTTCCGCTCTTACAGCGGCTCACTTTTGAGAAGCCCGGGAGCCGGCCCAGTCAAAAGTAAGCAAAACGCTTTTGCCCCACCACTCGGCACCTCGCTTAGGCTCGGTGTGCCCTCACTCCGGCATTGCTCCGTGGGCCGCCGCGAAGGGCCATCCATGGCCCAGCGCGGCTATCCCGGCATCCATGCCGGGTTGCCCACTCCACAATGCCTGCGTTCGGCCATCGTGGTTAACGGGGCGCCCGAGATCAACGTCCACCGCGAGGCGGCCTAGTAGCCGACCTGGCTCTCCCGGTCGTACACCCATCAGATCTGTTTGAGCAGGATCTGTGGGAGCAAAGCTTGCTCGCGATGGGGCCAGTCAGCTCAACATCCATGTGACTGAACCACCGCCATCGCGAGCAAGCTCGCTCCCACATTCAGTCTTCAGCGGACACAAAATTTATATTCAACACAGAACCACTGTGGGAGCGAGCCTGCTCGCGAAGAGGCCGGTACATCCAGCATCTTCATCGACTGTATCGCCGCCTTCGCGAGCAAGCTTTGCTCCCACAGATCTGACGGTTGTAAGACCGGGAGAACCAGGTCGGCTATTAGGCCGCCTCGGTTTTGTTTTTGATCTGGGGCGCCCCGTTAACCACGCTGGCTGAACGAAGGTATTGCGCAGTGGGCATCCCGGCATGGATGCCGGGATAGCCGCGCTGGGCCATGGATGGCCCTTCGCGGCGGGCCCACGGAGCAATGCCTTCGTTCAGGCATGCCGAGCCTAGGCGAGGCACCGAGTGGTGGGGCAGAGCGCTTTTGGTTACTTTTGGCTGGTCCGGCTCCCGGCTCTTTCCAAAAGTGACCCGCTGTAAGAGCGGAACCCTAAGTAGCCGTTACCAAAGAAACGGATATACACCCAAAACCCAGCCCTAACCCCTCAAGGACTGTAATACCCCACCGCCACCAGAAAATGCCCAACCTTCTTCAAGTACGCATGCTTGTCCTCAACCTTGCCAGTCACCGGGTTCTTCCAGCGATACTCATACTCCCCCACATCCTGCTTGCCGATCATGGCCAGGATCGGCTCCCCCACCGGCTTGCCATCCGGATCCTTGACCTTGGCGAAATCGGTATTGATCAAGCGCAGATTGGTGCCGTGGCCAACATACCGCCGGGTATCGAGGTCAACGACAAAGACATACAGGTCATCCTGCAGATACCCGCCCTTGAGGGAGTTGACCGCCGTCAGCGTGGTTTTCTCGTTTTTCAGCAGATCACTTGAGGCCTTGTCCAGCAGCGCCCTGGCCTGCTCGGCGGAAGCCCGGGGCAGGTAGTAGCCGACGGCCAGGATCCGCTCGCCGACGCGCTGGAAATACACATGCTTGCGCTCGACCTTGCCGTCCGCCCAGTTCTGCCAACGGTACTCGGCTTGCTGGATGCCGCTGGCCTCGGGGGTTTTCAAGGCGTCCTTGAAGGCTTTGCGCAGGTCCGGGCCCAGCACTTCGGACACGTCTCGCCCGATCAGCGCCGAGGAAGGCCCGCCGCTGGCGAGCATCACACCCTGGGTATCCACCACGAATACGTAGCGATCCTTGTCGACGAATTCCCCTTGGCGACTGAAGGCAGCAAAGGCTTTGTCGCCGTTGTCGTGGTAGTAGGCCAAGGCCTTTTCCAGCAGCGAGCGGGCCGCCTGGCCGTCATCCGGTGTCGCTGCCTGAACCGGTGCCAGCCCCAGCACAAGCATTGCGCCCAGCCAGGCCATCCTGTGAAAAAAAACCATATGCGCGCCCTCGTTCTTGTTGGTGTTTCAAGAGCGTAGACGGCGTGGGGAAGTAGGAGCTGACGAGTGCAACGAGGCTGCGATCTTTTCCCAGACAATTAAGTCTTGAGCGAAAGATCAAAAGATCGCAGCCTTCGGCAGCTCCTACAGGGATAGGCGCGGGCCGAACATCAGGGCCACCTCAGGCTTATTGAGCCCCAGCGCGCAGTTGCTGCTGCAAGTTCTGGATCTGCGCTTGCAAGGTGTTGATGTTGCGAGTGACCTGGCCGCGGAAGGCGTCGAACTCGGCAGTGTTGCCGTTATCCTGCTGGCTCTTGAGCACGATCACGTCTTGCTCCAGGCGGTCGATGGCCGAGTTGGAGGTGGCTCTTTTCAGGGCGGTGATGTCAGCACCGATGCTCTTGAGCTGGGCATCCAGGGCACCACCCTCACCCTGGTTTTTCAGGGCGGTCACTTCAGCCACCAGCGTCTTGACCTGGGCTTGGAGCTCCTTGTTGGACGCTTGCAACTGGGTGTTGGTGTTCTGCTGTTCAGTGGCCTGGGCAATGAGCTGGGCCAGTTCCTTGTCCAGGTCGGCGGACGGGCCGAAGGTCGCTTGCTGTTGCTTGTACTGCTCCAGCAGTTTGCTGTCGAATTGTTTGCCCTGATCCTGCAACTTGTTTTCCAACTGCTTGATTTGCAGTTTCAAGGCCTCACTGTCGCTCATCACATTCGACTGACCAGCGACGACCTTGCCGGAAAACTCCTGCAGGCGTCCCGCCGCATCTTCACTGATCCGCGCGAAGCTCTCCTGGGTGGCCACCAGTTGCTGCTCCATCAGGGAAATCTGCTGGAAGCTCCACCATGCCAGGAAACCGAACGCACACAACAACGCACCGACCAATGCCCACAGCGGCCCGGTGCTGGGGCCCTTGACCTTGGCCGCCGCGGCAGCGGGCGCAGAGCGGGCTTGCGCAGGGGGCTGGCGGTTGGGCAGAAAGTCATCGTCATCGGGAATGTCGGCCCGCATCCGCAGGCTCGGTACATCGTCGAAGTCGTCGTTGGCATCGTTACGCATGGGCATTGGTTCAACCTTTGGGAAACCGGTGATGGCTTGATACGGCAAGTATAACCCCCTCGCCCGCCGCACCGATTGACCCCAAACATGGCACTCGGTTCATGACGGGCCGATCAGCGGGCAGTTTGGACCTTCCACCAGGCACAAAATTCATCAAGGGCGGTCCACAGGCTGACCTGCGGGTCGTAATCGAGATAATGCCGGGCCCGGCTGATGTCCAAGGTGAAATTCTTGTTCATGACCTGCATGCCCAGGCGCGACAGCGTTGGTTCGGGGCGGCCCGGCCACAATTTGCAGAAACCTTCATTCAGGGCCGCGACACTATAAGCCAAGCCGTAGGAACGATAACGCCGGACCTGCGGGACTTCCATCTGGCGCATCACATAATTGACCACATCCCACAGCGGAACCGGTGCCCCATTGCTGATGTTATAGGCCTTGCCCAACGCTGAATCGGTCGCCAGCAGGCTGCTGAGCAGCGCTTCGTTGAGGTTTTGCACGCTGGTGAAATCCACTTTGTTCAGCCCGTTGCCGACAATCGCCAGGCGCCCCTTGCGCTGCATTTTCAACAGCCGCGGAAAAATGCTCATGTCACCGGCACCGGTCACGAAACGCGGGCGCAGGGCCAGCACTTCGAGGCCGAACTCCTGGGCGCCGAAGACTTTCTGCTCGGCCAGGTACTTGGTGGCCGCGTAAGGGTGCTTGAAACGCTTGGGGACTTGTTCTTCGGTCAACCCAAGGTGGTCACGACCGTCGAAGTAGATGGACGGCGAGGACAGATGAACCAGGCGGCGCACCTTCTGCTTGAGGCAGGCCTCGACAACATTTTCCGTGACCTGGACATTGCCCTGGTGGAAATCCTGGTAGCGACCCCAAAGCCCCACGGAGCCGGCACAGTGCACCACGGCCTCGACATCCAGGCACAAATCCCGGGCCAGCAGCGGGTCGCTCAGATCCCCTTGGACAAACTGTGCACCGCGACGCACCAGGTGTTCCACGCTCTCGGCCCGGCGACCGTTGACCCGTACATCCAGGCCTTGCTCCAGGGCGAAACGCGCAAAGCGCCCGCCGATGAAGCCGCTCGCGCCGGTGACCAGAATTTTCATGAATGCTCCTAAGAAATGCGGTTACGAGCCTCGCGCTACAACCTGCAAATTTATCTGTGCGCCGCTTTTACCTGCAGCTTGACGTCTACGGCGCCTCCCAAGGCACCAGCCACTGCCGGGAGGCGCGGATCAACTGTTCGGTCAACAAGCCAAGCAACTGCCCGCCATTGCGCCAATGATGCCAGTACAGCGGCACATCGATCGGTTTATCTGCCAGCAATTCCACCAGCACGCCGCGCTCCAGCTGTTCGCGCGCCTGCAGCTCCGGCACGAGCCCCCAGCCGAGCCCGACTTCAGCAAGACGAATGAAACCTTCGGACGAGGGGCACAGATGGTGCTCGAAACCGCCCTCCACGCCCACGGACGCGAGGTAGCGGTGCTGCAGGAAATCATCCGGGCCAAACACCAATGCCGGCGTACGGGCCAGTTGATCGGCCCGCACGCCGTCGGGGAAATGCCGGGCGATGAACCCCGGGCTGGCCAGCGCCCGGTAACGCATCGCCCCCAGCAACACGCTGCGGGCGCCAGCCACCGGGCGTTCGCTGGCGCAGACACATGCCGCCACTTCACCGGCGCGCATGCGCTTGAGGCCAACGGTCTGGTCCTCCACCACCAAGTCGAGCAACAGATGCTGCTCGGCGCAGAAATCGCCCACGGCCGCCGCCCACCAGGTCGCCAGGCTGTCGGCATTCAGGGCGATACGCAAACGCTCCGGCAGGCCCTCTTCATCCAGGGCCGGCACCAGGCTTTGCAGGTCGCGCTCAAGCAGACGCACCTGCTGCACGTGATTGAGCAGCCGGCGGCCGATTTCCGTGGGTGCCGGCGGCGTGGCACGCACCAGCACCGGCTGGCCAACGCGCGCTTCCAGCAGTTTGATCCGTTGGGAAATGGCCGATTGCGACAAACCCAACACCTGGGCCGCGCGCTCGAAACCGGCCTGCTCGACCACGGCAGCCAGGGCAGAGAGCAATTTGTAATCGAACATCAGTTTTCCTAATGAGCAATCAGCAGGATTGGTTTTTCTTATACAGCTTGCCACCGGAGAATGGCCAGCATTCAGGTATCGATGGGGAGAAAAAATCATGTGGCAAAGTTATGTGAACGGACTGCTGGTAGCCCTCGGGCTGATCATGGCCATCGGCGCGCAGAACGCGTTTGTGCTGGCCCAGAGCCTGCGCCGCGAGCATCACTTGCCGGTAGCCGCGTTGTGTATCACCTGCGATGCACTGCTGGTGGCCGCTGGCGTGTTCGGACTGGCAACGCTGCTGGCCCAGAGCCCGATGTTGCTGGCAATTGCCCGCTGGGGTGGCGCGGTTTTCCTGCTCTGGTACGGCAGCCAGGCGTTGCGTCGGGCTTGTTCGAAGCAAAGCCTGCAACAAGGTGAGCACCAGGCCGTGCGCTCGCTGCGGGCGGTGCTGCTCAGCGCCCTGGCGGTGACACTGCTCAACCCCCACGTCTACCTCGACACCGTGCTGCTGATCGGTTCCCTCGGTGCCCAGCAGAGCGTACCCGGTGCCTATGTCGTGGGCGCGGCCAGTGCCTCGCTGCTGTGGTTCCTCACCCTGGCCATCGGCGCGGCATGGCTGGCCCCCTGGTTGGCCCGTCCAAGCACCTGGCGGATCCTGGACCTGTTGGTGGCAGTGATGATGTTGACCGTGGCGGTGCAATTGATCGTCAACGGCTGATTATTCCAAACCGCTCTGGAACCTCTATTCCACACAGTTGTTGCGTGGTTATGCCGCACCCCCAGTGCTATGATCCGACTCCTGCGCCGCAAAGAGTACAAACTCCCCGGCGCTAGTCTGGCCGCCCGTGATCGGCCTTGCGCTCACCGCAACTGACCTGATTAGGAGAATCACCATGGCTTTCGAATTGCCGCCTCTGCCCTATGCACACGATGCACTGCAGCCGCACATCTCCAAAGAGACTCTGGAATACCACCACGACAAGCACCACAACACCTATGTCGTGAACCTGAACAACCTGGTGCCTGGCACCGAGTTCGAAGGCAAGACCCTGGAAGAAATCGTCAAGACTTCCTCGGGCGGTATCTTCAACAACGCCGCTCAGATCTGGAACCACACCTTCTACTGGAACTGCCTGGCGCCAAACGCCGGCGGTCAACCAACCGGCGCGCTGGCTGAAGCCATCAATGCGGCCTTCGGTTCGTTCGACAAGTTCAAGGAAGAATTCAGCAAGACGTCCATCGGCACCTTCGGTTCCGGCTGGGGCTGGCTGGTGAAAAAGGCTGACGGTTCCCTGGCCCTGGCCAGCACCATCGGCGCCGGCAACCCGCTGACCAGCGGCGACACCCCGCTGCTGACCTGCGACGTCTGGGAACACGCCTACTACATCGACTACCGCAACGTTCGTCCGAAATACGTCGAAGCGTTCTGGAACCTGGTCAACTGGAAATTCGTCGCCGAGCAGTTCGAAGGCAAAGCCTTCACTGCCTAAGCTCGATGCCAGACAAAGGAAACCCGGCGCCGTGCCGGGTTTTTTTTGCGCGGCAAAATTGAGTGCAAACAAAATACCTCGCGTCCGGAACCCAAGAAAAAATCCCTGGAGGCCTCAAGTTGCGGCGCCTTCCAACCGACACAATGGTCGTAGAGCAATCACTCTGGAAAAAACGTACATCGGTCAGGTTTCAAGCGAAAACCCTTGTGTTTGATTGTCCCTTTGACTGACATCACAGGATTGCCAATACTCATGGCAACTTGACGCTACCCGCACGGAACAAGGAACCACTCTTTGAAGCTGGAACTCAAGAACAGCTTGTCTGTGAAGTTGCTCCGGGTCGTGCTCCTCTCGGCATTGATCGTTGGCATGGTCTTGAGCTGCGCCCAGATCGTGTTCGATGCCTACAAAACCAACCAGGCCGTCGCCAGTGACGCCCAACGGATCCTCGACATGTTCCGCGATCCTTCGACCCAGGCCGTCTACAGCCTGGACCGGGAGATGGGCATGCAAGTGATCGAGGGCCTGTTCCAGGACGAAGCCGTACGCATGGCTTCCATCGGCCATCCCCGCGAAACCATGCTCGCCGAAAAAACCCGGCCCTTGCAGCACTCCGAAAGCCGCTGGCTGACCGACCTGATCCTGGGCAAGGAACGCACGTTCACCACGCAACTGGTGGGACGCGGGCCCTACAGCGAATATTACGGTGACCTGAGCATTACCCTCGACACCGCCACCTACGGCGAGGGCTTCATCGTCAGCTCGGTGATCATCTTCATCTCCGGGATGCTGCGGGCCCTGGCCATGGGCCTGGTGCTGTACCTGGTCTATCACTGGCTGCTGACCAGGCCGTTGTCGCGGATCATCCAGCACCTGACCGAAATCAACCCCGATCGCCCCAGCGCACACAAGATCCCGCAGTTGCGCGGCCACGAACAAAACGAGCTGGGCCTGTGGATCAATACGGCCAATCAACTGCTCGAATCCATCGAGCGCAACACGCACCTGCGCCACGAAGCGGAAAACAGCCTGCTGCGCATGGCCCAGTACGACTTCCTCACCGGCCTGCCCAACCGCCAGCAGCTGCAACAGCAACTGGACAAGATCCTGGTGGACGCCGGGCGCCTGCAACGCCGGGTGGCGGTGCTGTGTGTGGGGCTGGATGATTTCAAGGGCATCAACGAACAGTTCAGCTATCAGACCGGCGACCAGCTGCTGCTGGCCCTGGCCGACCGGCTGCGGGCCCACAGCGGCCGGCTCGGCGCACTGGCGCGGCTGGGGGGCGATCAGTTCGCCCTGGTCCAGGCCGACATCGAACAGCCTTACGAGGCCGCCGAACTGGCCCAGAGCATTCTTGATGACCTGGAAGCGCCGTTCGCCATCGACGATCAGCAAATCCGCCTGCGGGCCACCATCGGCATCACCCTTTTCCCCGAGGATGGCGACAGTACCGAAAAGCTGTTGCAGAAAGCCGAGCAGACCATGACCCTGGCCAAGAGCCGCTCGCGCAATCGCTACCAGTTCTACATTGCCAGCGTCGACAGCGAGATGCGTCGCCGGCGCGAACTGGAGAAAGACTTGCGCGAGGCCCTGGCCCGTGAGCAGTTCACCCTGGTGTACCAACCGCAGATCAGCTACCGCGACCTACGAGTAGTGGGCACTGAAGCCCTGATCCGCTGGCACCACCCCGAGCACGGCCTGGTGCCGCCGGACCTGTTCATTCCCCTGGCCGAGCAGAACGGCACCATTATCGCCATCGGTGAGTGGGTGCTGGACCAGGCTTGCAAGCAACTGCGCGAATGGCACGACCAGGGCTTCCTCGACCTGCGCATGGCAGTCAACCTCTCCACGGTGCAACTGCACCACGCCGAACTGCCGCGGGTGGTGAACAATCTCCTGCAAATGTACCGGCTGCCGCCGCGCAGCCTGGAGCTGGAAGTCACCGAGACCGGCCTGATGGAAGACATCACCACCGCAGCCCAGCATTTGTTGAGCCTGCGCCGCTCCGGGGCGCTGATTGCCATCGATGACTTCGGGACCGGCTATTCGTCCCTGAGCTACCTCAAGAGCCTGCCGCTGGACAAGATCAAGATCGACAAGAGCTTCGTCCAGGACCTGCTCGACGACGAGGACGACGCCACCATCGTCCGGGCCATCATCCAGTTGGGCAAGAGCCTGGGCATGCAGGTCATTGCCGAGGGCGTCGAGACGGTCGAGCAGGAAGCCTACATCATCGCCGAGGGCTGCCACGAAGGTCAGGGGTATTACTACAGCAAACCGCTGCCGGCACGGGAATTGGGCCTTTACCTGAAGCAGGCCGAGCGCAGCAAGGTTTCCATTATCTAACTCCCCCCGAGCGCCAAGCCTTTGTAGGAGCTGGCGAAGCCTGCGATCTTTTGATCTTTCGCTTGAGACTCAAGTGTTTGGGGAAAGATCGCAGCCTCGCTTCGCTCGGCAGCTCCTACAGACGCTACCGAAGGCGGCAATCTCCCATCATTAAATAAGAAATATTTACACCTGCAACCCTTTACACATAATGCAAATCTTTCGCATTATGTCGCAGTTTTTGCGCACCCTCGCGCCTGTCCCATCCATCACCGAAGCAGGATGTTCGCCATGATTCGTATGCCCCTGGCTACCGCCAGTCTGCTGGCCATCGCTATTTCCCTCGCCGGTTGCGGCGAAGGCAAAGACAAGGCCGCCGCGCCGCAAGCGCCAACGCCTGCCGCCAGCACCGCGGCACCGGTCGCCCCTGCTGCTGCCGGCAAAGTCGACGAAGCTGCCGCCAAGGCCGTTGTCGCGCACTACGCCGACATCGTCTATGCCGTCTACAGCGATGCCGAATCCACGGCGAAAACCCTGCAAACCGCCGTCGACGCGTTCCTGGCCAAGCCGAACGCCGAGACCCTGAAAGCCGCCAAGGCTGCCTGGGTCGCCGCACGCGTGCCTTACCTGCAAAGCGAAGTGTTCCGCTTCGGCAACACCATCATCGACGACTGGGAAGGCCAAGTGAACGCCTGGCCGCTGGACGAAGGCCTGATCGACTACGTCGACAAATCCTACGAGCACGCCTTGGGTAACCCGGGCGCCACCGCCAACATCATCGCCAACACCGAAGTCCAGGTCGGCGAAGACAAGGTCGACGTCAAAGACATCACGGCGGAAAAACTCGCCGGCCTGAACGAGCTGGGCGGTTCCGAGGCCAACGTCGCCACCGGCTACCACGCCATCGAATTCCTGCTGTGGGGCCAGGACCTCAACGGCACCGGCCCGGGTGCCGGCAACCGCCCGGCGTCCGACTATCTGCAAGGTGCCGGCGCCACCGGCGGCCACAACGACCGTCGTCGTGCCTACCTCAAGTCCGTGACTCAATTGCTGGTCAACGACCTGGAAGAGATGGTCGGCAACTGGAAGCCGAACGTGGCCGACAACTACCGCGCCACCCTGGAAGCCGAGCCAGGCGAAAGCGGCCTGCGCAAGATGCTGTTCGGCATGGGCAGCCTGTCCCTGGGTGAACTGGCGGGCGAGCGCATGAAGGTGTCCCTGGAAGCCAACTCGCCAGAAGACGAGCAGGATTGCTTCAGCGACAACACTCATAACTCGCACTTCTACGATGCCAAGGGCGTGCGTAACGTGTACCTGGGCGAATACACCCGTGTAGACGGCACCAAGATGACCGGTGCGAGCCTGTCGTCCCTGGTCGCCAAGGCCGATCCGGCCGCGGACACCGCGCTCAAGGCCGACCTGGCCGACACCGAGGCCAAGATCCAGGTCATGGTCGATCACGCCAACAAGGGTGAGCACTACGACCAACTGATCGCCGCCGGCAACACCGCGGGTAACCAGATCGTGCGCGACGCCATCGCCGCACTGGTCAAGCAGACCGGTTCGATCGAACAGGCTGCGGGCAAACTGGGCATCAGCGACCTGAACCCGGACAGCGCTGATCACGAGTTCTGATCAACGCCGGCGGGCTGAAGCGGATTAACGCAGCCAGCCAAGCCACAAAACCTGTGGGAGCGAGCTTGCTCGCGATAGCGGTGGGTCAAGCAACAGCAATGTTGACTGTGCCGACGCTTTCGCGAGCAAGCCCGCTCCCACAGGAATTTCGTCGCTTGTGGTCATCACTGCAACCCCGCCAGCCGCCCTTCGATAAACCGCCGTTCCGGCAATTGCTGTGTCAACTCAAGCGCGCGTCGATACGCCGCCCTCGCCTCGTCCAATCGCCCCAGTTGACGACAGAACTCCGCCTGTGCCGAGTAGGCCAGGTGATAATCGAGTAATTCCCCACGCCCCAGGATCGCCTCGACCAGGCGCAAGCCGACTTCCGGTCCGTCGCGCTTGGCCAGGGCGGCGGCGCGGTTGAGTTCGATCACCGGTGACGGCACGGCCCGCAACAGCACATCATAAAGCCCGACGATCTGCGGCCAGTCGGTCTCCTGCGCCGTCGGTGCTTCGGCATGCACCGCCGCAATCGCCGCTTGCAGGCAGTACGGCCCGAACCGCCGGGTTTTCAGCGCGGCTTCCACCAACGTGCAGCCCTCGGCGATCAGCTCGGCATCCCACAAGGATCGCGCCTGTTCATCCAGCAGGATCAGTTCACCGGTCGATGACGTTCGCGCCGGGCGCCGGGATTCGTGCAGCAGCATCAACGCCAGCAACCCCATGACCTCAGCCTCGGGCAGCAACTCCATCAGCAGGCGCCCGAGGCGGATGGCTTCGCGCGTCAGGTCTTCGCGGGTCAGCTCGGCGCCCATCGTGGCCGAATAACCCTCGTTGAACACCAGGTAGATCACCCGCAGCACGCTGTCCAGCCGTTCCGGCAGTTCCGCGCGAGACGGCACTTGGTAGGGGATCCTGGCATCGCGGATTTTCGCCTTGGCCCGCACGATACGCTGGGCAATGGCCGCCGGGGCGGCGAGGAAAGCCCGGGCGATTTGCTCGGTGGTCAGGTCGCAGACTTCCCGCAGCGTCAGGGGCACCTGGGCGTCCGCCGCCAGGGCCGGGTGGCAACAGGTGAAAATCAGCCGCAGGCGATCGTCTTCCACGTCTTCGTCACTCCACTGGCCCTGCTCCAGCGCTTCGAGCTGGGCGATCAACATCGGCCGGGACGCGGCGAAACGCGCACGCCGGCGCAAACTGTCGATGGCTTTGAAACGCCCGGCAGACACCAGCCAGGCCCGCGGGTTGTCCGGCACACCGTCGCGCTGCCAGCGCTCGACCGCAATGAAAAAGGCCTCGTGCATGGCTTCTTCGGCGAGGTCGAAGTCCCCCAACAGACGAATCAGTGTCGCCAGGATCCGCCGCGAGTCTTGCCGATATACCTGCTCGACCCGCGCCTTGACCGTTTCGGCCGACATCAGTCGGACATGCCTTGGGGGCCCCACCCCTGGACCGGCAAGGCCGGCTCGGTCCAGGCGCGGAAAACCTTCTGGCACGGGGGATCGATCACTCGGCTGATGGATAACGCGTAAGGGGCAGTTGCAAGGTTCATGAGTGAAGTCCTGTTTGTATTTGTTGTTCAGGGGTTCAGTTGGCGTACCGGTCGCACTTCGACGCAGCCGACCCGGGCCGCCGGGATATTGCCGGCGACCTGGAGGGCTTCGTTGAGGTCCTTGGCATCGATCAGGTAGAAGCCCGCCAGTTGCTCCTTGGTTTCGGCGAACGGACCGTCGGTGATCGACAGCTTGCCGCCGCGCATGCGTACCGTGGTGGCGGTCTGTACCGACTCCAGGGCCTCGGCGGCCAACATGCGCCCACTGCCTTGGATCGATTCGGCATAGGCCATGCACTCGGCGTCCTCCGGGCTGTCGGGCGAGTTGTGTAGCGTGTGTTCGTTGCTATACACCAGGCATAGGTACTTCATGGGAGGCTCCGTGATCGGACTGATCAACTATGGACGGCAGAATGGTGCTCGGCGAAAAAACCGACGATCAGGGCTGCAGGTCGAACAGCGCCGTACCGGCCATTGGGTCGAACGGTGCGGACCAATGTTCGTGGACGATCCGCCATTGCCCGGCTACACGCTGGTAGCAGGCCGTCACGCGCATCCAGCAAGCCTGTTCCTCGCCTTTTTCGTTGGTGCCGCCGCAATAGGCCAGCCAGTGGGCAAAAGCGATGTTGTCGGCCGGGGTAATCTTGACCTGATGGAAGTCGAACTTGTGCGGACCGGGGCACATTTCCATGCAGGCTTGCCAATGGGCCCGGTAAGCGACCTTGCCCTTGAATTGCAAGGCCTGGATGGCATCGAACGAGACGATGTCTTCGTCATAGAGTGCCATGACCTTTTCAACGTCCTTGGCCATGACCGCTTGGCGATAGGTGTCGATCAGGGCCTGGATTTCAGTTTCAGTGGCTTGGGTATTCATGGTGATTCTCCGCAGTTTTTTGTTGAAGACACCCTTTGTCGTTTGGAGAAACAGCGAATCGACAACCCAACAAAAATAATTCAAAGAAAAAAATTCGCTAGAATCCAGGTCCTATTCTGCCGACAAACAACGGACGTTCTTGTGACCGCTCAGCTCGTACCCTACGAAGACCTGACCCCGCTGCAACGCGAACAGGTCACCGCGATCGAAATCCACCCCGAACAGATCAAGTTCGCTGGCGATATCCACGGTGCCCTGCACACGCTGCTGTCCAAGCCCGGCCCCGGGGTCAAAGGGTTTGCGCTATTGGCTGAAGAGGTGCCGGTGGCCTTCCTGCTGCTCAAGCGCCCTCCGGTGCTGCCCGCCTGGGCCAATGAACACAGCGCCACCCTGCATGCCCTGCAAGTCGATCACCGGGCCCAGGGCAAAGGTTATGGCAAGGCCTGCCTGCAGGCGCTACCCGCCGTGGCGCGAGCCGCCTGGCCGGAAATCCGCGGGCTGGAACTGTCGGTTGACGCCGATAACGACTCGGCCATCGGCCTGTACACCCGGCTGGGCTGGGTCGACAGTGGCGAAGCCTACAAGGGCCGCATCGGTTACGAGCGGCGGATGGGGTTGGCGTTCTGACACCTGCCCCCGTAGGAGCTGTCGAGCGAAGCGAGGCTGCGATCTTTCCACAGCCAATCAAGTCTTAGAGCCAAGATCAAAGGATCGCAGCCTTCGGCAGCTCCTACACGGCGCCTGGACTTTTGAGCGGGATCCAGATCTCCAGGGTGCCTTCGCCGGTCCTGGGGTTGAAATCCTCGCTGTAGCGCTCGAACTCCGGCAGCTCGGCGGCTGTATGACCGGAATGTGGCAGCCACTCGTTCCAGATGTATTGGAACGTGTCCGGTAGTTGTTTCAACGGCCCCTTGTGTTCGAAGACGGCGTAATACCCAGGCTGGATTTCGATCCAGCGGTATTGCTCCGGCAGATCGTCGAGCCGGCTGATTTCCACGCCAGCGATGTATTCGAACCCACCCTTCCCGTCCGGGTTGCAACACACGCCGTAGGTCACTTCATCTTTCTCCCCTGGCACCTTGCCGAGCCAGGGCAGGAACTTTTCCCAGAGCAAAGGGATGTCCTGGGCAGTGTCCTGAGTAAACCGAGCACCAAAGCCGGCGATAAGCTGAAAACGTCCCTGTTCAAAGCGTGGTTCGGCTGTGTAATCGCGTTTGTGCTTTTCCATTCGGCAACACTCCAGCAAACGTGAAGTCGGGCTTGGCAGTATAGAAGCCAAACGGTGATTGCCAGGGCCGTTTCGCTGGTCAGATTCCGGGGAAGGCGCTGGTGACGGCTTTTCCTACAAACTCGTTGTAGCCAGAAACGATCACGTACACCGCGAAATAGCAGAAGATCGCGGCGGATGCCCAATAGGAGTAACGCAGCAGTTTATCCCCCAACAATTTACCGCCCTGGGTTGCCGCCAGGCACAGGGCCGCGCACCACAACAACCCGGCGCAGAGAAAACCACTGAGGAACAGCGCCGAGCTGAGCAAGGTGCCACCACCCGAACGCGCGATCAGTGTGCCGCCCACCGCTGCAAACCAGAGGATGGCACTGGGCGATGACATGGCCAGGAAAATCCCGCGAAAGAACTCCTGGCGCGAGGAGTTGCCCTGCACCTCCCCGGCCTCGGCGAGCACGGCGCTGTGATAGATCGCCGAGTGGATCATCTTCGCCGCGAAATACAGCAACAGCACCGAGCCACCGACCCACAGCACCCAGCGCACCGCCTCGTATTGCAGCAGCACGGTCATGCCGGCCAGGGCCAGGACGGCATAGACCAGATCGCCTACGCAGGTGCCCAGGCCCAGGGCGAAACCCTGGAAGTAACCGCGCTGCATCGCCAGGGTGATCATCGCGATATTGGCCACGCCAATGTCCAGGCACAGGGAGAGACTCAGCAGGAAACCGCTGGAAAATTCCATCATTCATTCCGTTCGATTGGGCTACAGCGAATTCAACTGCCCGCAGCCGGCGTTGATGGCTGCGTGGCAAGGTCGACAGTGTCGTCGAAAATAGTTGCGCGCGGCTACTGGACAATCCGACATCCGCCCGATTATCTTTCGCCGCAGGCCACCGCAGTGGCCAACGTCGCTCGGACGGTTCCGGGCGCTCACGTACCTCGAGGCAACAATGGCCGAACAAGGTTCGCCGCGCCGCTTTGCGCGCATCGATCGACTCCCCCCTTACGTATTCAATATCACTGCCGAGCTGAAGATGGCTGCGCGTCGGCGCGGCGAAGACATCATCGACTTGAGCATGGGTAACCCCGACGGCGCCACGCCCCCGCACATCGTGGAAAAGCTGGTCACCGTCGCCCAGCGGGAAGACACCCACGGCTATTCCACCTCCAAAGGCATCCCGCGCCTGCGCCGCGCCATTTCGCGCTGGTACAAGGACCGCTACGAGGTGGACATCGACCCGGAAACCGAAGCCATTGTCACCATCGGTTCCAAGGAAGGCCTGGCCCACCTGATGCTGGCAACCCTGGACCAGGGCGACACGGTGCTGGTGCCCAACCCCAGCTATCCGATCCACATCTACGGTGCGGTGATCGCCGGCGCCCAAGTGCGTTCGGTGCCGCTGGTGCCTGGGGTGGATTTCTTCGCTGAACTGGAGCGGGCCATCCGCGGCTCGATTCCCAAGCCGAAGATGATGATCCTGGGCTTTCCCTCCAACCCCACCGCCCAGTGCGTGGAGCTGGATTTCTTCGAACGGGTCATCGCCCTGGCCAAGCAGTACGACGTCCTGGTGATCCACGACCTGGCCTACGCCGACATCGTCTACGACGGCTGGAAAGCCCCGTCGATCATGCAGGTGCCCGGCGCGAAAGACATCGCGGTGGAGTTCTTCACCCTGTCCAAGAGCTACAACATGGCCGGCTGGCGTATCGGTTTCATGGTAGGTAACCCGGAACTGGTCAACGCCCTGGCACGGATCAAGAGCTACCACGACTACGGCACCTTCACCCCGCTGCAAGTGGCCGCCATCGCCGCCCTTGAAGGTGACCAGCAATGCGTGCGCGACATCGCCGAGCAGTACCGCCAGCGCCGCAACGTATTGGTCAAGGGCCTGCATGAACTGGGCTGGATGGTGGAAAACCCCAAGGCGTCGATGTACGTCTGGGCCAAGATTCCCGAGGCCTATGCCCACCTGGGCTCACTGGAGTTTGCCAAGAAGCTGTTGGCCGAAGCCAAGGTCTGCGTCTCGCCGGGGGTGGGGTTCGGGGAATAT